>NZ_JCAMPD010000010.1:0-221215 GCF_059511845.1 Flavobacterium sp. PLA-DH12
CAATCGGGACGGCTGTCAATTCAATATGTCTACGAACGTAATTTCTTTGTCTTTCGCCTATCTCTCAAAGCGGGTGCAAAACTAAAACTTCTTTTTGTTTCCTGCAAGAAAAACTTAAAAAAATTTGAAGCTTTTTTTTTCGCCTCATTCTCTCAATTCTTCTTCCAATCTATCAATGAACTTTCCGTGTTTTGCGGGGTGCAAATGTAGAAAGCATTTCCGAATCCCGCAAGCTTTTCCGAATCTTTTTTTTTCTGAAAATTTCTTTTCTTCAGATCCTTCCTTCCTGCCGGTATTTCGATGAACGCCTTCGCTGTTGCGGGTGCAAAAGTAGAACCTTTTTCCGCTTTTCCAAGCTTTTTTACCCGGTTTTTTTGATCTTTTTTCGCCTTTTTTCTTAACGCACTGATAACGGATGGTTTACAGACCGACTTTTTTTTAAACATTGTAAGGTTTTTCTGAAGTCCTTTGTTTTTTCTCTATTTTAAGCCATCTTTCCTCTCCCATTTTTGCGGATTTTTATCTTCTATGCTTTTTTTTGCCATACTTTTAATCCCGAAAAAACGCCAGGTCTTAAAGTTTTCTCCTTTTTCCTTCTGAAAACTCATGCCCTAGCCCCGATAGAAGCGGAAATCCTTCTGCTTTTTTCTTTAAAAAGCAGAAGATTGGAGCGGATAGCGGGAAATAGCTCCATATTAAAAACAAATTCCAAATCTTAAAACTCAAATTCCAAACTCAGAAGGCTTCGGCTTCCCTCAACCAAGCATTATATATTAAATATACATAGCGCGCAAGATGCACTGCTGTGTGTCTCTACGGCGAATTGGATTTTAATTTATTCTATACATATATATGTATACATAAAAAAATAAACCCGAGAGGTTTTGAAAACCTATCGGGTTGTATACTATATATTATAAATAGAATTACTTTTTAAGCTCTTTTGCTTTTTGCTGCCACTTCTCTGATAAATCTTCATAATCTATAGGATGCGATGGTCGCTGATTCACCAATCGACCAGATTCGAACGCTCTAACCAAAATGGTTTCTATCAAATAGTCTTCATTTACATCATAAGGCTTGTACTCTTCTTTCAGACTAATGTCAAACAAATTGGCTGTTGTATTCGATACAAAGGCTTTGAATCCGCTTTTTAGTGTTTTTATCAACTCATAGGTCGTGATTCCTGTTTGACGATGAACTAGTTTTACTAAAATCTGCCCTTGTTTTCTTGATAGTTTTTTTAGTCTTTCCTCGAATTCATTGTTCAAATAATCTTCTACAATTTTAAAGTACTTCTTTTTTTCGCGACTTGTTTTTAAACGAGCCATTCCATTATTCAAAGCAGTTAATCGTTCTGAAGCTAGTTTTGCATAAGGATATACTTTATAGACTCTATTTTGAAGAATTTGAAATTGTTTCATTTCTTCTGGACTCATCTTCTGTCCTTTTGAAATGATGATTTCGGGAAGCTGAATTGTATCGCTTAAAATAGAATCTTTCTCAGTTAATATATATCCCATTTGTTCGTTCTCTTTTGGAGTAACTTGGGCTTTAGAAGAAAAACAAACTAGTAGTATAAATAAAAAGGTGGTTAGTCTCATTGAATCATAATTAAAGTGTAAAATTATATATTTATACACAACTCTGATACCAAATTTATATTTTAGCGGAAAAATATTTTTATGAGCACGAAATCGATCTTAAATGATACTTCTATAGCTTTTCTAGAAAGCTACCTAAATAACGCTTCTCCAACAGGTTACGAAAGTGAAGGGCAAAAACTTTGGATGAATTACTTAAAACCTTATGTAGATACTTTTATTACAGATACTTATGGTACAGCTGTTGGGGTAATTAACCCGGATGCTCCTTATAAAGTTGTAATTGAAGGACATGCTGATGAAATTTCATGGTATGTAAACTATATTACTGAGGATGGTTTAATATATGTAATACGAAATGGAGGTTCTGACCATCAGATTGCTCCTTCAAAAAGAGTTAACATTCATACAAAAAAAGGAATTGTAAAAGGCGTTTTTGGATGGCCAGCAATTCATACTCGTTTACGTGACAAGGAAGAGATTCCTAAATTAAGCAATATCTTTATTGATTTAGGATGTGAAAATAAAGAACAAGTCGAAGCATTAGGTGTTCATGTAGGATGTGTAATTACATATCCCGACGAATTTATGATTTTGAATGAAAATAAATTTGTGTGCCGCGCTATTGACAACAGAATGGGTGGTTTTATGATTGCCGAAGTTGCGCGTTTGTTACATGAGAACAAAAAAGAGCTTCCGTTTGGTCTATATATTGTAAATTCTGTTCAGGAAGAAATTGGCCTTCGTGGAGCTGAAATGATTGCTCACCGAATCAAGCCAAATGTGGCAATTGTGACTGATGTATGTCATGACACTACTACTCCAATGATCGATAAAAAAGTTGAAGGTGATCTAAAAATGGGAAAAGGTCCTGTTATTGGATATTCTCCCGCGATCCAAAATAAGCTGCGTGATTTGATTGTAGATACTGCAGAAGAAAACAAAATTCCGTTTCAGAGACATGCTACTTCGCGTGCAACAGGTACAGATACCGACGCCTTTGCATATAGCAATGGTGGTGTGCCATCTGCTTTAATCTCCCTTCCGTTAAGATACATGCACACTACTGTAGAAATGGTTCATAGAGATGATGTTGAAAATGTGATTCAGCTCATTTATGAAGCTTTGTTGAAAATTGAGAACAACGAGACTTTCTCTTATTTTAAATAATATACTTTTAATGTAAATCCGATTTGAATTTATTCAATCGGATTTACAAATAATATAATTACACATGAAAATATTACTGCTCGAAGACGATTTTACTCTATCTAAAGAAATCTCGGCATTCTTTACTTCAAAGGAATTTGAGTGTGTTCCTTATTATGATGGTTCTCTTCTTCTGAAAAAGTATTTCCCGTATGAATATGATCTGATTATCCTTGATATCAATGTTCCTGGTTTAAATGGAATTGATGTTTGTAAAGGTATTCGAGAAACCGATAAAAAAACACCAATTATAATGCTTACCGCTTTTAGCGAAATTGAAGATAAATTGTCTTCTTTTGATAATGGTGCTGATGATTATCTAGTAAAACCATTTCATTTTGATGAATTGTATGCGCGTGTACAATCACTTTTAAGAAGGAAAGAAGTTCCGCAACACACAGAAAGTAAAATAGCCATTAAAGATTTAGAAATCTTAGAGGAAGATATGAAAGTTTTTAGGGCCGGAGAGGAAATTAAACTTACTCCAAAAGAATTTAAACTGATTTTGATTTTAGCTCATGCCAAAGGGAAAGTGCTTTCGAAACAATTTATAGCAGAGAAACTTTGGGATTATCATATCGAAACCAATCAGAATACAATTGAGGTTTATATTAATTTTTTAAGAAAAAAGATTGATAAAGAACATGAAATAAAACTTCTCAGAACCAAAGTCGGCTACGGATATTATTTAAGCGATCAGGAATGACATTAAAAAATAGAATATCACTTTTAGTAAGTTTACTGTTTACCATTCTTTTTGGATTGGCTTCTACAGTGATATTCATTTTATACTCCAATTACAGAAAAGAAGAATTTCGGGATCGATTAGAAATCAAAGCGTTATCAAATATCAAATTATTAGTAAACGTAAAGCAGGTTGACAATCAGCTTTTAAAAATTATAGATCAAAATTCTATTAATAAATTGTATGATGAAAAAACCTTGGTTTTTGATTCTAATTATAAGTTGATTTACAGCAGCATTGACGACGCTAAAATCAATTGGTCTATTGATGATTTAAAATATCTTAAAAAGAACAAAACCTTTTTTAAGCAGCAAGGCAATTACGAAGTTTACGGTGTTTTCTATGATACCAATGATAAAGATTTTTATGCTTTAATTTCTGCTACAGATGATTATGGAAACCGAAAACTGCTTTTCTTACGATATACTTTGGTCATTTCATATATCTTTTTTACCACAATCTGTTGGCTATTAACTTCATTTATGGTGAGAAAGGCCATGAATCCTTTAAATACTTTTCATCAGAAGATAAAAAACATCAACGAAAACAATCTTGATACCAGAATTGAATCTAAAAGCAGTAAAGACGAAATTGATCTTATTGCTGGTGAATTTAATTTTATGATGGATCGGATTGAAATTTCGTATCAAAAACAGAAAGAATTTACAGCTCACGCCTCACATGAACTGAGGACACCGCTTTCGAGAATAACTTCACAAATTGAGAATGCCATTGCCGATCCAGAAACCAAACCCAACACCAAGTCTTTCTTAAATACTATATTAGCCGATGTTAATCATTTGACTGAGTTAATAAATTCCCTATTGATTCTTTCAAAAATCGATAATCGAAATGCAGACTATAGTGAAATTCAGCGCATAGATGAAATTTTGTTTTCTTCAATTGAGAAGATCAACAAAACATATCCTGATTTTATTATTCTATTTGAAATGGAAGAAAGTGAAGATCTTGATACTGCATTAGAAATTAATTGCAACAAAAACCTTTTGGAAATTGCCATCACAAATGTTTTAAAGAACGCCTATATTTATTCTGATAACAAGCAGGCTCAAGTAAAAATAAATACTAAAAATGGTTTGTTGCATTTATCAATTTCAAATTCTGGTTCGACTTTAAACGATATCGAACAGAAAAATCTTTTTCAGCCCTTTATGCGTGGCGAAAATTCTAAAGGAATTACAGGATTTGGATTGGGTCTGCGTATTGTAAACCGTATCTTAAATCTTCACAATTCTTATATAACTTACAGCATTCCAAGTAATAACATAAATTTATTTTGTATTATTTTTCGTAGATAATTTATTTTAAGCTATTTTTAAGGTAGATTTTAAGGTGTCTTAAAGTCGGCCAATAGCATATTTGTATAAAATAAATTTGATACAATGAAAAAACTATATGCATTCTTGCTACTTGCATTCTTCAATCAGGTAGTTATGGCTCAGAAAACAGTCACTCTTCAAGACTGCGAAAGCCAATTCTTAAAAAAGAATCTATTTTTACTGGCATCTCAATATAATATTGATGCCTCGAAAGCACTAACGATTCAAGCTCGTATTTGGGACAACCCAACACTTTCGGCAGAATTGAATGCGTACAATCCTGAACGAGATAAGTTTTTTGACATTGGAAAAGATGGGCAGAAAGTATTCGCGGTTGAGCAGCTAATCTATCTTGGTGGTAAAAAACGCAATGAAGTGAAACTAGCACAAGCTAATGAAAAGCTAGCCGAACTTCAATTTAATGATTTGCTTCGTACATTAAAATTACAATTACGCAAAAGCTTCTATACAGTGTATTACAACACTAAAAATCTTGAGAATACAGATAAGCAGTTGGCTCATATAGAAAACTTGATTAACTCTTACTCTATACAAGCTCAAAAAGGAAACATCCCCCTAAAAGATGTGGTTCGTCTGCAGTCATTGTATCTCAATTTTAAAAACGAACGTCTAGAAGTTATCAATAACAATATAGAAGAACAGGCTAATTTAAAATTACTTTTAAATGAAACTGAAAACGTGATTCCTGTTGTAAGTAAAGATGATTCGAATAAATACTTAAAAGTAATAGAATTTGATCTTAAAAGCTTTGAAGAACAAGCTATTGCAAATCGTCCTGACTATTTAGCCAAACAAAAAGAAATAGATGCCAACGAGCTAAATGTAAAATGGCAAAAATCGCTTTCTGTGCCAGATGTTACTTTAGGAGCAAATTATGATCAGCGAAGCGGTGCTTTTAACAATGAAGCAAATTTAACCGTTGGAATTCCTTTGCCTCTTTGGAATAAAAACAAAGGAAACATCAAATATGCCCAAACCATTTTAGAACAATCCAAAATAGATAAACAAAATTTTGAACTGCAATTGCAAACTGAAATTACTTCTGCATGGACAAAATGGGATGAATCAAGACAAAATTATGCGGTTATAAAACCAACCGTAAATTCAGATTTTGAGGCAGTATATAATGGGATGCTAACCAATTTCCAAAAACGAAATGTAAGCCTTTTAGAATTTACAGATTTCATGGAAAGCTACAATCAGGCAATAATTCAGCTAAATGAATTAAAGAAAAAAGTAGTAATCGCTGGCGAAGAATTAAATAGTACCATCAACAAAGATTTATTTTAAAAAATTACAGAAAATGAAACATATATTATTCATCGGAATTGCATTAGCTGGTTTATCTCTTACAAGCTGCAAAAAAGAAGTTGAAAATCCAGAAACAAATTCGTCTTTTGTTTTAAGTGATGCGATGTTAAAAACTACAACAACAGCCGAGGCGGTAACAGAACCACTAAAAAATGAACTTAGCTTTTACGGAAAAATTACAGCTGACAATAATAAAATGATTGACGTTTATCCGTTAGTTGGCGGAAATGTAATGAAAGTAAATGTTGAGCTTGGTGATTATGTTAAGAAAGGGCAAGTTTTGGCTACTATAAAAAGTACCGATGTTGCCGATTTTGAAAAACAATCTATCGATGCAAAAAGCGATTTGCTTGTAGCTAAGAATAATTTGAAAGTTGCTCAGGAATTATTTGACGGAAAACTAAATTCTGAAAGCGATGTGCTGCAAGCAAAATCTGAAGTAAATAAAGCACAGTCACAATTAAGCAAAATTCAGGAAACGTATAAAATTTATAATATCAAGGCTGGATCTATTTATGAAGTAACGGCTCCCATAAGTGGTTTTATTATTCAGAAAAGCATTAATCAAGACATGCTTTTACGAAATGACCGTTCTGAAAACATATTTGATATTGCAGAAATCAGTGAAGTTTGGGCAATGGCTAATATTAATGAAATTGATATTAACAAGGTAAAATTAGGAACTAGCGCTTCTGTAACCACATTGAGTTATCCTGATAAAACATTTCACGGAAAAGTGGATAAAATATACAATGTAATTGATCCTGAAACAAAAGCCATGCAAGCCAGAATTAAGCTGAATAATCCAGATTATATGCTTAAGCCAGATATGAATGCGAATATCAAATTGTCTTTTAATGAAAACCAATCTATGATAGCCATACCTAGTAAGGCTATTGTATTTGACAAAAGCAAAAATTTTGTCATGATTTTTAAAGATCGTAACAATATTGAAACCAGACAAGTTGATGTATACAGAGTTGTAGGAGATACAACATACATTTCTAACGGATTAAAAGAAAACGAAAAAGTCATTACCAATAATCAGTTATTTATTTATCGTGCATTAAATGAGTAAATGAAATGAGGAAATCTGTAAACATATTGACTTTTGCAATGTTATTCATCTCAGTGTTTTCATTTTCACAAGAAGCTGATTCGATACGAAAATATAGCCTGAGATTTCAAATGACATCTATATATCAATATCATCCAGATTTTCACGCTGATTATTCAGGAACAAATAGTATGGATCCAAAAGAAGAAGGCGCTTTATCGTTAACATCTACCCTATTTTTTGATCTTCCGCTTTGGAAAGGAGCTACCGCCACTTTTAATCCTGAAATGTCAGGCGGACAAGGTTTGTCACAAGCCAGAGGATTGGGAGGTTTTCCTAATGGAGAAACATTTAGAATTGGAGATGCAAAACCAGTGGTTTATGTAGCAAGAATGCTTTTAGAGCAAAAGTTTCAGTTTAAAAACAACAAATCATTGCAATTGGTCTTTGGAAAATTTGGATTATCAGACTATTTCGACAATAATAGCTATTCTCATGATCCCAGAACTCAATTTTTAAACTGGTCACTTATGACTTACGGCGCTTGGGATTATGCGGCAAATACGAGAGGATACACAGACGGATTGTATGCAAATTATCAATTTGACAGCTGGCAAATAAGAGCATGTTTAAGTGCCATACCAACTTATGCCAACGGACCAAATGTCGAGTTTAATTTTAAAGATTCTAATGCCATCAATGTAGAAATCGAGAAACAGATTGTTTTTAAAAACAATGATACCAGTAACATTAAATTATTAGGATTTCGAAATATGGCAGGAATGGGAAATTACGACGAAGCAAATTCTAGTTTCACTACTATTCCAGATATAAAAAGCACAAGACAAAGTGGCCGCACCAAATACGGAATTGGTTTAAACATGGATTATACCCATGGCGACAATTGGGGGCTTTTTGCGAGAATAAGTTATAACGATGGTGAAAATGAAACATGGGCATTTACAGAAATTGATAAATCGGCACAATTAGGCATTAATCTAAAAGGAAAAATGTGGAACCGAAAAGATGATTTCGGAGGTGTTGCAATAGTTGCCAACGGATTATCTGGACCACATAAAGAATATCAAAAACTGGGCGGTAATGGATTTATGATTGGAGACGGGACTTTAAATTACGGAACAGAACAAATCGTAGAGGTTTTTTATTCCTTTCTAGTTCCCAATACCAAAATCACACTTTCTCCAGATTATCAATTTGCAATGAATCCAGCATACAACAAAGATCGAGGACCAGTTCAGTTTTTAGCGATACGCTTTCATACAGAATTCTAATACCAATAAAAATATTTATGCTTAAAAATGAAGCATTATAAATTAAATAATAAAATTCATCATTAAAAATACTTTTTAAAATGAACAAATTCATAAGAAACATTATTGCTTTTTCCCTTAAGAATAAAGCGTTTACCTTTTTCTGGGTGGGAATATTAGCTGTTGCAGGATTTATTTCTTTCAAAAACATGCCTATCGATGCCTTTCCTGACGTTACCAATACGCAAATCATTATTATTACGCAATGGAACGGAAAAAGTGCAGAAGAAGTAGAGCGTTTTGTTACTTCTCCAATCGAAATTTCGATGAACTCTGTTCAGAAAAAAACAAGCGTTAGAAGTATTACTATGTTTGGATTATCGGTTATCAAAATTATTTTTGATGATGGAGTTGATGATACTTTTGCTCGTTTTCAGGTAAACAATTTACTTAAAAATGTTTCTCTTCCAGATGATGTCGAACCAGATGTTCAGCCTCCTTATGGTCCAACGGGAGAAATATTTAGATATATTGTAAAAAGTAACAGCAGAGACAGTAGAGAATTATTAACTTACCAAAACTGGGTTATTGACAAACAATTACGTTCTCTTCCTGGTGTTGCCGATCTAAACGTTTTTGGAGGTCAGACAAAAACTTATGAAGTTGGAGTTGATCCTATAAAATTGGCAAAATACAACATTACACCTTTACAAGTTTACAACGCAGTAAATGCCGGCAACTTAAATGTTGGTGGCGATGTTATTGAGAAAAACGGACAAGCTTTTGTTGTACGCGGTGTCGGTTTATTAAAGTCAAAAGAAGATATTGGAAACATTATTGTTGATGATGCTGGAGGGAATCCAATTTTAGTTAAAAATTTAGCTGATGTTTACGAAAGCTCAATGCCAAGAGTTGGACAAACTGGTATTGGAGATAATGATGATGCTGTCGAAGGAATTGTTGTCATGCGTAAAGGCGAAAACCCACAGGAAACTCTTGCCTTAATAAAAGCAAAAATAAAAGACCTTAATGATAATGTTTTACCGAAAGACATAAAAATAGAAACTTTTTACGATCGTGATAATCTGATGAATTTTACGACCGAAACCGTAATGCACAATTTATTTGAAGGTATTATTTTGGTTACTGTTGTCGTATTTCTTTTTATGGCCGACTGGAGAACTACTTTTACCGTTTCTATTGTTATTCCGCTCTCATTATTATTTGCATTCTTGTGTCTTAAAATGATGGGAATGAGCGCCAACTTATTAAGCTTAGGTGCGGTCGATTTCGGAATTATTATTGACGGAGCTGTCGTAATGGTTGAAGGTCTGTTTGTAGTTTTAGACCATCGAGCGCACCAGCTGGGAATGGAGAAATTTAATAAAATTGCAAAAGGAAGTTTGATCAAAAAAACGGGAACAGAAATGGGTAAAGCTATTTTCTTCTCGAAACTTATCATTATTACAGCGTTACTTCCAATTTTTTCCTTTCAAAAAGTAGAAGGAAAAATGTTCTCTCCCCTAGCCTTTACATTAGGTTTCGCATTATTGGGAGCACTTATTTTTACCTTGACTTTAGTTCCAGTTCTTTCACATATTTTATTGAATAAAAATGTAAAAGAGAAACATAATCCTTTTGTGAACTTTTGGGATAGAATTGTTGGTAAAGGTTTTAAATGGACATTTAGACATAAAGTACAAACATTAATTGCTTCATTAGGATTACTAGCCGCCGTTTTCTTTTCTGCAGGTTTCTTAGGAACAGAATTTTTACCACAATTAAACGAAGGAGCTTTATGGGTTACGGCAGAATTACCAATGAGTACTTCACTTCCAGAAAGTGTTAAAACGGCAGCCATAATTCGCAAAGATTTAGAGACCTTTCCTGAAGTCAAAAAAGTTTTGTCTCAAACTGGACGAAGCAACGATGGAACCGATCCGAATGGTTTTGGATTTATCCAGCTTCAAGTTGATCTATTACCAAAAGCCGAATGGAAACGAAAAATTTCTATGGATGAACTAATTAATGAAATGGATAATAAACTCAAAGTGCATCAGGGAATCACATACAATTACTCTCAGCCAGTAATTGACAACGTTGCCGAATCGGTAGCCGGATTTAAAGCTTCTAATGCTGTAAAAATTTATGGTGATGATTTGAACAAACTAGATGAACTTGCTAATGAAGTTTTAAATAAAATTAAAAATATCCCAGGTATTAAAGATGCTGGTATTTTACGAAATGTAGGTCAGCCAGAAATTAGCGTTATTCTAGATCGTGAAAAAATGGCAGCTTACGGAGTAACATTAAGCGATGCGCAAGCTGTTTTAGAATTGGCTTTTGGAGGAAAAACGGCAACTGAAAAGTATGAAGATGAAAAGAAATTTGATGTTCGTGTTCGTTTTTCTAAAGAATATCGAAAAGATGAAAAAGATTTGGAAGAAATTAAAGTTCCAACCATTAGCGGAATCAAAATTCCTTTAAAAGAAATTTGCGATATTAAAACTATCACTGGTCCTGCGTTTATTTACAGAGATAATACCAAACGTTTTATCGGAGTTAAATTCTCAGTTCGTGATCGAGATTTAGGAAGTACAATTGCAGAAGCACAGAAAAAAGTAAACGAGCTTAAACTTCCTACAGGTTACACAACTGGTTGGACAGGTGAATTTGAAAATCAGGTTCGTGCCAGTGCTCGTCTCGCTCAAGTTGTGCCTATAAGTTTAATTGGAATTTTTGTTCTTTTATTTATTCTATTTGGTAATTTCAAAGATTCTCTTCTTGTTTTAGCGAATGTTCCTTTTGCGATTATTGGAGGAATTATTGCGCTTCATATCACAGGAATGAATTTCGGAATTTCTGCTGGAGTTGGTTTTATTGCACTTCTTGGAATTTGTATTCAAAATGGAGTAATTCTAATATCTGAATTTCATCATAATCTGAAAGCAAAACATTCTCTTGAAGAATCTATTTTTAGAGGAGTAAAAGCCAGAACCAGAGCAGTAGTAATGACCGCTTTAATGGCCTCTATCGGGTTAATGCCTGCAGCAATTTCTACAGGAATTGGCTCAGAATCACAGAAACCGCTTGCCATTGTAATTATCGGTGGACTTATGACAGCAACTGTTTTGACGCTATTAGTATTTCCAATTTTATTCTGGATATTCAACAGAAAAAAACATGTGCCAATAGAATAACCAGTTAAAATATTTAGTTTTAAATCAATTTGTTGGGATTTAAAAAAGAAGAAGCATCATTTTCGTAATGATGCTTTTTTTGTTTAATTGAATTTTGCTTAAACAAAAAAAATGACCTTTTGCTCAGAAAGGTCATTTTTACTAACTCAAAACTTTTAAACTGTTATTTCAAATCTTTCAAAAGTGCAATTGCTTCAGAAGCATTTGATCCTTGTGCATATTTTAATGCAGTATAACCTTTTTCATTTTTTACATTTGGATTTGCTCCATTAGCCAATAAAATTTTTATGATTTCGTGTTTATTGTAAAGTGCGGCCGTCATTAAAGGAGTAAAATCTTCAGATAATTGGTTTACATCCGCGCCGTATTCAATAAATTTCTTAACAGTTTCAAGATCTCCTTTACTAATAGCAACATTTAAAGGAGTTCCTACATAATTTTTAAGCTCAACTGGATTTTTACTAGTTGAAATTTCATTTGAAGCCATTGCTACATTTCCAAATGTTACTAAGGCTAATCCTAAATAAATAACTGATTTTTTCATAATGATTGATGTTTGTTCAATGATTGATGATGATTTTAATTTGATGAAGTAAAGGTAATATATTTTATGTATTATGCATTACAAAGTACCATGTTTTAACCAATTCTTAACACTTACTTAATAAAACGCTAAATAAAGAACCTGAACGTTATCAAATTATTGATTTTACTATAATAGACTACTGAAAAGAAAAAATGTTACAATAAATCTTATTTTTTTTCTTCTTTTTAAAATCAATCTTCTTCTAACGCATAAAATATTTTTTTAAATTTACTCTATCATTAAAAATCAAAACAATAACATTTTAATGCTAAAGCCTTATAATGCTGAACTTCACAAATAAAATCAACCAAAAAAAAAGATAATAACCTTAAAACCAGAAGCCATGATTTTTATAAAAAGAATTTTAGTTATTTTAATTTTACTTATTTCAATTGTTTTAATCGCTGCTTATTTTATGCCGAAGGAATATTCGGTTGAAAGAGAAATAACAATCAATAAACCCGCTGATAGCATTTTTAAATATGTTCGATCACTTAAAAATCAAAACGAGTTTAGCGTTTGGGCTAATTTAGATCCAAAAATGAAAGTCCATTATAGAGGAATTGACGGCATGGTAGGTTCTGTTTCTTCTTGGGAAAGCAATGTCAAAGAAGTTGGTGTTGGCGAACAGGAAATTACCAAAATAATAGAAAACAGACGTTTAGATTTTGCTCTTCGTTTTAAAAAACCAATGGATGATACCGCTGTTGGTTTTATGTCAACAGAACCTGTTTCTGGAAATCAGACAAAAGTTAAATGGGGAATCAGTGGTGTAATTCCATACCCGACTAATATTATGCTTCCAATGTTAAGAATGGATCAGATGATTGGAAATGATTTGCAAAAAGGTCTTGAAAATTTAAAAGATAAAATGGAAGAAAATTGAATCTTCACTTTAAAATAAAAAGCATCATTCTTTAATGATGCTTTTCTTTTTTCATAAAAAATTTTCATCTCAACTTTTCCAGAATAGCAATGGATTCAGATGCTTTTGCATAATTAGCATAATCTAATGCTTTATACCCTTGTTCATTAACAGTTGACGATTCAGCACCGTTTGCCAACAAAATTTTAATGATTTCAACGTAATTATAGCGAGCTGCCAACATTAAGGGTGTCATCTTTCTTGACATTTTATTGACATCTGCCCCATATTCAATACATTTTTTCACTTTTTCAATATCGCCCTTACATATAGCTCTATGTAGTGGTGATATGGAATAATCTGGATGTTCAATTTGATTTTTAATTACCACCCTTTGATTAGAAGCAGTGGCAAAACTTGTAAATACGACAAATGCCGTTCCTAGAATAATTACTGTCTTTTTCATAATTGATTGTTTATTAAATGATTGATGATGATGTATTTATACTATAGACGACTAACAAATGAATTTGGTTGCAGATTTTTGAAAAAAAAAGAATAAAAAAAAGCATCACCCTTTAAAAAGATGATGCTTTTCATTTTTTTCCCTCTTAAAATTTTATCTAAGCCCTTTTAAAATAGCTGCAGATTCTATTGCTTTTGCATATCTGGCATAATCCAATGCTCGAAGTCCATGTGCATTTTCAATTGACGGTTTAGCTCCATTTGCCAGCAAAATTTTAATGATTTCAATATGATTATAACGAGCCGCAAGCATTAAAGGCGTCATATTTCGCACAATTTTATTTACATCCGCGCCATATTCAATACTTTTCTTTACGGTTTCAACATCTCCATTACACGCAGCTATGTGCAAAGGCGATGAGAAATAATCTGAAATTTCAATTTGATTTTTAACTGCCAGCTTATGATTGGAAGCTGCTGCAAAATTTGCAAATACGGCAAGAGCCGTCCCTAGAATGATTACTGTCTTTTTCATGATTGATTACTTGTTTAATGATTAATGATTGTGATGATTACTTGTTAGACGCTCATTATGCATAAAACGTTGCATTAAAAATGAAAAAAAAGATAATTTTTCTTAAAAAAAGATAAAGAAGTGCAATCAGATAGGCTCAATTGCACTTTTCGCATAATTAAATTGGGATAATTTCAGATTAGATTTCATATCGAAAACCTATTTAAAAGAAAAAAAGCCTTGCTGAATTTATTACAGCAAGACTTTTTATATATTTATTTTTTTAGCTTAAATCAAAATTATTATTTTGAAGAAAGATAATCTAATACATTTTTCTCAATACGCTGATCAATATTAGCAATATCAGCTTTTACAAACTTTTCTCCTAAAATATTCTCATACAATTCGATATATCTTTCAGAAACTGACTCGATATATTCGTCTGCCATATTTGGAATCTGTTGTCCTTCTTGCCCTTGAAAACCATTTTCGATCAACCAACGACGAACAAACTCTTTAGATAATTGTTTTTGCTCCTCTCCTTTTTCTTGTCTTTCTTCATATCCTTCAGCGTAGAAATAACGAGAAGAATCTGGAGTATGAATTTCATCAATTAAAACAATAACACCATCTTTTGTTTTTCCAAACTCATATTTTGTATCCACTAAAATCAATCCGCGTTTAGCAGCGATTTCAGTTCCTCTCTGAAATAAAGCGCGAGTATATTTTTCTAAAACTAAATAATCTTCCTCAAAAACAATTCCTTTTGCTAAAATATCTTCGCGAGAAATGTCTTCATCATGAGAACCATTATCTGCTTTTGTAGTTGGTGTAATAATTGGTTCTGGAAATTTATCATTTTCTTTTAAACCTTCAGCCATAGTAACACCGCAGATTTGTTTTCTACCTGCTGCATATTCACGAGCTGCATGTCCAGACAAATAACCGCGAATAACCATCTCTACTTTAAAAGGATCACATAAATGTCCAACAGCAACGTTTGGATCTGGAGTAGCAATCAGCCAGTTTGGAACGATATCTTGTGTCAATTCCATAAATTTTGTTGCAATCTGATTTAGGATTTGTCCTTTGTACGGGATTCCTTTTGGCAAAACTACATCAAAAGCAGAAAGTCTATCGGTAGCCACCATTACTAAAAGTTCGTCGTTAATATTATAAACTTCTCTAACTTTTCCACGGTAAACTGATTTCTGATTCGGGAAATTAAAATTTGTAGTTGTGATTGTATTACTCATTATCCTTTTGGTTGTGTTGTTTTTAATGAATGCAAATTTAAAACTATTTGACAGAGCAAACAAAGAAAATATTACTTCAATTTTAAGTGATTTATTTAAAGCTTAAAATTCCTTTTCCAAAAGATTTTATTGACTCGTCTAAACTTGAAATTGTCGTTTGAGGCAACTTTTTAAAATCTCCAGATTGTACAATTAAAATTTGTCCTTCGTTGTGAGCTGGTGCATTGGGCACAAAAATTACTGCATTTCCCGTTTCATCTTCTTCAATCAGATGGGCTGGTTGCCAGAAATTTCCATTTTTAAACAAAATTGGCAAGTCTGTAACTGGTTTTGGTTTACTATTTCTCTTTAATAATTTTTCTTCGGCTTCTTTTTTATTTTTTTCATAACCTGGCAAAAAGATCATTAATTTCTCATCTACCCAATTGGTAAATCTTTTTAGAATAGATAAACGCATCAAAAAGCCACTTAAATAAATTAGAACTACCAAAATCATTCCTCCCACAATATCGGTCGCGTATTTTCCCAATATCAAATCCAAACGCAGAAAGTGTGCAAATTTTTCTCCATAATTCTGAAAAAACTTCCAGACTTTTCCCAACAAAATAAAAAAAACTAAAAGCGGTAATAAAACTAATGCCCCCGAAATCAAGTTTCGTTCAGCTTGAAGTAGAAATTTTTTCATGGTTGCATAATTAAGGTTAAAAAAATAAGAGCTAACTCTCTGTGAATTAGCTCTTATAAAAATAACGATTATTTGTTATTCGGCAACAAACCGAATATAAAACATTCTTAATTAAGTTGTTGCAAACTCTTTATCCAAAATTTTGGTTGCTATATATCTTGCAACTCCATCCTCAGCATTGGTCTTAATTACTTCTAAATCTGGTAAAGCATCTTTTAAAATTGAAGGCGCATTTCCCATAATTAATCCTTTTCCCGTTGCTGACAACATTTGCAAATCATTAAAACCATCTCCAAACGAAATAGCTTCATCCAAAGTAAAACCTTCTTTTTCCAACACTTTTTCAATTGCAACTGCCTTGTCTACAGATTTATCCATAAATTCTAAACAAGTTGGTAAGCTGAAAGCGTGATGCAAGTGTTCTGAAGAATTGGCTAAAACAGCATCTCTTACTTTTACCAATTTCTCATGATCGTCGCAAGAAAAGAAAATTTTGATCGCTTTAAAATCTTCAATTGTTTTATAGTCGACCAATTCAGGACGATATTTTAATTCGGCTTGAAAAGAGTTTAATCTTTCATTCCATTTATTAGTCTGCCAAACGTTTTCTTTGAATAATACAACTGTAACATCTGGGTCAATTTCTATATTTAAAGCTGCTTTGACAATATCGCTGTCTAAATTAAAAGCAAAAAGTTCTTCTTTGTTTGGCGAATGTATTCTTCCTCCGTTAGAACTTACAAGATAAACTGGTACTTCAAGTGTGTCTATAATTGCCATTGCGTCTAGGTGATGACGTCCTGTAGCTACAATAATCAAGTAGCCTTGATTGTGAAGTTCTTGAAAAATTGATTTCGTATATTCTGAAATTCTGTGTTGTGGGTTGAGTAAAGTTCCGTCAAGGTCACTTACTACAGCTTTTATATTTTTAAGTTTTGTCATATTAATTATCAAATTCGATGATATGCAAATTTACGGTTTTAAGCTCGGTTAGGCAAAGATTACAGTCTTTGAAAGCTAAAATTGAGGCAAGTTTATTATTTATTTAACTATTCCGTTAAATATTGCTTTATAAACAATTTAAATCTTAACAATTCCAGTTTTATATAAATTTATGGCTTTGTGGAGTATTGTTTCAATCTGCTCCAAAGGCAAATCTTTATTAACATCAAATATCAAAATTTTCATTCTCGAACGATTTTCCTGGATGAGAAAAGATTCATCAAAATGTTTTCCTTCAACGATTCCGATATATGGTTGTTTGAGTTTTTTGTGAATCCATAAATAGCAGAACATTTTCCCTTTATAAGAGAAAAAAGGCATTCCGTATTTTAAAGTATTTGTAATATCTAGATCTTGCTTTAGGATGATTTCTTTTAATGCCAAAAATATTCCTTTTATAGGTTCTTCTTGATTTAGGTAGAAATCATCTAGTTGTTTCATCTTCAAATATAAGTTTAATAATTAAACCCATCTTTCCAATCCAAAATTTCTTTTGGGTGATTCTTATCATTTGGATAATTATTTTTGACAAATATGAATTGGTCTTTCGTTAACAATACAATTTTTCCATCATTTCCTGAACTAATTGGATAGAATTGATCATTACTACCTTGCAACTTAAGCTGATCGTTTAGCATTTCAATAAAATTTAAATAAGCTATCGTCCAATCATAATTTCCAAAATCATTATCGAAAGCGATATATTCTTTTCCATTTAATTTTATCTTATGCAGTAAATGTTTTTCCGTTTGAGATTCAAATTCTTCAGATATTACAAGTTTTAAATTTAACTTATCAAATAAAACTTTAACGGTTTCTAAATATTGAATTAATCCCTCTCCTTCAAACAATGTTTCAGAATCAATAATATAAAATCTATTATCTGTAAAACTTAAATCTTCTCTCATTTGACCTTCAAAGAAATTCAATTCATCATAAGATTTTTCAAATTCATCTCTTGTAATTTTAAAATCAATTTTATCGGTTAAATTGAAAAAATTCAATCTGTTTAACTCTTGAACAATTTCCTTTCCGGTTAATTTATTTATTTTTCTTTCTGTTTTATTTTCCTCTCTTTTTTGAGCATAACACTTAACCGCAAAAAAAAGTAAACCAACAATCAAAATAATTTTACTTTCCATTCTTTTTTAATCGAATAATTCTTTCTTCAATGATAATAAAAAAATATTCGTTTTGCACTTTTCAAAAGAAAACTTACAAAACGAATATTAATAAATGTTAAAACACAATTCACGATTTACATTTAACATTTCACTAAAATTTATAATTAGTCGTGATTTTCTATTTGCTTATATGCATCGATTACCTTTTTAACCAATCTGTGGCGAACGATATCTTTATCATCCAAATAAATAATTCCGATGCCATCAATGTCTTTTAAAACCAAAAGCGCTTCTTTAAGACCAGAAATGGTTCTTCGCGGTAAATCGACCTGTCCAGGATCACCTGTAATCATGAATTTGGCATTTTTCCCCATACGGGTCAAAAACATTTTCATTTGTGAGTGAGTGGTATTCTGAGCTTCATCAAGAATTACAAAAGCATTGTCAAGAGTTCTTCCACGCATGAAAGCCAAAGGTGCAATCTGGATAATTCCCTTCAGAATATAATCTTCCAGTTTTTCATTCGGAATCATATCACGTAATGCATCATAAAGTGGCTGCATATAAGGATCGAGTTTCTCTTTCATATCTCCAGGCAAGAAACCTAGGTTTTCACCAGCTTCAACTGCAGGACGCGTCAGAATGATTCTTTTTACTTCTTTATCCTTTAGCATTTTTACTGCCATTGCGACTCCTGTGTACGTTTTTCCTGTTCCGGCCGGACCTACTGCAAAAACCATATCGTTCTTTTTTACAGTATCAACCAGCAATTGCTGATTTGGAGTCATTGCCTTTACAATCTTACCGCCAACACCATGAACTAAGATTTTGTCATGATCGTAAGCTCTCTTTTCATCCTGACCATCACTCATTATTACACGTTCTATTACATTATCGTCAATATTATTGTAACGTGTAAAGTGAAGCATTAATCTTTGAAATCTTTTTTCGAATTCGTCTAAAACTTCTTTTTCGCCAAATGCTTTTAAAGTTGTCCCTCGTGCTACGATTTTAAGCTTTGGGTAATACTTTTTAATGATTTCTAGATGGCTATCCTGTGCGCCCCAAAACTCTTTTGGAGCAATGTCTACTAGCTCGATTATTCTTTCGTTCAAATGAAGTAGTTTTAAATTAAAAATTCCTTTTAATATTTAGTGGTTGTCGGGTCTTTTTTATAGTCACACTATTCGATTGCAGTTTTCAGTTTTTCTATTTCTTAACATAAATCCGTGTTTCTGAATATTGTAACTTGCAAATACTTTAAAAAACACAATTTGTCTTTTCTTTCTTTCAATTTGTGTTTACTATTATTAGCTTTGCATTTCTCAAATTTAATGAAAATTAGATTTAAATACTATCAATAGTTATAAACAAAAATATGTCAATAATTACCCTTACTACAGACTACGGCTTAAAAGATCACTTTGTGGGGTCGCTGAAGGGTAAAATACTTTCTGAAAATCCAGAGGTTCAAATCGTTGACATTTCTCATGACATTGATCCCTTTAATACTGCCGAAGCAAGTTATATAATTGGCGCAGCTTATATGAGTTTCCCAAAAGGAACCGTACACTTAATTGGTGTTGATATTGAACGCAATAAAGAGAACCAGCATATAGCCATGCAATGGAACGATCACTACTTTATTTGTGCAGATAACGGAATCTTGAGCATGCTGACACAGAAAATCGTACCGCAAAAGATTGTAGCAATCAATATTCACGATCGTTTCCCGATTGAAGCTACAGATTTAGACATCTTCATTCAGGTTGCTTCTCACTTATCAAAAGGCGGTTTATTGAATGTAATTGGAAAAGAAATCCCTTCCATTAAAGAAGCTACCGAATTGCAAGCTCTTGTAGCAGATGACGGAAATTCTATAAAAGGGAACATCATTTACATTGACCATTTTGGAAACGTGGTTACGAATATCTCTAAAAAGCAATTCTTAGAAATTTCGCGCGGACGTCCGTATGAAATCGTGATGAAGCCAAAAAACATCAAAACGATTCTGCCAAATTATTCGGCTATTGCAACTTCAGACAAATATCCGATTAAAACTTATGAAGGAGAAAAATTGGCTATTTTTAATGAAGCTGGTTTTCTTGAAATCGCTATTTTCAGAAGCAATCCTTCTAAAGTGGGTTCTGCAAATAGTCTTCTTGGATTGAATTATCGTGATGTGATTACGATTAAATTTTCTTAGTTAAACTACAAATGACTTCGAAAACTAAAAAATACATAATAGAAAATTTAAAATGGCCAATTACAAGCTTAGATTACCTTGGTAAATACTTTATTATGTTTTTTCCTTTTATAATGATTTATGCAGGATTGGGTAAATCTACTGATAATAATGTTGAATTAAATCTAATTGGAGTTGGGATTATTTCATTTATATATATAATCTACAGAATAGAAAGCGAAAGAAAATTCAGAGAACTACTTTTTAAAAAGGACTTATCAACTCTTGAAATAGGAAAACTATTAGAGAAAAATGGCTGGATATTAACAAATTGGAGTGATGGAGTTATTCAACTTAGAACTAATAGTTCTTACAGCTATGAAAGTCAAACCGTGACTATAATAAGAATTACAAAAGAAAAAATACTCGTTAACACTCAGCCAAATGGCAGACCTCCTTTTACTTTTTTTAAAGACAAACTCAATTATAATCAAGTTAAAAGTGTCTTAAATAATTAAAATTTAAATTTTTACTGGAATTTAGAATTTCAAAATTGGAATTTCATTTTATTACAATCAATTTTGGTACTTTTGCGCACCTGTAAACAGATTTACTATCTAAAATCTAAAATCAGAAATCTAAAATTACAAACATGTTTGTTCGAATAGTAAAAATGAGTTTTCACGAAGAAAAAATCCCGGATTTTCTGGAGAATTTTGAATCAGTGAAAGAGAAAATACGAAATACCGAAGGAAATCGTTTTTTAGAATTGTATCAGGACAAAAATGACAAATGCATCTTTTTCACTTACAGTTACTGGGAAACCGAAGAAGATTTGGAAAATTATAGAAATTCTGAACTCTTTAATAGCGTTTGGGATTTTACAAAAAAACTATTCAATGCAAAACCAGAAGCTTGGAGCGTTGATAAATTGGTGAGCTTAAATTAGTTTCAGGTTTAAAGTTTCACGTTAAACGTGCGACTTGAAACATGAAACTTGAAACTATACAAAAACAAAAAACAAACAAATGAAATCAATCATTTTACGAGAAATAAAATCCTTTTTTGGTTCTCCTATTGGCTATTTGGTCATTGCGATTTTCTTAATAAGTAACGGACTATTTTTATGGGTATTTGAAGGAGACTATAATATTCTAAATACTGGTTATGCCGATTTAACTCCGTTTTTCACGTTGGCACCTTGGATTTTGATTTTCCTAATTCCAGCCGTAACCATGAGAAGTTTCTCTGATGAAAAAAAACAAGGAACTTTGGAGTTATTATTGACAAAACCTTTATCAATCTGGGAAATTGTAAATGGTAAATTCTTTGGCTCATTTTTACTGATTATTTTAGCCATTATTCCAACTTTAATTTATGTTAAAGTAATTTCCGATTTAGGTTCGCCAGAGGGTAATATTGACATGGGAAGCACAATTGGTTCTTATTTCGGACTATTGTTTTTAATTGCTTCTTATTCAGCAATCGGAATCTTCACTTCTACCCTTTCAGAAAATCAGATCGTGGCTTTTATTGTTGCCGTTTTTCTTTGCTTTTTCTTTTATTTTGGTTTTGAAGGTCTAGCTTCTTTAATTCCAGGTTCAAACAATTTTATTTCAGTTTTAGGAATGCAGAGTCATTTTAAAAGTATGAGTCGTGGTGTCATCGATACTAGAGATATTATTTATTTCATAAGCATTGCTATTGCTTTCTTGTCTTTTACAGTTTACCAATTAAAATCTTTTAAAGCCTAATGAAACTATCTACCAAACATAACTTAAAGACGTTAGGCATCACTATATTTATTTTAGTTGTATTAAATGTCCTTGGAACCTTATTTTTTCATCGCTTTGATTTAACCAAAGACAAACGTTATACCTTATCGCCAACTTCGTTAGGAATTGTAAAGCAAATCAAGAATCCGCTTTCTGTAAAAATATATATGGCAGGTGATCTTCCAGCCGATTTTAGACGTTTACAGCAGGAAACCAAACAATTATTAGAGGAATTTCAGGCCTATAACAGCAATATTGTTTTTGAATTTGTTGATCCGTTAGAGAATGAAGACGAAAGTGACGAATTGACAAAATCGCTTTTCCAAAAAGGATTAACTCCAATAAACATTAGTGTTGACGATAAAGGAAAACAATCTCAGGCAATGGTTTTTCCTTGGGCAGTTGCAGTTTACAACAATAAAGAAGTTAATATTCCATTATTAAAAAACATAATGGGAGCTTCTACAACTCAGAAAGTAATAGGATCAATTCAGCATTTAGAATATTCTATTGCAGATGCTATTAATAAAATCACAAAAGACAAACAGAAAAAAGTTGCGATCATAAAAGGAAACGGTGAATTGAACGAAATTCACGTTGCTAAAATGCTGATGCAGATTCGAGAGAGTTATTATATTGGTCCATTTACTTTAGATTCTGTTGCAAAAGATCCAAACGGTACTTTAAATGCATTAAAAAAATACGATTTAGCCATTATTTCTAAACCAACAGAAAAGTTCTCTGACGAAGAAAAGGAGGTTCTAGATCAATTTATTATGAACGGTGGAAAAACACTTTGGTTAATTGACCAAGTCGCTGCCGATATGGACAGTCTATATAATGATATGGGCGCAACTCTGGCATATCCAAGAGATTTAAATTTGAACGATATGTTCTTTAAATACGGATTCAGAATTAATCCTGATTTAATTAAAGATGAACAAGGAAGCCCGATTAAACTAGCAACTGGCGAACAAGGGAGCGCAACGCAATATCAGGATTTTATCTGGAAATTTGCGCCACAGGTTTACCCTACAAGCCAGCATCCTATCGTTAAAAATTTGGGCGGAATTAAATTCGATTTCGCAAATCCGATTGACACTTTGAAAAACGGAATTAAAAAAACCGTTTTATTGCAATCTTCTCAATACTCTAAAACAATTGGTTCTCCTGTAGAAGTTAATCTGAATATGGTTACCGAAAAAACAACTCCGCAGGATTATTTGAATAAGGGAAATAAACCGCTTGCTGTTTTATTAGAAGGTTCTTTTCATTCTGCTTTTGAGAACAGAATTCTACCTTTCAAGGATAATTCTTTTACAGCAAAAGGAAAAGCAAACAAAATGATTGTTGTTGCCGACGGAGATATTGCAAGAAATCAATTGGATAAAAATATGATGCCAGTCGAGCTAGGTTACGATCAAAGAACAGGAAATCTATATGATAATAAAGACTTCGTTATGAATTGTATCAATTATCTTTTAGACGATACTGGACTTATTAACATTAGAAGTAAAGATGTAGAATTGCCTTTATTAGATAAAGAAAAAGTATACGAGAGCTATACCTTTACTCAATTCATAACTATCGGAGTTCCAATTCTAATTTTATTGGTTTTCGGACTTGTATTTACTTTTGTAAGAAAAAGAAAATACAGCAAATAGATGTTAATAAAAAAATGTCATACTTTAGATAGTTTAAGATATATTTGTAATCCGTATATTTAGCCCTTTATTGGCTAGAGCATCCATCAAAAAATAAAATAAAACAGATGAAATTTATAGTATCGAGTTCATACTTATTAAAACAATTACAAGTTTTAGGTAGTGTAATCAATAGTAACAATACGTTGCCTATTTTAGACAACTTTTTATTTGAACTAAACAGCAATGAGTTGACCGTTTCGGCTTCAGATCTTGAAACAACAATGTCGGCTACATTATCGATCGATTCTACAAGCAAAGGAAGCGTAGCAGTTCCTGCAAAACTTTTGCTTGAAATTTTAAAAACGTTCCCAGAGCAGCCGTTAACTTTTACTGTTGAGGATAACAACACAGTAGAAATTAGTTCTAATTCTGGTAAATATGCATTGGCTTATGCTGCAGGAGAAGAATTCCCTAAAGCAGTAAGTCTTGAAGATCCATCTGTAACACTTGTTCCTGCAGAAGTTTTGGCAACTGCGGTTAGTAAAACTATTTTTGCTGCTGGAAACGATGATTTACGTCCGGTAATGTCTGGAGTTTTCTTCCAGTTTTCACCAGAAGGATTAATTTTCGTTGCTACAGATGCTCATAAATTGGTTAAATATGCTCGTACAGATGTAAAAGCGTCTCAAGTGGCAGATTTTATTATGCCTAAAAAACCTTTAAACATTTTAAAAAGTATTTTAGGAACTTCTGATGCTGAAGTAAAAATTGAATATAACGATTCGAATGCGACTTTCTCATTTGACAATTATATCTTAATGTGTCGTTTAATCGACGGAAAATACCCTAATTACGAAGCGGTAATTCCTAAAGAAAATCCAAACAAATTAATGATTGACCGTTCTTTATTCTTAAGTTCTGTTAAACGTGTTGCCATTTTCTCTAACAAAACTACACATCAAATTCGTTTGAAAATTGCTGGAGCAGAATTAAATGTCTCTGCAGAAGATATTGACTACTCGAACAAAGCAGAAGAAAGATTGACTTGTGATTATCAAGGAGATGATTTACAAATTGGTTTCAACTCTCGTTTCTTAACTGAAATGCTAACAAACCTACAATCTGACATGATTATGCTTGAAATGTCGTTACCAAATAGAGCTGGTATTTTAACGCCAGTTGATGGTTTAGAAGAAGGAGAAACAGTTACTATGCTTGTAATGCCTGTAATGTTAAATAGTTAACATTAAAGTTTCTTTCTGTTACAGGGATATTTTTTAGTTCTAAATAAAAGATATATCATTGTAAAAAAAAAGATATCGCTATTAACCAACCATTTTTTATACCTAGAAACCGCAATTCCCATAAAGAGTTGCGGTTTTTTATTTGATTTTCTTTATTTCAAGTTTCAGGTTTCAAGTTTCAGGTTTCATGTTTCAGGTTTCATGTTTCATGTTTCAGGTTTCAAGTTTCAGGTTTCAAGTTTCAGGTTTCAAGTTTCAGGTTTCAAGTTTCAGGTTTCAAGTTTCAGGTTTCAAGTTGATATACTATGCGTATATTTTTTACCGCAAAGTTCGCAAAGGTTTTAGGCAAAGTTCGCTAAGATTCTTACTTAAGATTGTTTTAGAATACTAAGAGCGTAAAGATTTGTGTATTTAAATTCTTTATAAAGACTTTAGAAAAAAGAAAACTGACCTTTGCGTAAACCTTAGCAAACTTTGCGGTAAAAAATATACGCATAGTATATCAACTTGAATCTTGAAACCTGAAACTTGAAGCAAACAATTTTCCGTATCTTTGTAAAATGAAAATAGAAATTTGGTCGGACATCATGTGTCCGTTTTGTTATATCGGAAAAAGACAGTTGGAAACTGCGCTTGCAGTATTTCCAAATGACGAATTTGAAATTGAATGGAAAAGTTTTCAGCTTGATCCAACTATTACTGCTCAACCTGATATGGACGTTTACACGTTCTTAGCAGAAAGAAAAGGCATGTCTATTGAACAATCTAAAGAAATGCACAAAGGTGTCGCAGAACGCGCTAAAAGTGTTGGTTTAGATTACAATTTTGACAAGGCAGTAATCTCGAATTCTTTAAATGCACATAGAATTATTCAATTGGCTAAAACCAAAAATATGGGCGATCGAATGGAAGAAATATTCTTTAAGGCGTATTTTACTGATGGACGAGACTTAAACAACGGTCCTACTTTAATAGAATTAGGTATTCAGGCCGGTTTAGAAGAAAATGAAATTAGAGAAGTGTTAGAAAGCGATACTTTATATTTAAAAGAAGTGCAATCTGATATTAAAGAAGCCGGAGAAATTGGTGTTCAAGGTGTTCCGTTTTTTGTATTTAATCGTAAATATGCTGTTTCAGGAGCTCAACCTGTAGAAACTTTTGTAAAAACAATTCAAGAGGTTTTAAAATAAACTTTAGCCTTATAAAACTTAAAAGCGTGCTGTCTATATATAAACAGCACGCTTTTATTATTTAGTTATCTAATAAACTAAAAAATTAATGCCCAGCTCTACCTTTAGAATCGTTTGATTTTGTTGTAGTGCTTTTTCCTCTAGAACCAGAAGTTGATTTTTGAGTTTTTCCAGAATCTTTCATTCCAGATTTCGAATCTTTTCTTGAAGTTTCCATAATGTTATAATTTTTTAAATAATTAATATATACAAAGTTGCAAAATACGTAAATGCTTATTTTACAGAATTATAATTGAATTTTATAAAATAAAAATTAAGACAAATTTTGCAGAAACGAATCATGTAAAATTAAAATCAAATCTTATAATTTTTTCAAGTATCTAATTTTCAAATTTGTATATATCAAAAGTCGAAAAATTACAACTTAAAAATAGTAGTTATGAGTACAGATAGCAACAACCTAAAAATTGCAAGATTAAACAATCTTAAGTGCAGAAAACCTGATCATATTGATACTGCACATGAAAATGAAGCTTTGGATGAAGAGTTTACTTCAGGGCAAAATCCAGATACCAACTACAGAAATCAATATAATTGCTATTCTAATGATTGCTATCAAATTATTGAAAGCGGATTAAATGTTGCTGAGGATAATACTCCTTTTTCAACTTATGATGATGCTAATCCTTATGATAGCTATAATTTAGATAATGAAGATGATAAATACAACTGTCCACCTTATCGAAATTATGAATACTAAAAAAAACTAAAACAGTTATGTCACCAAAAAATGATCAGGAAGTTATGAATGAATATTTGTCTAATGAAAGAACTTTATTAGCATGGCTTCGTACTGGAATTGGAATCATGGTTTTCGGATTTGTGGCAGTAAAATTTTCTTTATTTCTAAAACAGGTTCCCGCTAAACATTTAGCAGAAACTGTCCCGCCCAATAGTAACTTTACCATCTATTTAGGGATTGGTTTATTAATTGCTGGCGCATTAACTATTTTGCTGTCTTATCTGCGGTACATTCACACTATCAAACTATTAAAAAAAGGAAAGTATCAATATTCAACCGCAATGCTTACCTTTATTACAATGATGCTTTTTGTATTGAGCATATCACTTATAGCTTATCTAATTATCGCAGCAAGCGCGTAAAAATTATTTAATTGCCAAATTTCCTAATGATCTAATTAAAAAAATGAATCCGCCATTATTACAATTTAACGACAAAGGAATTTACTGCCAACAGGCAGATGTTTATCTTGATCCGTGGCGGCCAGTTACCAATGCCATAATAACACATGGTCATTCTGATCATGCTAGATGGGGACACCAAAATTATATTACTCATTATTCCAATATTCCCATTATAAAATATCGACTTGGAGATATTAATGTTTCAGGAAAAGGTTGGAATGAAACTTTTACCATAAACGGCGTAAAATTTTCTTTTCACCCTGCTGGCCATATAATTGGTTCAGCACAAATTAGAGTGGAATACAAAGGTGAAATTTGGGTTTTTACAGGCGATTATAAAACAGAAGACGACGGAATTTCAGTTCCATATGAAGTCGTAAAATGCCATTCTTTCATAACCGAATGTACTTTCGGACTTCCCGCTTTTAAATGGGAACCGCAAGCAGATGTTATGACTGAAATTAATAATTGGTGGGCTGAGAATCGTGCAGAAGGAAAAACCTCTGTCTTGTTTGGATATTCCTTAGGAAAAGCACAGCGATTATTAAAAAATCTAGATACAAACATTGGACAAATTTACACTCATGGCGCAATAGAAAATATGACCAATATTGCGCGCCAAATGATTGATTTGCCTCCAACTATACGAGTAACTGCCGAAACTAAAAAAGAAGATTTATTAGGCAATATTGTAATTGCTCCGCCAAGCGCACATGGAAGCACTTGGATTAGAAAAATGACTCCTTTTGTAACAGGAACAGCAAGCGGCTGGATGGCTTTTAGAGGTGCAAGACGCAGACGAGCCGTTGACCGCGGATTTGTCTTAAGCGATCACTGTGACTGGACTGGTTTATTGGAAAGCATAAAAGCAACAGGCGCAGAAAGAGTCATCTGCACTCATGGATATTCAGATATTTTCTCGAGATATTTAAGAGAATTAGGCTATGATGCCAGAACAGCAAACACGCAATATGAAGGAGAAACCAATAATACAGATGAAGAATAATTGTAAAATGTAAAAAGTTAAATGTAAAAAGACAACATTTAACCTCCTCTCACATTTTACATCTAACACTTTACAACAAAAAAAATGAAAAACTTTGCCGAGCTTATAAAAACCTTAGACAGTTCTAATAAAACATCGGTAAAAGTTGATGCGCTGACGAATTATTTCCTAAAAGCAAACGACGAAGACAAAGTCTGGACAATCGCTATTCTTTCGCATCGTCGCCCTCCCCGACCCGTTAATACGACTTTATTACGTTTATGGGCAAACGAATTGGCTAATATTCCGCTTTGGCTATTTGAAGAAAGTTACCATATTGTTGGTGATTTGGCCGAAACGATTGCGCTTGTAATTCCAACCACAAAAGAACATTCTGATAAAAGTCTAACTGAATTTTTACAGGAAATCATTGCCTTAAAAAAGAAAACTGACTCAGAGAAAAAAGAATATTTACAAACCAACTGGCTGAATTTAAATTATTACGAAAGATTCGTTTTTACTAAATTAATAACGGGCAGTTTCAGAATTGGTTTAAGTCAAAAATTAATGACTCGAGCACTTTCTAAAGCCGAAAATATTGATGAAGATACACTCGCTTATAAATTAATGGGCGACTGGAATCCGAATACGATTACGTTTCAAGAATTGATTTTGGACGAAAAAAGTAGCGATTATTTATCGAAACCTTATCCTTTTTATTTGGCATATCCAATTGAAGGTGAAATTGAAAATCTTGGAAATCCCGAAGACTGGAGCGCCGAACATAAATGGGACGGAATTCGATCTCAAACCATTATTCGCGATAACGAAATTTACGTTTGGAGCCGTGGCGAAGAATTAGTAACCGATAAATATCCAGAATTTCAATCTTTCATTGGCAATATTCCCGACGGAACGGTTATAGACGGCGAAATTCTTCCTTTTATAGACAATCAAATTGGGACATTTAATGATCTACAAACCCGAATTGGTCGTAAAAATGTATCGGCTTCTGTTTTAAAAAATACGCCAGTTATTATTAAAGCTTACGATTTATTGGAATGGCAGGGAAAAGATATTCGGAATCTTCCTTACGAAGAACGCCGAACCTTATTGGAAGAATTATTTACTGGTTTAATTGGAAAAGAGATTCCGTTACAGCTTTCAGAAAGAATTCATTTTTCAACTTGGGAAGATGTTACAAACGAAAGATTAAAATCGCGTGAAATGAAAAGCGAGGGTTTAATGCTGAAACGAAAAGATTCTCCCTATTTAGTTGGAAGAAAAAAAGGAGATTGGTGGAAATGGAAAATTGAACCATTAACGATTGATGCCGTTCTCACCTACGCCATGCGCGGTCACGGCAGAAGATCTAATTTGTTTACCGATTATACTTTTGCGCTTTGGCAGGAAAATGAAAATAAGGAACGTGAACTCGTCACTTTCGCGAAAGCGTATTCTGGTTTAACTGATGCCGAGTGTAGAATGGTCGATGATTTCATCAAAAAAAATACTTTAGAAAGATTTGGACCTGTTAGAAGCGTTACGCCGAAGTTGGTTTTCGAAATTGGTTTTGAAGGAATTGCCCTTTCCAAAAGACATAAAAGCGGAGTTGCAACCCGTTTTCCGCGTATTTTAAGATGGCGACACGACAAAAAAATTGAAGAAGCCAATTCAATCGAAGATTTAAAAAACATGATTTTATAAATGAATAGAGAGCAATTATATAAGATCGCCAGCGAATGGTTTGAAAGTCAGGGATGGAAACCTTTTCCGTTTCAGACCCAGACTTGGACTGCTTTCTTGCAGGGCAAAAACGGCTTGCTAAATGCTCCAACTGGAAGCGGAAAAACCTATGCGCTTTGGCTTCCTATCATTTTAAACTATATTAAAGAAAATCCGAATTACAAAATCAAGCATAACTCAGGATTAAAAGCGATTTGGATTACGCCTTTAAGGTCTTTATCTGTCGAAATAAAACAAGCCGCAGAGCGAGTTTTAGCAGATTTAGACATCCCAATGACAGTTGGGATTCGGTCGGGAGATACATCTTCTGCAGAACGCTCCAAGCAAAAAACCAAAATGCCCGATTTGCTGATTACAACTCCCGAAAGTCTGCAACTGCTTTTAGCCACAAAAGCGTATTCAAATATTTTTAAAAATTGCAGTTCCATCGTAATTGACGAATGGCATGAATTACTCGGAACCAAACGTGGCGTACAAGTTGAATTAGCCTTATCAAGATTAAAAACCGTTGCTAAAAATATTCGAATCTGGGGAATCTCAGCCACAATTGGTAATCTACAACAAGCGCAGGAAGTTTTGCTTGGAGTAGATTCTGAAGCGTATCATAATTCCGTTTTAATCAAAGCGGTAATTAACAAGAAAATAAAAGTTATTTCCATTATTCCAGACAAAATGGATACGTATCCATGGCGCGGACACATGGGATTACATCTGATTGATGAAGCCGCAAAAATTATAAAAACCAGTAAAACGACGCTTATTTTTACCAATGTTCGTTCGGCTTGCGAAATATGGTATCAGAGATTATTAGAAAAATATCCTGAATTTGCTGGAGAAATGGCCATGCATCACGGAAGTATTGATCGGGAAACCAGACTTTGGGTTGAAAATGCTATTCGGAACGAAGAATTAAAAGTCGTAGTCTGCACTTCTAGTTTAGATTTGGGTGTTGACTTTGCTCCTGTCGAATCAATAATTCAGGTCGGAGGCCCAAAAGGCGTTGCCCGTTTCATGCAGCGCGCCGGACGAAGCGGACATCAGCCTGGAAAAGAAAGTGTTATTTATTTTCTTGCCACTCATGCCATTGAATTAATAGAAGCTTCAGCTCTAAAAAAAGCGGTCGAAAACAGCGTAATAGAAGATCGTGTTCCGTATTTAAATAGCTGGGATGTTTTGGTTCAATATCTTAATACTCTGGCAGTTTCTGACGGATTTTATCCAAACGAAATTTTCAAAGAAATTCAGGGAACTTTCAGTTATCAAACCATTTCGGATGAAAACTGGAACTGGATTTTAAATTTCATTACACAAGGAAGTCAAAGTCTTCATGCTTACGACGAATTTAAAAAAGTGGAAATTGACGAAAACGGCTGTTACAAAATAAACAGCAGAATGATTGCCATGCACCACAGAATGCAGATTGGAACTATTGTTGGCGATGCTGTGATGAACGTAAAATATCTCACTGGCGGTTATATTGGCACGATTGAAGAATGGTTTATTTCGAAATTAAAACCGGGCGATACTTTTATTTTTGCTGGAAAAAAACTGGAATTATTCAAAATCAGGAACATGCAGGTTTTGGTAAAAAAAGCGAGTCCGAAGAAAGAATCTAAAATTGCGAGCTGGATGGGCGGACGTTTGGCTCTTTCTTCTCAAATGAGCGAATTGCTTCGAAAAGAATTATATCGAGCCAATACCGATAATCTTTCGCCAGAATTAAAAGCTTTACAGCCTTTATTTCAAAGACAGCGAAAAGAATCTATTGTGCCAAGTTCAGATGAATTTTTGATTGAAACTTTTAAAACCCGAGAAGGATTTCATGCTATTTTTTATCCGTTTGAAGGACGCTTTGTTCATGAAGCTTTAGCCAGTTTATTGGCATTTAGAATTAGTTTACTGCAATCGATCACATTTTCTTTGGCTTATAATGATTATGGTTTCGAATTGCTTTCAGATCAGGAAATAGATATTGAAGCCGTTTTAGACAATAATTTATTTTCAACCGAATATGTGCATCACGATTTGCAGAAAAGTTTAAATTCAACCGAAATGGCGAGAAGAAAATTTAGAGATATAGCGGTAATTTCAGGATTGGTCTTTACAGGTTTTCCAGGAAAAATGGTTAAGACCAAACATTTGCAAAGCGGTTCGCAATTGCTGTTTGAAGTATTTAGAGATTTTGAGCCCGATAATTTGTTATTGCATCAAGCCTACCGTGAAACCTTTGAGCATCAGTTAGAAGAAGGACGTTTGATATTGGCTTTGGAACGAATTGCAAATCAAAAAATTATCTGGAAACAATGCTTAAAACCAACGCCTTTTAGTTTCCCAATTATTACCGATCGATTGAGAGAAAAGCTTTCGAGTGAAACTCTGGCTGAAAGAATTCAGAAAATGACTGCATCATACATGAAATAGACCTTATGAATATTCAAATACAAAACGAAAACTTTATACTTCATGCCAGCGGTGCTGTTTTTTGGGAAAAGCAAAAAACGGTTATTATTTCTGATGTGCATTTGGGAAAAGTGACACATTTTAGAAAAAACGGAATCGCTATTCCGCAAAATGCTATTTCTGAAAATTTTAGGAAAATCACAGCCGTTTTGGATTATTTTCTTCCTGAAAAAATCATTTTTTTGGGAGATTTATTTCACAGCATCAAAAATACAGAATGGAATTTATTTGAGGAATGGCTTTCGAATCATAAACAAGAGACCTATTTAATAACTGGAAATCATGATATTATTGATGAAATTCATTATAAAAAAATTGGAGTGATTGTTACAGAGATTTTAGAAATTGACCGTTTCTTTTTCACGCATCATCCAACCGAAAAAGAAAATTTATTTAATTTTTCAGGCCACATTCATCCTGGAATTGTCTTGCGTGGCTTGGGTTTGCAGACTTTAAAGCTTCGCTGTTTCTTTTGCAGACCCAATCAGATTATACTTCCAGCTTTTGGTGAGTTTACTGGAAAATATTTTCTAAAGCCTAATTTTGACGATACTATTTATGCTATTGCCGGAAATGAAGTTATTCAAATTAACAAAGAATAACGTAATGTTTTGGTAAAAATAAATTAATAAATTATTAATATTTAGCAAAATATACAATTTTAATATATAAAATACAATACCAAAGTTTTATAATTTAACCTTACTTTAGTTGGATTAACTTTATAAAGCTTTGAAAATGAAGAATATTACATCAAAATTTGACAAAGTCCTAAACAATTCTACAACCTACGGAAATGTTAATCATGAACCCGATTCAAGTACAGAAACGCAGTTAAACACCCCAGAAAAATCAATGCCGTTTTCAGATCAGATTGGAAATTACCAGCGTAACATTGGTATTCCTCTCAAATCGTATGAAAACAGCAAAATTTATATTGTAGGAAGCGGTATTGCCGGAATGGCAGCTGCTTATTACTTCATTCGCGATGGAAGAATTCCCGCTAAAAACATCACTTTTTTAGAACAGCTTCATATTGACGGAGGTTCCCTCGACGGAGCAGGAAATCCGAAAGAAGGCTATATTATTCGAGGCGGACGAGAAATGGATATGACTTATGAGAACCTATGGGATATTTTTCAGGATATTCCAGCTCTAGAAATGCCACCTCCTTATACGGTTTTAGACGAATATCGATTAATCAACGATAATGATTCCAATTATTCTAAAGCGCGATTAATCCATAAAAATGGAGAAATAAAAGACTTCAGTAAATTTGGTTTAAACAAAAAAGATCAGCTGGCAATCGTTAAACTTTTATTGAAAAGAAAAGACGAGTTAGACGATTTGACCATTGAAGATTATTTTAGCGAAACATTTCTGGAAAGCAATTTCTGGACCTTTTGGCGCACCATGTTTGCTTTTGAAAATTGGCACAGTTTATTAGAGCTTAAATTGTATATGCACCGTTTTCTTCACGCGATCGACGGATTAAACGATCTTTCTTCCTTAGTTTTTCCAAAATACAATCAATACGATACCTTTATTACACCGCTTCGAAAATTCCTTGAAGAAAAAGGTGTGAACATTAAATTTCATACATTAATCAAAGATCTAATTATTCAAAGTAATACTGAAGGTAAATTGGTCGAAGGAATTATTACTGAACACGAAGGAAAAGAAACCAGACATCCTATTGGCAAAGACGATTTTGTAATTGTAACCACTGGTTCTATGACCGAAGATACTTTTTATGGAGATAATAAAACGGCTCCAATTATTAAAATCGACAACTCTACAAGCGGAAAAAGTGCTGGATGGATGCTCTGGAAAAATCTTGCCGCAAAATCTCCTATTTTTGGCAAACCAGAAAGATTCTGTTCCAATATCGAAAAATCATCTTGGGAATCGGTTACGCTTACGTGCAAACCTTCTGCTCTTGTAGAAAAATTAAAAGAATACTCGGTAAACGATCCGTATTCTGGAAAAACAGTTACTGGTGGAATTATCACGATTACCGATTCTAACTGGTTAATGAGTTTTACTTGCAACAGACAGCCTCATTTTCCAGATCAGCCAGATGATATTTTAGTACTTTGGGTTTACGCCTTATTTATGGATAAACCAGGAAATTATATCAAAAAAGTAATGCCTGAATGTACTGGAGATGAAATTTTAACCGAACTATGTTTCCATATAGGAATTCTAGATAAATTGGATAATGTGGTAGAAAACACGATCGTGCGAACTGCTTTTATGCCTTACATCACATCGATGTTTATGCCGAGAGCAAAAGGCGATCGCCCTAGAGTTGTTCCTGAAGGATGCAAAAATCTTGGCTTAATTGGACAATTTGTTGAAACAAATAATGATGTTGTCTTTACTATGGAAAGTTCGATTAGAACGGCTAGAATTGCGGTTTACAAATTATTGAATTTAAATAAACAAGTTCCAGATATTAATCCGCTCCAATATGATATTCGACATTTGCTAAAAGCGGTTAGAACACTGAATGATGGAAAAGCATTTTTAGGAGAAGGCATTCTGCATAAAGTTCTTAGAGGCACTTATTTTGAACATGTTTTGCCACCAATTGAAGAAGATAAAGAGGAACATGAATCTTTTATTGCCGAACAGGTTAATCGATTTAAGGATTGGATTAAAGGCATAAAAGATTAAATAATTCATTTAAACGATCAAATAATATTCCGTTAGGAATATTTGGTCGGTAAAAAAATATGATATTGTTTTGAAATGTGTCCTGTAGGGACACCTGATTTTTACCGAAAAAAATATGTTCAAATAATTAAACGTAATCTAAATTTCTACCAACAAAACGTTCCTACGGAACGTAAATACACGGTTAAATTCTAATTCTACCGATGAGACATTCCTACGGAATGAAATTAGAAAAGAATTGGAATAAAATTGAAATTCTATTCAAATAGAAATTGAAATACAATCGAAATCGAAACAAAACCGAAATAAAACTGTTTTTAAAATCAAAAACCCAGTAAAACTAAATTTACTGGGTTTTCTTGTTTAACTCTAAATTGTAATCAGAAAATAAACATTATTGTTCATCGTTATTCATGGCAGACATCAATAAGGTGTAAGCATTTTTTACGATTATTTTTGAAGAAGTAGAAATAGCATCAGAAATAATCTGATTATAACCTTCATTTTTAACTCCAGACTTTACTTCTACCATTTGAAACTGATTGTTTCCAAGTTCTGTAAACACATAAAATTTACCTTCCCAACGCACTACAGCATCTTCTGGAACTGTTAATGCTTTTTGGTTTTCAATTTCAACTTCTGCATTCACAAACAAGCCAGGCAAAAGTGCCGGATTGTATGTATTCACTTTACAGATGATTTCGGCTGCACGATCACCATTTAGACTTTGATTGATAAAAGCAATTTTTGCCGCGTATTTTTTAGTATCAGATGCATTTGCATAAACCATCACACTTTGGCCTATAGAGAGCGACGCAACATCTTTTTCGAATGCATTTAAAGTTAAAACAATGTCTTTTTTATCGATTAATTCAAAAAGCATATCAGTCGGATTTACATATTTTCCGATATTGACATTTACTTTAGAAACCAAACCATTAATAGGTGAAACTACTTTTATGGTTTTACTTATATTATTTACGTTTAATGTTTTAGCATTAATTCCTAATAAGTTTAATTTTTGTTCCAAAGAAGACATTGTGATACGTTGCGTACGCATTTCGGTTGTAATCTGTTCCAAAACCTTATCACTTGCAGCCTTGTTTAGATTAAGTTCTTTTTGTCTTTTGTGTTCGTTTTGCGCCAGTTCAAACTTTTCCTTGGCCATAAGATAATCTTGCTGCAATTCAATAAACTGCATGTCTTCTAAAACAGCCAAAACCTGTCCTTTCTGCACATTCATTCCTGCAATTAAATTGGTGCTTTTTACATAACCTCCCAGCGGAATGCTAATACTTATCACGCTTTTTGGCGGAACAGCTACTGTGCCTTGCAATTTCAAAATCTCCTTCACATTTTTCAAAGTCGGATTATCGCTTACTAATCCCGCATTTTTAACCTGTTCAGGGCTTAATTTAATGATATTAATGCTTTTAGTTTCAGCATCTTTATTTTCTTCCGTTTTCTTATTTCCGCAGGACAATAGAAATATAGCGCCTATAAACGCTGCAATATATTTTTTCATTTTAAATGTTATTTAGATTTTGAAGAGTTACAACGGCTTTATTATAAGCATTGAGCGCATCTAGATATTCGCTTTTGATTGTAATAGCTTGATTTACTACTAAAACCCATTGCAGATAATCAATATCGCCATTTTGCAGCTGACTGCTTGAAGCCTCAATAATGGTCTGCGCATTTTTTAAACCTTCTTTTTCGTAGTATTCTAAACTTTCCTGATATTTTTTCACTTCTCGATCAGCGTTCTCCAGATTGGTTTTCATCTCAATTTTAGCTGCCTCAGAAAGCTCAACGTAACTCTCATATTCTGCTTTTGCCGCACGCTTTCGTTCTGTCTGACTCGTGAAGAAAATAGGGATTGAAAGTCCTGCATTGATATAATTAAATCTTTGTGAACTATCATAATAAACTTCCTGACCTGAAGTATTAGTTTGAGCACCAATAATGCTTAAATTATTATAACCTAAAGTAATTTCTGGAAGCAGTTTTGCACTTTCTGTTTTCCATCTCCACTTTGCAGATTCCGATTCAAATTGCGAACGCTGAACAGCCGGAAGATTCTCTGTTTTTAGATTTTCAATTAATGACGGATTCAAAACTGCTTTTACTTTTTCTCTTTTCGGAGCATAGGCAACTTTATCCTGAAGAACAGAATTAAACAGATTTAAAGCAATTTCAAGATCTCGGTTTACCATTACCAATTGATTGCTATAAAATTGTCTGGCAGACTGCGAAGCACTTTTTTCTAGAACATTGGCTTCACCAGCTTTAAATCGTAAATCTGATTTTTTCTCCATAATTCTATAAATTGAATCGGCATAAACCAAAAGTTCTTTTTTGCTTTCGAGCCATAAATAATCATAATAGCTGTTACGAACTCTGGTTTTAATTTCCTGAGAAGTCAGCTGTACTTCGGCTTTAGCTTTATTAAAATCGGCTTGTAATGCTTTTTTCTGATTGCTGTAAACAGTAGGAAAAGCAAAAGTCTGACTGATTCCAAAACGGGTATCTTTCTGCACGCTATTAAATTGGCCATAATCGGCATCTATTTGTGTTTGCGGAAGATTATAAGCCGTTTTCTGCAAATGGCTTTTTGACTGTTCGTTTAACTTAGCCGATTTAATTGTTCTGTTATTCCGAATTGCAATTGAAATTGATTCGTCTAACGAAATTGGTAATTGTTGCGCATTTGCCATATTACCAATAAAAAGAATGCTTAATAAAATGGTTAGATTATTCATTTGTTTTTTTCTCTTTTTCGTAAAAACTTTAGCGTGATATGTCATTAAATAAATAGCTGGAAGTACAAACAATGTTAAAAGAGTTGCTGTTACCAATCCGCCGATTACAACAGTTGCTAGCGGACGTTGCACCTCTGCTCCTGCTCCGTTGCTTAAAGCCATTGGCAAAAATCCTAAAGAAGCTACAGCCGCTGTCATTAAGACCGGACGCAATCTGTTTTTGGTTCCTAATAGAATAATATCAAATGGATCTGTGATTTCACCATGTTTTTGAATTCGGTTGAATTCTGATATCAAAACGATTCCGTTTAATACGGCTACTCCAAAAAGCGCAATAAATCCGACACCTGCAGAAATACTAAAAGGCATATCTCTCATAACTAATGCAAAGACACCTCCAATTGCAGATAACGGAATTGCGGTAAAAATGATAATTCCTTCTTTGAACGATCTGAAAGCAAAATACAACAAAGCAAAAATCATTAATAAAGCAGCTGGAACTGCAACTCCCAATCTTGCTTTTGCTTGCTGTAAATTCTCAAAAGCACCACCATACGTAATATAATAACCTGGATCAAATTTGATCTGCTGATTCACTTTTTGCTGCAATTCTTCCACAATTGACTGTACGTCTCTACCTCGAACATTAAATCCGACGATGATTCTTCGTTTTGCATTTTCTCTCTGAATCTGATTTGGGCCTTCGACTTCATCTACTTTTGCTACTTGATAAAGCGGAATCTGCATTCCAGAAGGAGTTGCAATTAGAAGATTACGCACGTCTTCGATGCCTTTTCTTCCGTTATCTTCCACACGAATCACCATATCAAAACGTTTTTCACCTTCATAAATACTTCCAGCAACAGCACCTGCAAAAGCGGCATTAATTGTTGCATTTACATCTGCAACACGTAAACTATATTTTGCCATTTCTGCCCAATTGTAATCAATTACGATTTGAGGCATTCCGGTTACTTTTTCTACATATAAATCGGCTGCGCCTTCAACAGTTTTGCTAATAGCCCCAAGTTTTTCGGCATATTCTGAAAGTTTCTGAAGATCTTCTCCGTAAATTTTACAAACCAAATCCTGCTTAGCTCCAGTCATTAATTCATTAAAACGCATCTGAACCGGAAACTGAAATCCTGTTGTCACTCCAGGTGCAATTCGCTTAACGGTTTTAGTCATTTTATCAGCCAATTCTGGAAACGAAGAAGCGCTTGTCCATTCTGACTTGTCTTTTAAAACAATAATCATATCTCCTCCTTCAATAGGCATTGGATCGGTTGGAATCTCGGCGCTTCCAATTCGCGAAACCACCTGTTGCACTTCTGGAAATTCTTTCTTTAATTCTTTAGAAATTTTCGTGATAGTTTCTGTTGTCGTAGAAAGATTAGTTCCTAAAAGCAGACGAGTTTCTACAGCAAAATCTCCTTCTTCCAATTGTGGAATAAACTCTCCTCCCATTCTTCCGAATAATAAAACTGCAATTCCGAAAAGCACAAATGCTCCGATAACAATTGCTTTCCTGATGTCTAAAGCTTTGGTCAGCCATCCTTCATATGCTATTTCTAATCTTTCCATAATACGATCTGAAAGATTCTTTTTATGGCTGATTTTTTTACTTAAAAACAAAGCGCTAACCATTGGCACATAAGTCAATGACAGAATAAAAGCTCCCAAAATGGCAAAAGCAACAGTTTGTGCCATTGGCTTAAACATTTTTCCTTCAATTCCTTGCAAAGAAAGAATCGGCAAGTAAACAATCAGGATAATAATTTGTCCAAAAACCGCCGCGTTCATCATACGAGCAGCAGATCCAGTTACTTCTTTATCCATTTCATCCTGAGAAATATTCGAAACCGACTGGTATTTTTTAGAACTATGAAGATGATGCAGAATGGCTTCTACAATAATAACGGCTCCATCTACAATTAATCCGAAGTCTAAGGCTCCAAGACTCATTAAGTTTCCGCTTACGCCAAAAGTATTCATCATTATAATGGCAAAAAGCATCGCTAGCGGAATAACCGAAGCTACGATAAAACCTGCTCTAAGATTTCCGAGGAATAAAACCAGAATCAGAACAACTATTAAAGCGCCTTCAATTAAATTTTTCTCAACTGTTCCGATGGCATTATCCACCATTTTAGTTCGATCTAAGAAAGGCTCAATTTTTAAACCTTCAGGAAGGATTTTTTCAATTTGAGCAATTTTATCTTTTACATTGACAATAACATTATTGGCATTTTCTCCCTTTAACATCATCACAATTCCGCCAACAGATTCTCCGTATTCGTCTGTAGTTAAAGCACCGTAACGAATAGCCGACGAAATTTTGACATTCGCCACATCTTTTACCAAAATTGGCAGTCCGCCTTGAGTACTTTTAACTACAATATTCTCAATATCTTCAATGCTTTTAGCTAAACCTGTACTTCTAATATAAGAAACCGTTGGCCCTTTCTCGATATAAGCTCCACCTGTGTTTTCATTGCTATTATTTAAAGCGGTAAAAACATCACTAATCGTTAAGTTCTGTGCTTTCAATCTAGCTGGATTTACAGCAATTTCATACTGTTTAAGTTTTCCTCCAAAAGTTGAAACATCGGCAACTCCTGCAGTTCCTAAAAGCTGTCTTCTAATAGTCCAATCCTGAATTGTTCTTAAATCTTCTAGCGAATATTTTTCCTCGTAACCTGGTTTTGGTTTTAAAACATATTGGTATATTTCACCTAAACCAGTTGTAACTGGCGCCATTTCGGGTCTGTTGGCATTTCGATCAATTTCTACCTGCTGGAGTCTTTCTGCAATTTGCTGTCTGGCCCAATACACATCGGCATCGTCTTCAAAAACAACACTTACTAATGAAAGTCCAAAGCGAGAAATACTTCTGCTCTCTTTAAGATGAGGAATATTACTGATGGCCTGTTCCATTGGGAAAGTAATTAATCTTTCGACGTCTTCGGCTCCTAATGATGGCGCTGTGGTAATAATTTGTACCTGATTGTTTGTGATGTCTGGTACAGCATCAATTGGTAATTGGGTAACCTCGTACACACCATAGATAATCCACAGCAATGTAAAGATTCCAATTGCCAGTTTGTTCTTAACTGAGAACTGAATTACTTTATTAAGCATAAATGTATTAATTAGAAAATAATAAATGAGCCACCAAAACAATACGTTTCAGTCGCTTCAATAAAAATTTTAAAAAATACTTATGCTACCGGAGGTCTGAATAAGGAAAGTAAATTTGGATCTGAATGAAGATCAGATCTATAAGTTGGTATTTTTAACTGTGGTAATTCTGGATTGAAAGGAATTGGAAGCAAATCTTTGTCGTCTAAAATAAAAACAAAGTGAAACGAACTGCTGCTTATGGTTTTAAAAGGCAACTGCATGTCGCGATCGCCGTCGTTGTCTTTGAGATCTTCTCCCCAATAATGCATCGATAAAAAGTCTACAAAACTTAAGTCCATCAGTTTTTTGTGCTCTCCATAATGCTGAATCAATATTGGCAGTTTATAAAACTGCTGTACAAAACTGCTGTTTGAAGCTATTAGAAAAATGAATATGTAGACAATTTGTTTTCGCACAAGGCAAATTTAACCCAAATTATATAATTTTTCACTATGAAAAATAGTTATAATATATCTTTTAACAATTTAGACTTATTGAGACAACCCTTCTAAATGCTGAAAAACTGGAATTAAAGCTTTTCCTTTTTCTGTCAAATTATATTCGATATGGAGCGGTTTTAGTTTAATTGTAGTTTTTTCCAAAAGCCCTTCCTCTTCCAGCTCTTTTAAAGCTGTAGATAATGATTGTTTATTGGAACCCTGAATCTGACGCAATAAATTATTAAAACGCAAAGGTGCTTCTACAGCCAGACGGAAAATTTCGGCTTTCCATTTTCCAGATAACATTTTTAAAAGTCTTTGTGCCGGACAAGTTTCTGTTTCTTCCATAATGATTGTGGGTAGTCAAAAAAAAAATGACTTATTGTTTTGGAAAGTTTTTTAATTAAAATTTGTTGTAATTCTAAAGTAAAAATATAAAATGAAAGCCAAGAAACCAAGCGAAATGAGTATTGAAGAGCTGTTAAAAATGCAGAAAACAATTCAGTCGACAATTAAGATATTGATTGTGATTGCCATCATAATTTTATTTCTGATTGTATTATTATTTCTAAAAAAAGGATTTCTCATTTTAATACTATTTCCTTTTTTAATGGCTTTTATTATGATTACCCACTCTAATTCTCTTAAAGAAATTGAACAAGAAATTACTTCTAGAGATTTGGAATAAAATTTACGGCTCAATATTCAGTTATAGTTTTTTAATTTTAATTTTTCTTAACTGAAAGTCATTCAAAAAAAATTAAATTTGGGCTCCCAAATAAGCCCTTAAATTATGATTATTCAAAAAAGAACCTTTTATTTTTTCTCTTTATTTTTACTTCTTTTCTTCTCGCAGTTTAATTATGCGCAAGAGCAAAAAACAATCAAAAAAGAAAGCCGCGGAAGACTTTTTAATGACACTACAGCTACAGACAGCGATTACTTAATGGCAATTGAAAAAGCCGGAGAAGTATTAGAATCTGCCTATAATGATATTGATTTTGCTGGTGATACGCGCCATCTTTTTGGCGATATGAAACGTACAGAAAGTAAATTGGATTTAATTTTAGCCAGTTTAAAAGGAGCGAATCCTAATGTACGCAATCAGCAGATGTATCGTGTTGTATTGCAGGAAATTCAGCAGGAATTAGAAGAACAGAATAAAGCAATCAATGCCAAAAATCTGGATCTAGAAAATATTAAAAAACGTGTAATTGATCTTCGCAAAGACAAAACTTTAATTACGCTGTTAAAGGATACTATTCGTCGTAAACAATTTCAAAAAGAGTTCGGAAACCTTAGAAAGAGATATGTTGCCACTGATAGTTTGATGACTAAAAACCAGACTACTTTAAACAATAAAAAAAGGTTAACGGTTCAACGCAAAATTTCAGTTTCTAATGCTTTGACAACTGTTGAAGGCAAACTGGAAAAATCTGGAATCAGTATTTTTAAGAAAGAATATCCTTCTCTATGGCAGATTAATGACACCGCTTCTAAGAAAAGGGTTACTCACAACATTAAAGCAAAAATTATAATCGAAGAAAATGTTGCTGCCTACTATCTAAGCTATAAAGCTGGCGGACTTATTACGTTATGTTTCTTTATGGGACTTTTATTTTGGTACATTTCTCGAAATATCAAATTCCTTAAAACAAACGGTTATTCTGAAAATCTTCTGCTTTTAAACTTCAAATATTTAAATCGTGGAGTTTTACTTCCGGTATTAGTAATCGCTTTGAATATTGCTGTTGTAACCAATTTGTATGCTCCTGCTTTATTTTTAGAATTGATTCAGCTTTTCCTTTTAGGCGTTTTAATTTTCCTTTTCAAAAATCAATGGTCTGGTGTTGCCATGAGAAATTGGCTTTATCTTTTAGGATTATTCTTCGCACTTTGCTTTCTGGATTTGTTTATTACAATTGGATTATTGCAGCGTTTTGCATTTGTTGCCATTAATGTTTTAGGAATTCGCTATGGTTTTGTTCAGATAAAAACACTTAAAGAAGAGCTTTACATAAAAGGCTTTTTTAAATGGGCAAGTATCATTTTTATCGGGTTAAATATTTTATCAATTCTTTACAACTTATTTGGAAGAGTCTCTCTTTCTAATATGCTAACCATTACGGCTTTTATATCGCTTACTCAAATCGTTGCTTTAAGTGTCCTTTTGAAGATTATTTTGGAAATTATTCTGCTTCAAATTTACACTACTAGAGTAAAAAGAGGAATTGAAAAAATGTTTGATTATGAAAGTTTATCAGATACTTTAAAAAAACCTTTTATTATTGTTATTAGCTATATGTGGCTGATTGTGATTGCGTCAAATTTGAATATTTGGGAATCGCTTCGTGCTTCTCTGACTAAGCTGTTAAGTCATCCAAATACAATAGGAAGCATTACATTTACTCTTGGTAATATTGTTTTATTCTTTATTATTATTTGGGCAGCACATTTGCTTCAAAAGTATGTTGCGTATTTCTTTGGTGAAATTGACGATGAAAATGAAGAAAACATCAATAAAAGACAGCATTCAAAATTGCTTATTACAAGATTGGTTGTTCTTATAAGCGGGTATCTGCTTGCTGTCGCAGCTTCTGGAATGCCTTTAGACAAATTGAGTATTCTTCTTGGTGCTTTAGGTGTTGGTGTCGGACTTGGGCTTCAGAACGTTGTAAACAATTTTGTATCGGGAATTATCCTGATTTTTGATAAACCTATTCAAGTTGGTGATGTCGTAGAAATTAGTTCCGAATCTGGCCGAATCAAATCGATGGGACTTCGTACAACTAAAATCAATGCTCCAAACGGTGCCGAAATTATAATCCCGAATGGTAACTTATTATCTCAAAATATCACGAACTGGACGTATACGGACAATTTTAAATTGGTTGAAATTACTGTTGAAATCAACGGAGAAACAATTCCAGAGGAAATTAATGCAATCGTAAACGAAACGCTTGCTAATCTTCCATTAGTAAACAATTCAAAACCATCACAAATATATTATAGTTCAATTTCTGACGGGAAATATAAGCTTTTAATCAAATTTTGGTGTAGTATTTACAGGACGGAAGAAACGATAAGTTCAGCAAGGCAAGAGCTTTATATCAGTTTTAAAAACAAGGGTTTAACTTTTTCCAGTTAATCAAAACCAAGCTAAATACAAAAAGAACTGCCTTTTATAAGGCAGTTCTTTTTGTATATAAACTGGTCTATTATGTACTATAAGCATTTTTCATGCAAGATTTTATTGAATAGTTATGTTTGAAATATCTGAGACAGAATTAATCTTGTGATATTATAAGATAAATTCTAAAAAACCATTGAGATATTTTTCTGATTTTCAGTGAAAGATTAAAAAATGGGTATTTTCACCTATTTTAAAAGTGCCTGCAGAACCTTACTTTTGTCTTATTACACTTGGCCTATTCCTTTCTTTATAAAAAATCAAACATCAATTGATTAAAGAAATTAAAAACTAACTTTTTGCGAATAATCATTTTTTAACATTCTAATATTAGGTCGGAATAAAAAATCTATTTGCAATTAACACTAATATTTACTTATGAAAAAAAACTACTTTCTAACTTTTGTGCTATTATTTTTTACGAGTTTTCTATTTGCTCAAGTAGATGAATACACAGGAGAAATTCGTCTTTTTGCTGGCAATTATGCACCTGCTGGCTGGACATTTTGTGATGGTCGCACATTACCAATAAGCCAATACACTGCTCTGTATTCTATCATTGGCACAAGTTATGGCGGTGACGGAAAAACTACGTTTAATCTTCCAGATTTACGAAGCCGAGTTCCTATTGGTGCTGGACAGTCAAACTCGGGATCGCTTTACGTTGTAGGGCAAACAGGCGGCCAAGAATTAATAACTATTTTACCTAATGAGATGCCTTATCATACTCATTCTGCATCAATTACTGTTAGTAACGAAAATGCTTCTACAACCGTTCCCTCTTCGAGCTCAAGCATTGCAGTTTCAGGAATAAATTCGGGTAGAACTTTTGTTGCCAATTCAGGATATAGTTCTGGTGCAGGCAATATAGATATTCAAACTATTACTACTACTCCCACAGGTTCAGGAAATGCGGTTAAGCTATCAAGACCAGCTCTTGGACTAAACTATATCATTTCTTTGAATGCTACTTATCCTCCACGTCCATAAATTTAAACATATGAAAAAAAAATACTTACTACTCATTATTCTTGTACTATTAGCTAAATCAACTTTTGCACAGATTCCTTTTGTGGGTGAAATAAGATTGTTTCCCGGCCAAATCGTTCCAAAAGGATGGATGAAATGCGAAGGGCAAACTTTGTCCATAAATTCAAACCAAGCTTTATTTAGTATTTTAGGTGTCATCTACGGCGGCAATGGAATAACAACTTTTATGCTTCCTGATCTTAGAAATAAAATGGCTATTGGAGTTGATCAAACTAACACCACTTTAGGACAATCAAAAGCTGGAAATAATACTATAACAACTGCTAATTTGCCTGCTCATGTACATTCTGTTACAATAAAAGCATCTTCGGCTACAGCAAATTCAAAGGAACCTTCATCAGCCGTATCATTGGCTGCCCCTTTTCAAAACTTTAATAATTCTAATCGAAATATTAATTATTACAATTCATCTTCTGCAAATGTTACACTTCCAGCTACAAGTTTATCCCTATCAAATTCTGGAGCAGGAAGTCCTGTTGCACTTCAGCCTAGTTTGTCAGGTAACTATTGTATAGCAATTAACGGACTTTATCCATCTCGCAATTAATAAAAAAAAATATGAAAATAAAATACATTTTAATATTTGTTCTTTTTCTATCCACAAAAGCAATTCACGCGCAAGTCGATTGTTACATAGGAGAAATTAGGCTTTTCACAGGTAATTATGCTCCACTAGGATGGCATATTTGTGATGGAAGTGCTTTACAAATTAGCGGTAATGAAATATTATACACTTTAATAGGCACCACTTATGGCGGTGATGGCATAACGACATTTGCCTTGCCAGATTACCGAGGTCGTGTCGCAATAGGAGCATCGTCCAATTCAATTGAAGGAACAGTAGACGGATCAGAATCGATTACTTTAACGGTCAATAATTTACCCACACACACACATAGCGGAAATATCAAAGTGAGTTCTGCAAAAGCAACAACAAACGTTGCTTCCACCAACTCTTCTATTGCATCTCCTTCTATAACGGTAAACAATATAACAAGAGATGTGCTGGGTTATAATGAAAAGACACCAAACACTACTTTGGCTCCTGTAAGTTCAACTCCTGTTGGTAATAATTTACCCATAAATGTGATGCAACCTTACACAGCAATTAACTATATAATAGCCTTACAGGGCATATTTCCACGTAGTAATTAAAAACAGACAACATGAGAAAAATATACTCTATAATACTGGTCATATTCGTCTTTTCTAGTTCCATTTTTGCTCAATCGACAGAAACATTTGAGACAGAAAGTGCTGGTAGTCTTTCTTTTACAGATAATGGCGTAATTTTTAATATTACTTCACAAAAGGGAGGAACATTTGCAATATCAGCTTATGGCGGAACAGGATGGAGCGGTACAGCTCCCGATAATAAATATATTGACAATTCAAATACCGCAGATATTGGCATTCCAGTTCAATTTACAATTAAAAGCGCTTCTTCTCCATTTAAATTAAAGTCAATTTATCTTCTTCTGAGACAATCAGATTTAGATACTGGAGCAGGAACTTGCACAATTACAGGAAAACTAAACGGAGCTACTGTCTTTACCACAACTGGAAATTCTGGATTTAATATTGACAACTCAATTAGTAATGGTTACACGAACATAGATTTGAGTACTTATGGAGGTTTCGATTATTCTAATGCGATAATAGATGAATATGTAATAAGTACTACCGGAACCTTTGAGTATGTTGCACTTGATGCTATGAAATGGGAAAAGATTCTCTCGACAATTACTGCACCTGCTAATTTGCCAACTTTTGCAGCGTGCTCAGGCACACCTTCTGCGCAACAATCCTTTACTGTTTCTGGCACAAATTTAAATAGCAATGTAACAATTACGCCTCCAACGGGTTATGAAATTTCTCTAAGTTCAGGCAGTAATTTTACTTCTAGCATTACCTTAGCTTCAGGCGGTTCAACACTATCTCCTACTCAGATATATGTACGTACAAATTCGAGCGCTAACAATAATCCATCAGGAAATATTGTCATTGCATCACTAGGAGCGCCAAGCGTTACTGTTGCTGTGTCAAGCACAATAACTCCTTCACCAATAGTAAGTCAATCACCTGTAAGCAAAGTAGTATGCTTTGGATCAAATACTACCTTTAGCATTACTGATTTGGGAGCAACTTCTTACCAATGGTATCAAGATGCAGCTGGTATTATAACTCCTGTTTCCAATGGAGGCACATCTCCTTCATTCTCCAATGCTACTACAAAGACATTAAGCATATCGAATGTAAACTCAAGTATAAACGGATATAAATATTACTGTATCGCTTCAAATGGCTCGTGCTCTATTACTACAAGTTCGGCTGTTTTGACCGTTTCTCCAGAAATTATCAGCAATGTTTCGGCTAACACCCCAAGTGCTTATGGAGCCAACAATGGTACAGCAACAGTTACTGTATCTGGAGGCAGTTCAAACTATTCTTATTCTTGGGCTCCTAGCGGTGGTACTCGTGCTACAGCTTCCGGTCTTGCTCCAATGACATATACCGTTACTATTACAGATAACTTTGCGTGTACCAGCACGCAAACAGTAGTAATAGCAGAATCTCCAGGAGCTTCTACTAATGTAACTTCACTAAGCGGATTTACTTCTTGTCCAAATTTACCTTCTTCTCCACAGAGCTTTAGAGTAAAAGCTGGTCAGTTATCTTCAAATTTAGATTTATCTGCTCCGGCAGGCTTTGAAATAGCAACAACGGCTGGAGGTTCTTACACCCCTAACTTATCTATCACACCTTCCGGTGGTATTGTAACCGATCGGAACATATTTATACGTATCGCTGCAACAGCCACAGGAACACCCTCTGGAAATTTAACTGTTTCTTCTACGGGAATTCCAACAAAAAATCTAGCATTATCTGGGACTATAACTCCAGTACCTGCAATAACTTCACAACCTTCTTCGAATACAATCTGTACAGGCGGCAGTACTACCTTTAATATAAATACAACTAATGCAACTTCATATAAATGGCAAGTAGATGAAGGTAGTGGATTTGGAGACATTTTAAATGGTGGTCCATATTCTGGTGTTACTAGTACTACTCTTACAATAACTGGGGCAACAGCAGCAATGAGAGGCAATGTATATAGAGCTTTGGCAACAAATAGCTGTAACACTACCGCCTATTCAAACAATGCTACACTAATTGTAAATTCTGCTCCGTCTATAACAACACAGCCTTCATCTACATCAGTTTGTATTGGTGACAATGCCGCTTTTTCTGTTACAGCATCTAATGCAACAGGATACCAATGGTATGTAGATAAAGGGACAGGATTTAACGCCATATCAAACAATGCTCAATTTTCTGGTGTTACTACCTCTACTCTTACAATAAATGGAGCAACTGCCGAACTAGGTGGTTATGCATATAGAGTAGTAGTGACAGGAGGATGTAATCCTTCCGCAACTTCAGTTAATGTAAACTTAACAATAAATTCTGCGCCTTCTATAACAGGACAGCCTTCTGCAAGCTCTGTGTGCCAAGGAGCTAATACTACCTTTACTGCTATTGCTTCTAATGCAACAATATATCAATGGCAGGTAGACAAAGGTGAAGGTGATGGATTTGCCAATATATCAGACGGTGGGCCTTATTCTGGAGTAAATAACGCAACTCTTACAGTAACTGGAGCGACAGTGGCAATGAACGGGTATTCATACAGAGCTATAGCAGCCGGCATTTGTACCACTCCAGCCACTTCAAACAGTGCAAAGCTTACTGTAAATGCTGCTCCTGCTATTACATCAAACCCTTCATCAATAGCTATCTGCTCTGGTGGCACTACTACTTTTTCAGTAACTGCATCAAATGCAACAGCATACAAGTGGCAGGTAGATAATGGTCAAGGTGCAGGATTTGTCGATGTGCAAAACAACGCTCCTTACAGTGGTATTACTACTTCTACCCTAACTATAACTGGGGCGCCTGCGGCATTTAACGGATATAAATATAGAGCTGTCGTTGGCGGAACATGTCCCCCTTCAGCTACTTCAAGTAATGCAACCTTAACTGTTAACTATATTACTATACTTACACCGAAAGTTGACATAGCTTGTTTTGGTGATGCAACTGGTCAAGCAACTGCAACTGCAACTGGTGGAACTGGTTCCTATACATACTCATGGTCTAATGGAGGAGATACAGCCACTATAACAGGATTAATAGCAGGAACTTACAGTGTAACTGTGACAGATGAAAACTCATGTTCCAATACAGCTAGTGTGACAATAGGACAGCCAGCAAGTGCACTCACGCTTGCAAAAGGCACTGTAAATAATACTTCTTGTTATAGAGGTGCTAATGGAACAGCTCAAGTGATTGCTTCAGGCGGTACACGAAATTATACTTACTCTTGGAATACTAATCCTATCCAGACAACTGCAACTGCAACTGGACTTTCTGCCGGAACTTATACTGTAACCGTAAAAGATGCAAACCAATGTGTAAAAACACTTGATTTCCCTATATCTGAACCACCTGCATTTACAATAACTTCAAGTCAAACCAATATTTCTTGCAATGGCGGATCAAATGGTACAGCAACTGTAAATGTTACTGGAGGAACTGGAGCTTATACTTACTCGTGGGCTCCATCTGGAGGAAGTGCAGCAACTGCATCTGGTCTTCAAGCAGGAACTTATACTGTAACAATAAATGATGCTAACAACTGTCAGACTTCACAAAGCTTTACCTTTATAGACCCACCAGTTTTAAACGCAACACAATCTCAGACAGATGTTTTATGCAATGGCGGAGCGACTGGAACTGCAACTGTTAGCGCATCTGGCGGTTCTGGCAACCTGACCTATTTGTGGACTCCATCTAGACAAACGGGAGCTACGGCTACTGGACTTTCTGCTGGTACTTACACTTGTAAAATTACAGATGCTAACAGCTGTTTTATTACCAAAACGTTTATGATTGGTGAACCGTCTGCACTAAACGCAAGTACAACTCAAATAGATGCTACTTGTTCTACGGGTGGTGAAGCCACAGTAATACCATCTGGAGGTGTTGGAGGTTATAGCTATTCTTGGGCACCTTCTGGAGGGATTGCTGCTACTGCACGCGGATTATCAGCTGGTACTTATCACTGTACAATCACAGATGGGAATGGTTGTTCTATTATCAGAAACGTTACTATCAATACAACCAACACTGTAGTCGCTACTGCTGATAAAACTGATGTACTTTGCAATGGAGCAAGTACAGGCTCTGCTTGGGTTGTTCCATCAGGAGCTCCTGGACCGTTTACCTACGAATGGACTCCAAATGTAGGAAACACTAGTAGAGTTTATGACCTAGCAGCAGGAAATTATTCTGTAAAAATTACCGCTAACAATGGCTGTTCTATTGTAAAAAACTTTACAATCAATGAACCGTCAGCTATTGTAATAACACCGGGAGCAAAAACAAATGTTAGCTGCAATGGCGGAAACAATGGTTCTGCAAGTGTTTCAGCAACCGGAGGAACTGGAACTTATACTTACTCATGGAATACAACACCTGTCCAATCAACAGCTACTGCAACTGGTCTTAAAGCGGGAACTTACACTGTAACCGTAAAAGATGCTAACTCTTGTACGAAAACACAAAGTGTCATCATAACAGAACCTGATGCACTTATTGCTACAACATCTCAAACTGATGTTTCTTGTAATGGAGGTTCTAACGGATCTGCAACAGTAAATGTAACTGGAGGAACAGGTCTTTATACCTATTCTTGGGCACCATCAGGAGGAACTAATGCGACTGCTTCTGGTTTAGCAGCAGGAACATATACAGTTACTGTCAAAGATGCCAATTTATGTCAGACTACGGCAACTGTAACTATAGCTGAACCACCTGTTCTTAAAGCAACGATAGCCAAAACAGATGTTTTATGTAATCAGGCAAATAACGGAACGGCAACTGTAATTCCTTCTGGAGGAACCTTTCCTTACACCTATTCATGGTCACCATCTGGAGGATCTGATGCTACTGCAACAGGATTAAGTCCAAACACTTATTTTGTTACAGTGACCGATGCAAATGGATGTTTTGTAACAGAGTCTGTACAGATTACTGAGCCTTCTGCCCTTTCAGCATCAGACACACATACCAATGTTTCCTGCCACGGAGGCAATAACGGCATGGCATCTGTAGTTGCAACTGGCGGAACTGGAACTTACACATACTCTTGGGCTCCATCTGGTGGAAATACTGCAACCGCAACTGGTCTTACTGCCGGAATATATACTGTAACGGTTACAGATGAGAATTTATGTTTTGTTACCAATACCATTACTATTACGGAACCTGATGCTTTAAATTTAACCACAACTCCTGTAGACGTATCTTGTCATAATGGAAATAACGGATCAGCTACAGTAAGCGTAACAGGTGGTACAGGTGCTTATTCTTACTCTTGGTCGCCATTTGGTGGAAATGCAGCAACTGCAACTAATCTTACTGCGGGAACTTACACTGTAACGGTTACAGATGCGAATTCTTGTTCCGCTTCTGCAACTGTCAAAATAATGCAGCCTGTTAATCCAGTAATTTTAAATACGAATGCTATTTCAGAAATAACAGTAACTGGCGCTTCTTTATCTGGTACAGCATCTTCTGACGGAATAAACACAGATAATGGATCTTGTCTAACAGAGGTTGGTTTTGTATATGCACAGCATGCCAATCCAACAATTGACGACACTAGAATTAATGCTACAGCAACATTAGGAACATTTACAAATTCTCTATCTGGATTAAAAGGAAATAGAACTTACTATGTTAGAACGTATGCTGTAAACAGTAATGGTTTTGTCAATTATGGAAACGAAGTAAATTTTACAACACAAAAATATACTCTTACTATAACTGCCACAACAGGACATACAAAAGTGTATGGTACAGCTGATCCTGTATTCAATTATACTGCTTCAGGTTTTGCTAACGGAGACACAAACGCAATACTTAGCGGTCTACTTACAAGAGATGCTGGAGAAAATGTTGGAAAATACAACATCAAACTGGGAACAATCAATGCTGGTGCAGATTACGTAATTGCTTTTACTGGAGCAGAATTTGAAATTACAAAAGCTAACCAAACGATAACTTGGAATCAGACTCTAGAATTTGGCTGTGCCGATTCTAATAGTGTGGCTTTAACTGCAACAACCGACAGCGGTTTGCCAGTTTCTTATGCCATTGCAAACACAGCATTGGGTACAATTTCTGGATCGGCATTAAACATTACAGAATCAGGAAACTCAACCATTACTGCAACACAAAATGGCGACGAAAATCATAATGCGGCGACAGCTATAGTTAAGCCATTAGAAATAAGCCAGTCCGGACTTGTTATACAGCAATGGGCAAATGTTCTGCTCTTTGACAACAAATCAAATAATTTTGTGGCTTGGCAATGGTATAAAAACGGAACAGCCATATCTGGCGCTACCCGTCAGTATTACAGCGAAATTCAGCCTTTAAATGGTACTTATCATGTAATTGCAAAAGATAAAAACGGAAATTCAATTAAATCTTGTCCAACTGAGACTACTGGAACGGCGTTCAGCAAGAAAATCAAAATCTATCCAAACCCAGTTAGACCAGGAGCAGAATTTACTTTAGAGTGTGATTTTAGCGAATCTCAACTAAACGGATCTGAGATAGTTATTTATGACATCACAGGAAAATTACTGCAGACTATTTCAAATGCAAAAGCCAAAAATCAGATTATTGCTCCCTCGCAGGCAGCCTTATACATTGTGGTTCTTAAACTGGCAGATGGTCAGCTTAAAACAATCAATTTATTGGTTAAATAAAAATGAGATTTAATTTAAAATTACAAGTAATGAAGGTTAAAACCACTATAGCTATACTACTGCTGTTTAGCGTCACAATAAAAGCACAGGAAATTAATTTTAAAATTAATGGCGGTCCATCGGGTATTCTCTATGATAGTACTATTGGAGACGGTAAACTGAAATTTGGAGGAGGAATAGGTGTCGGATACACCTATTTCTTCAGCAATCACTGGGGAATCTCAACAGGAGTTGATGTTACGTACAATCAAAATAGTTTTAAATTGAACAACGGAACCACAATTTCAACTTATGAAGTAGACGACCAGACTTCTGCATTTGAGTATCAAGTAACACCAACTAACTATAAAGAAGAACAGCATTTTATTGGTGTGGCGATTCCGCTAATGATGCAATACAGAACCTCAATTGCTTCTCAGACACAATTGTATTTTGGATTTGGAGGAAAAATTATGTTTCCTGGAAAACAAACAGTAAAAGCTTCTGCTTCTGAGTTACAACTGAGCGGTTATTATCCAGATTTAAATCTTTTGATTGATGATCTGCCTTCTCACGGATTTGGCAAAGTAACCAATTGGCAGGATAAAACAACGGTAAGCTTAGATCCAGCTTTTATGTTAAGTTTTGAAACTGGTCTTACATTCAAATTAAAAGAGAAAACAAAGCTTTACACTGGTTTGTATGTTGATTACGGCTTAACTGATTTAGCAAAAGAAACGCCAAGCACCAATATCGTGGCATATGATCCAAACGGGCTTGACAATATTCAGGCAAACGGCACAATTGGAAATAGTAAAATAGTTCAGGAAAGCCGTTATTTATCTGCTGGTATTCAGTTGAAATTAGGCTTTTCATTAGCAAAAAACAGACAAGAACCAGTTCAGCCAAAAGCAGAAACAGTGACTGAGACAGTTCAAGTTCAGCAGGAAGCTCCAGTACAGCAAAAAACTGTCGAAACTCCGCCAGCCAAAAAAGAACTTACAGCTCCTGAAAAAACCTATGTTGAAAAACCTCTCGCGTTTCAAGAAGTTGGAAATACAAGCGTAACGCCAGAACTTGCTTCAAGATTAGATGAAATTGCTAAAATCTTAAAATCAAATCAAGATACAGAACTGAATATTACTGGGTATACTTGCGATATAGGAACAGAAAAACGCAATCTTGAAATTGGAATGAAAAGAGCCGAAGCTGTTGCCGATTATTTAAAAAATAAAGGAATAGAATCTAACCGTATGCATTTATTTTCAAAAGGAGAAACCGAGCCTTTGGTTCCTAATACTCCAGCAGAAAATAAACCTTTAAACAGAAGGGTTTCGCTTATACTGATAGACGCACAATAATTTTTTTAATCTACAATTGTATAAAGCATGATGCAAGAATTTAGCTCTTCATCATGCTTTTTCATTTTCATAAAACGCTCCATTATCTCACCATTATTTTCCAAATTTCATTTGAGTAAATTTTTATTTAAAAAACAATTCAAAAGCTAACAATTATCATATTTTCTTTCTTTTTTAATTCCTTCATTTGCCTTAATCAAAACAATACCAAACACTTAACCAATTCCTAATAACGTATTAATTGTTTCGCTATGCACATTGATACTGATTTGCTTTATACATGGGGAGCTGTAGCCAAAAAGGTTCCTAAAAACACCATTATTTTTTTTGAAAATGATGTTGCTCTTTCCTATTTTCAAATTTTAGAAGGAACTGTAAAAATGAGTTATACCAATGAAGATGGTAAAGATTTAACCGTTGGCATCTTTAATAACGGAAATAGTTTTGGCGAACCGCCACTTTTTATCGGGCAGCCCTACCCCGCTTCAGCAATTGCCCAGACGGACTGCGTTATTTTGAAATTATCCAAAACAAACTTTTTTTCTTTTCTTGAAGAAAACCCCGAAATGCAATTTAAAATACTCAAATTATTTGCATGGAAAATCTATAATAAAATTGTTTTTTCTAAAAATATAGTCAATCATAAACCGGAGCATCGCATTCAGTATTTTTTAGACAACTTAAAAAAACAACATGATATCGCGTCTTGTACAAAAATGAAAATTCCGTATACAAGACAAGAAATTGCAGATTTTACAGGTCTTCGTGTAGAAACCGTAATACGAACATTATCTCTTATGAACAAGAACAAAAAAATTGAAATCGTGGATCATAAATTATTTTATTAATTTCATTGCTTATGATTTGAATCATACTAAAACAGGACAATTTATTCTTTTTTTGTATCAAGGTTAAAAGAAATTATTAATTCAGTTCTAATATCTTTAAAAATAAAAACGGGAACTTTTTAAAGCTCCCGTTTTTGTATTAAGAAATGACTTTGTTCATCATCCACTTCGAAATATTTTCTGCTCTTACTTTTATCTCATCGGCTTTTTCTCCTTCAAACAAATCATCAACTGTCTTTTTCCAGAGCTTTGTCCAATGCCTAAAATGAGCTTCTGTAAGCGTACTTTTCTGATCTAACATTCGATGTTTCAACATAGGATTACCATCAAAATTTCCTGTATGAAAAAGTATGTTATCCCAAAAATCATACATAATCGGGAGGTGTTTTTGCCAATTGACCATCGCCACATCTGTAAACAAGTATCCTATAGTCAAATCTGATTTTACCTTTAAGTAAAAAGAATCGACCAATACAATTATGTCATCTTTATTTTTAATATCTGTTTTCATATTTCTTTTGTTCTGAATAAATAATAAAAGATTAAAGATCCTTACGGTCAAATTTTCTAACCGAAATTACAAACGGAACAGCAATCCACAAAACAAGCAGCAGAAAAGAAATCAGCAACCCGACAGTTGTTCCGAAAAAATCTTTGAAAATGGCTCCAGTATAACCCATCATGGCCGACTGATCCAGATGCAACAGTATTTGTATTCTAGCCAAATCAATTGGACTTGATGCTGTAACACCAACCATAGCTTCTTCAATTGGGTATTCTGCAAACTGAAACAAAAGGAACAATACAATCGCATCAAATAGTATCGCAAAATACATCCAAAATAAAATTGCCAGACCTATTCCTTTTGCTTTATCTCGAGTTAAAATACAGCTCAAAAAAGCCAGCGATACAAAAACAATCGAAATTAGACTTCCAGACAGCAGCATCATCAATCCTGCCATTCCTGGCGCATTTAATAAAAGAGGAATTCCTGCACCCAGAAAAAAAGCCAAAAACATCGCTATAGAAAGTCCTGTAAACAAACTAATCCAGATTTTTTTTCTTTTGATAGGCTGGCTCAGTAACAGTTCTATAAACTCGGAACTGTTGTAAATATAAATGGTTGAAAAAAGTATCGATACCAGCGGAACTGTGAATAAAATAACATTCAAAACAGTCAATAAACCTTTGGCTGTATTATCTTCCAGCATAAAAGATCCCCAAGAAAGCAATGCTAGAATTAATGCATAACTCACAACAATCTTGTTTTTAAGAATATCCAGTAAGACTATTTTAATTATTCTGTTCATGCTGTTTTTCTTTTAATATTGTGGCAATAGATTTTGAAATTTTAGTTTCTCCAGTTGATTCCAAAAGATCTTTTATAGTTTTATGAAAATGTACTTTTCCGTCCTGCATAAAAATGATTTGAGTAATCATATCGTCCAGTTCACTTAGCAAATGCGAAGTAATCAAGATTAATTTTCCTTTGTTTTTCTCTTTAATGATTTTCTCCTTCAAGATTTCAGCTGCCAATGGATCTAGTCCTGCAGTCGGTTCGTCTAGAATTAAAACATCTGGGTTAAAAAGGAAAGCTAATGTTGCACTTACTTTCTGCGTTGTTCCGCCAGAAAGTGTCCTCATTTGTTTGTCGCTCATTTTATCCAATTTGAAAGCTTTTATCAAATCTTCATCCAATTCCTTCTTCGAATTCCGAATCTTCTTGATCATTTCTATAATCTGAGAAATGGTCATATTATCAGGATAACGGCCAATTTGTGGCATATACCCTATTTTATTTCGATATTCGAACTTCTTTAAAATAGACTCTTCATGAAGTAAAATATCACCACTATCAGGCAATACCATTCCTAAGATCGATTTTATCAAAGTTGTTTTTCCACAGCCATTCGGACCTATAAGTGCAATGCATTCTCCAGCTTTAAACTCAAGGTTAACATCTTGCAAAACCTGTAGCCTTCCAAATTTTTTATTTATATTTTTTAAAGTAATCATAGTACAAAAGATTTCATTTCGGGAGATTCGTCGACAAAATTATCGGGTGTTATACTGGGCAAGATTTTTTCTGATTTATCCAAAAGCGTAATCATAAAACTTCGGAACAAAAGCATAGCCGACGGATTGTTTTCTGTAATAACAGCAAAAAGGCTCAGCGGATGAAAAGGCACATCGCCAATTCCGTCCCGATTTAAATCGTAGCCTTCATATTTATCCCAATAATTATTATTGAAATGATTTAGAACAAGGCTTCCGTTAGTACTGATATCGAAAGTATTGGAAAGAAAATTATTAAACGAAATCACATTATCCATACAGCTTGCCTGCACTTTCATTCCCCAGCCGTTGTCTTTAAAAATATTTCGTTCCAGTTTTACACGGCTTGTTCCTTCCATATAAATTCCAGAAGTATTTCGGATAAATTTATTTCCAACAATATAGCTGTCTGAAATTTCTTTGAGCAATAAACCATAAGCGGCATCACCCCAATTCTCTTCAAAATAATTGTTAAACATTTTTACATTTCTGGTAAACATAACCGCCACTCCAGCGCCATTATTTTTAAAAACATTACCGATGTAAGCATCATCATTGGAAAACATAAAATGCAATCCGTAACGAATGTTGGCTTTAGATACATTTCGCCAGATAACAGAATTAGAAACAAACTCAAAATAAATTCCGTCACGATGTCCCGAAATTCTATTTCCTATAATCTGCATGCTGTCGCTTTTCCAACAATGAATACCATTCCCGATACGCTGTTCTTCTTTTTGATAGGCTTTTATGGTATTGTTTTTTACGATGCAGTTTGATCCTTTCTGAACATAAATTCCGAAAAAGTTATTCTCTAAAAAATTGTCTTTTACGACAACTCCGATTTTATCATATATTTTTATTCCACAGGGATCATTAAGGGAAGCATATCCTGAATTGATCACTTTAAATCCAGAAAAAATTACGCTGTCGGCTTTTATTGAAACTACTTCATATTTTTGCTGTCCGTCCAGAACTGGCAAGTCTTTTCCCTGCAGAACTATTTTTTTATCTATAATAATATTGCCTTCTCGATAAATGCCTTTATTGACAATAATGGTATCTCCAGTTTTAGCAAGCTCTATTGCCTTTTTAATTGTTTTAACTGGCTTATCTGAACCTACTTCAATCTTTTGAGACCAGAGACAATTAAAAAACAATAGGAATGAAAGGCAAAAATGAAATTTCATGATTTAAGATTTTAATTAAGACGCCCTTTTAGGAATCATTATTTTCAAGACATAGAAACATATTCCTGAAGCTTCGGTTTTCTAGTTATTCAAAATTGCCGTCCATTCTATTTCAAGTCCTTTTGACTGTGCTTCAAAAGCCTTTGCCTCACTCTTATTAGAAAAAGCGGCAATATTTCCATTCATTGGACTTTTTATCGTGCCACCCGAAACAAAAAAGGCATTTTCTACCTTAATGAGTTCATTATTTTTGTTGTAATCGTGTACGTAATATGCTTTTATTTTGATGTCTTTATGCTCTTTACAATAATGTGCCATACAAGCAACATCATCAAACTTGTACGCCCTTCCTTTCTCCGTAATAATTTCGGCTCCATGTCTTCCGTCACTAATTCCCATCATACAGAAATCACAATTATCTGCATTTAATTTAATAGGAACAGGTTTGTCTCCAGAACATGAAAAAAGAAAAGCAGGAACCAGCAAAATGCCCAAGAGCCGACCAGATGGTTTAGTATATTTTTCCTTTATAATAGCGGCAAACAGCAAAGCTCCTACTGTAATCAGCATCCAACCTCCAATATCAGGAACTGAATAAGCACCAAAATTTAACAGCTGTTTGTAGCCAAGCATTGGCGGCTGATATGCCATTCCAGGAACTCTAATAGCAGCATTCGGATCTAGATTATGTCCATATTCATAGTTCCATCTGTAGAAATCGCAAGCAGATAATATTCCAAAAATCACAAAAGAAAAGAAGAAAATAAAGAGTGCTTTTCTATTTGATTTCCATGCACAAGCAATTGAAACAATTCCTAATCCTGCAAGAATAAAAGACAGCACTTTAAACTCAATAAAATCCTCTGTATGCAGAGTTTTCATTCCAATGTAATGATTCAATCCGTTTATAATATCAACATCACCAGCAATCTTAGAAGCATGAAGTTTTAATACCAAACCTTCAGGATATTGGGGTGCCGTAAGCTCAATTTTCCAAATAGGAAAAAATACAGCTCCAATTAATAAAAGTCCTGATAAAAACAGCATAACTTTAGAAAAAGGGGATAGTTTTTTATTTTTCATAATAATTCAAAATAAAAGGGAACAAAGAATACTTTGTTCCCTTATGGTTACTGACTATTCTTTTGGTAAATTGGTACCTACACTGTAAGTAATCGGAACGTTGCTTCCTGCTGGCGAAACTCGCACATAACCTTGCATTTCTTGGTGCAATGCACTGCAGAAGTCTGTACAATAGAATGGGAAAATTCCTTTTTTCTCAGGAACCCATTTTAATGTTAAGGTTTCTCCTGGCATGATTAGCAATTCGGCGTTGTTTGCCCCTTTTATGGCAAATCCGTGAGGAACATCCCAGTCTTGCTCAAGGTTGGTAACATGGAAATATACTTCATCTCCTACACGAATTCCTTCGATATTATCTGGGGCAAAGTGCGAACGAATACAAGTCATATAAATATGCACTTTATTGCCTTCTCGAACCACTTTAGATTCTTTTTCACCTTTAGTCGCAAAAGGATGTTTGTTGGCTGCAATATCATAATATTTCAGCTGTCCATTATTTCTAACTTTATCTGCTGGAATACCTTGTGCGTAGTGCGGTTCTCCAATAGTCGGGAAATCCAGAAGCAATTTCATTTTATCTCCGCTGATGTCAAACAACTGAGCACTTTGTGCCAATTCTGGACCAGTTGGCAAGTAACGGTCTTTGGTAATTTTATTGTAAACCACCATGTATTTTCCAAATGGTTTTTCTGTATTTCCACCAGGAACCATTAAGTGTCCAGGAGAATAATAAGTTGCTTTTCTGTCTAAAACTTTTAAGTCTTTGATGTTCCATTTAACCACTTCAGATGAAACGAACATTGTAGTATAAGCATTTCCTTTTCCGTCAAATTCGGTATGAAGAGGTCCTAAACCAGGTTTTTGAACTTCTCCATGAAGAGCAGCTTCATATTTTACTACAGGAATTCCAGCATAATTGCCATCAAACTGTTTTTTAGCAATAGCATCTTTCAATTTTGTAAAGCTAAACACAGGAATTAAAGCCGCCAATTTTCCACTACCTACAATATATTCTCCTGTTGGATCAATATCACAGCCGTGTGGTGATTTCGGACATGGAATCATGTAACAAATATCTTTCAATTCAGAAGCATCGAGAGTTAGAACCTCATTCTTAATTTCAGATTTAGCACTTTGAGTTTTTTCATCCCAAGTATTATGGGCATACTTTGCAGGAATTCGTTTTCCTTTTCCAGCTTTAATATATTCTTCTGCTTTTTTCCAGTTTACTGCCATGATAAAATCCTTATCATTTTTAGAAGCATTAACTTCCAATAAGGTATTGGCTTGTTCTGTATTATAACATGAGAAGAAAAACCAACCATGAGATTCTTTTTTACCAGGGTGGCTAAGGTCAAAATTAACACCCGGAGCTACGATTTGGAAAGCAAGATCCAATTCTCCTTCTTTTCCAACTTTCACAAAACTTAAATATCCTTTAAAGTTTTTCTTGTACGTATTAATTGGAACATCTCCATTGTCATTATCCGCAGGAACACTAAAACGGCTGGCTCCTACCACATATTCTGTATTTTGGGTAATAAATGGCGAAGAGTGATTTCCTCCGCAATTTGGAAGCTCAATAATTTCTGCTGTTTTGAACGTTTTCAAATCAATACGCGCAATACGTGGCGTATTATTCGCATTAGCAAAAATCCATCGTCCATCTACTTCTCCATTGGTTTGTGATAAATCTAAGTGATGCTGATCATCCCAAGGCACATAACCATGTGAAGTATTCAACATTGGTTTTGTTTCTTCACTGTAACCATAACCGCTTTGCGGATCTTGAGAAAAAACCGGCATTACCTTTAGCAATCTTCCGCTCGGAAGTCCGTAAACACTGACCTGACCGCTAAAACCGCCCGATACAAAGTTGTAGAATTCATCATATTTTCCGGGTGCTACATACACTTTTTGGGCCGCATCGCCTTCAACAGCATCTGTAGAATCTTTCGGTTTGCACGAAACAAACAAAGCACACCCTAACGTAACAACGAAAATCGATTTTAAAAATTTATTTTTCATAAGGCTATTATTTTGATTTTGATTCCTTTTAATTATTTCACTCCATCATTCTGGCGCATATATTCCAAAATAGATCTTGCTTCATCTTCTGTTAACCCTTGGTTAGGCATACGAATCATGCAAAGCTCTAATTGCGCTTGCAATTCTGGGTCTTTATCAATCATTGGGTCTGGATTGGTAATAAAATTCATGATCCATTGAGGTGTTCTTCTTTCTGTTACCCCTTTCCATCCCGGACCAACTAATTTTTCATCTGTTGGTTTATGACAGGAGGTACATTTTACTTCGGCAGTCTTAAGCCCTTTTTCAGCTAATGCTTTATCCAAAGAAGCTCCTAATTCAACTGTTTCATACTTCCCAAGACCTCTTTTTGGATCGTAAGATTCTGCATCAGCTGTTTTTTCAGCTGTTTTCTCAGCTGCAGTTGGAGTAGAAAAATCCTGATCGGTCTTTGACTTTTCTTTCCCGCATGATGTTAGCAGGACAAAACCAAACATTGTTAATAAGAATAGTTTGTTCATTACTTTGTTTTTTACTTGTTAAACTTTTGATCAAAATTCCAAAACTTGTTTTTCTCAAAGTATGATTACAATCATATCCTCAAAAAAAAGTTCATAATACCTTCGTATTCTCAAAAATCAACAAGCAATGAAATTTTGCATTTACATATTTTTGTTTGCAGTGGTATTTCGTCCAGCATTTCCATTTCTGGATTATGTGGTCAACTACCATTACATTGCAACTGAATTATGCGAAAACAAAAATGCCCCTGAACTTCATTGTAACGGAAAATGTCATTTGAAAAAAGAATTAGCAAAAAGCTATAAAAATGACACTCCAGCTTCTAACGAAAAGAAAAGTGAAACAACAGAAACTGTGGTTCTGTTTATTGTAAAAATCCCAGTATTTTCTTTTGAAAAAAATAGAGCTCCTACTTTTATAGTAAATGCATTTTACAACAACTTATATTCTCATTTAGAGGCTGTCAATATCTTGCGCCCTCCAATTTTCATTTGATTTTTATTTCATTCTTTTCCTTCTATCGAATTCATTCGGCAGACCTTTTATTATCATTATTTAAATTAAAATCTCATGAAAATTTTAAAATACACAGCCATTTTATTTCTAGCAATTACCTCATTCTCTTGCTCTTCTGACGACAATTCTTCTTCAACTCCAGTTGATGAAACAAGCGGACTTCATAAAATACAGGAAATCGCAAATGACACTCATATAATAGAATTATTCTCATCAACAGGTTCTTTGGTGCAGGGTTACAATCATATTTCACTTCGAATAAAAGACAAGAAAACCAGTACTTATATTACCGATGCTAAACTTGAATGGGCACCGCTTATGCACATGAGCATGATGCAGCATTCTTGTCCTAAATCAGTTGTTACTAAAGCATCAGACAAAAAGACTTTGTACGAAGGCGATATCATTTTTCAGATGGCACAAAATGCAACAGAGTATTGGGAACTCAGTTTTAATTACACCGTTAATAATGTTGCGTATACTGCAGCAGACAAAATAAATGTTCCTGCATCGGCAAAACGAACTGTAAGCTCTTTTAAAGGAAGCGACGGAAGCAATTATGTAATTGCCTATATCGCACCATCTTCTCCAAAAGTGGCAATAAACGACATGACAGTAGGAATTTACAAAATGAAGGATATGATAACTTTTGAGGCTGTAAATAATTTCAAAATCAAAATCGATCCAAGAATGCCAAGTATGGGTAATCATGGTTCTCCAAACAATACAGATTTGCTTCAATCTGAAACCAATGGATTCTATAAAGGAAAACTATCTCTAACCATGACAGGATATTGGAAAATAAATCTGCAGGTTCTCAATGAAAAAGATGAAATTCTAAAAGGAGAAGCTATTACTGCTGACAAAACAGAAAGCAGTCTCTATTTTGAAATTGAATTTTAAATCTAAAAAATAATTAGAAAGAGACATAAAACAATTTGTCTCTTTCTGTTAAAGTAAGAAATGATGAAAAATCTAACAGCAACCTTCTTGGCTGTATTTTCAACAATATGCTGGGCGCAGGAAAAACCAAATGACAGTCTTGAAACCGTAAAGCTTAAAGAAATAATTGTCATTGGAAGTAAACCTTCTTTACATCTAAAACAATCAAAATCATTAACCTCTGTAGAAGAATATCTCTCAAAATCATCAAAAGTAAATATGATTAAAAGAGGGGCGTATGCCTGGGAACCTGTTATAAATAACATGGCTACAGAACGTACCGTGATTACGATTGACGGAATACGCATATTTGGCGCCTGTACCGACAAAATGGATCCAATTACTTCTTATGTTGAGGTTTCAAATTTGGCCGAAGCCAGCGTAGCATCTGGACAGCAGGCAAGCTGTCACGGTGCCGGAATTGGCGGATCTGTCGATTTAAAACGCAATCAGTTTAGTGATAAAAATACAGGCTGGAACGGCAGTTTAAATTCTGGTTTTGAAAGCAATAATCTTCAAAAAATTATTGGTGCGTCTTTAGGCTATAATGATTCTAGATTTTATACCCATATCGATTTTATGCATCGTGATGCCGATAATTATAAAGCAGGAGGCAATAAAGAAATCAGTTTTTCTCAATTTACCAAATACAATATTTCTACCAGTGCAGGATATTTTATTAACAAACAAAATCTCTTGGAAGCTTCTGTAATTTATGACAAAGCGACAAATGTGGGCTACCCTGCCCTTCCTATGGATGTTTCTTTCGCCGAAGCTAAAATTGTATCTCTAAGTTATAAATATCTTCCAAAATCTAACCTTATAACAAACTGGGAAACAAAAGGATATTTCAATTCTATAACCCACAAAATGGACGATACCAAAAGACCAAGCATACCGATACACATGGATATGCCAGGATGGTCTGATACTTATGGTTATTATTCGAGAATTAACGGAAAAATTAAAAACCATAGTTTTCTAGCCGACTTGAATGGTTTTTACAATAAGTCAATTGCAGAGATGACAATGTATCCTTCAGATCCTAACGAAAATCTGATGTTTATGTATACGTGGCCGGATGTCAGAACTTTGTACAACGGATTGTCTTTAGAAGATAATATTACTATTTCCGAAAAAGATCATCTGAGAATTGGCGCAAATCTCGGATTCCAGAATAATACCGTAGCAAATGATTTCGGATTAGCGAGTCTCCGAATTTTTTACCCTGATATGGATGCTTCAAAAAACCGTTTTCTAAAAAGCTTTGCCACAAATTATACCAAAAATGAAGGACAGCTTGAGTTCGGATTTGGTTTGGCTTATGCCGAAAGAGCTCCTTCGGTTTCTGAAGGCTACGGATTTTATCTGTATAATAGCAGTGATTTTTATGATTATATCGGAAATCCCAATCTAAAAAATGAAAATGCTCTCGAAGGAAACTTTTCTGTTGGGTATAAAACATCGCAAATCAAAGCAAAAATCACAGGATCCTACTTCTATTTTTCAAACTATATAATAGGTAAAATTGATCCTAATACACTTCCTATGACTATTGGTGCTTCTGGAGTAAAAAGATATGAAGCCATTGACAATGCCAAAATATTCAACACTGATTTTAATCTGACTTATGATTTTCTGGAAAATTGGCAATTTAAATCGCAACTGACTTATAGTTTTGGAAAAGATAATGAAGAAAATAATCTTCCATTTATAAGTCCGATTAAATACAGCGCTGGAATCGATTTTCAGAAAGAAAATTTTAATGCTGGAATTAATGTTTTAGGAAATCTGGCTCAAAATGAATTTGCAAAAGTGTACGGACAAACTAAAACTCAAGATTATCTCATTTTTGGACTTAATGCAGGCTATACTTTCCATTGGAGCCAAAACAAAATAAAAATACAAACTGGTGTAGAAAACATTTTTGACAAATATTACACCACTTATGCCGACTGGAATAAAATTCCTCGAATGGGACGAAATGTCTTTGTAAATCTCACTTTCAATTTTCATTAAAATCCAATCAATCAGGTTAACATATAAAAACAAATGTAAAACAGTATGATTAGAATCATGTTTTGAAAAAAATGATGATAATATATTTACCCTATTAAAATTATGTATTAAAATATATTTTGATACAAGCTTAAAAAATAAATACCCAACAGCTTTATAGGTTGCCAAAGCCGAAAATACAAAGAAAAAAAATGAACAAGAACTTTTTAGTACAGGAAATAATCCGATTGAAAAAGGAAAAAAATGCTGTTATCCTAGCTCATTATTATCAAGATGAGGATATTCAGGAAATAGCAGATTTTATTGGAGATAGTCTTGAACTGGCAAAAAAAGCTCAAAATACAAATGCAGATATTATTGTTTTTGCAGGAGTTCATTTTATGGCAGAAACAGCAAAAATTTTAAACCCAAACAAAAAAGTAGTACTGCCCGATTGGAACGCTGGCTGTTCGCTTGCTGATGGCTGTCCTCCTGAAGATTTTAAACTATTCAAAGAACAGCATCCAGATCATATTGTAGTCACTTACATCAATTGTTCTGCCCAAATAAAAGCTATGAGCGATTTAGTCTGCACATCGGCAAATGCAAAAAAGATAATAGAATCTATACCAGCAGAACAAAAAATCATATTTGCTCCAGATAAAAACTTGGGCAAATACCTTCAAAAAGAAACCAAACGCCAACTGGTCTTATGGAAAGGCTCTTGTGTTGTACATGAAGCCTTTTCATTAGACAAACTAATTGAAATATATAACAAAAACCCGACTGCAAAAATTGCAGCACACCCTGAATCTGAAGACGATATTTTAAAAGCAGCACATTACATTGGCTCAACTTCGGGGATTATTAATTTCATTAAAACGGATCCTGCTGCCGTTTTCATTGTGGCCACAGAAGCCGGTATCCTGCATGAGCTTTCAAAAGCTGTACCTGATAAAACGCTGATTCCGGCTCCTACCACAGAAGATAATACCTGTGCCTGTAGTGAATGTGCCTATATGAAAATGAATACACTCGAAAAGCTGTATTTGTGCCTCAAAAATGAAAGGCCAGAAATGCTAATTAAAGATGAGCTGAGAATAGAAGCCTTAAAGCCTATTAAAAGAATGCTCGAATTATCATAAAATACGCAATAACCTTAAATCAAAATAACATGCTTAAAACAGATATATTGATCATCGGTTCTGGTATTTCAGGATTATTTTTTGCTATGAAAACGGCAAAAAAACGTCCAGACTTATCTATTGTTATAATGACGAAAGAAACAGCCAAAAATACCAATACGCAACTCGCTCAAGGCGGTATTGCCGTAGTAACAGACCTTATAAAAGACAGTTTTAACAAACATATACATGATACACTTCGTTCTGGAGGCGGCCTATGTGACAAAGAAGTAGTTAATATGGTTATCAAACAAGCTCCTGACAGACTTCGAGAATTAATCGAAATAGGCGCTTCTTTTGATAAAAATGAAAAAGGACAATGGGATCTGGGTTTAGAAGGCGGGCATTCACAACACAGAATATTGCATCATAAAGATAGCTCCGGACAGGAAATCGAGCAGAAACTGCTCAAAATAATCAAGAAAATGCCCAATATTGAGCTCTTAGAGAATCATATGGTCATTGACTTAAATACCGAAACAAAAAAAGCTAAAACTACTTGTACCGGGGCATTTTTCTTTGAAAAGAAACACAATCGAATTAAATACATTAGAGCAAGAACTGTTGTTTTAAGCACAGGCGGATGCGGTCAGCTTTTTGAAAACACAACAAATCCGAAAATAGCAACAGGAGACGGATTGGCAATTGCGGCTCGTGCTGGCGCAGAAATTGTCGATATGCAGTACATTCAGTTTCATCCAACAGCTTTATATACAGGAAAAGAAAATCCGCTGTTTTTGATTTCTGAAGCTGTAAGAGGCTTTGGCGCACATATTGTAAATGAGGAAGGAAAAAGATTTTTATTTAAATATGACATCCGAGGCGAATTGTCTACGCGAGATATGGTTTCAAATGCCATTAGTAAAGAACTTCAAATAAGCGGAAAAAGTCATGTTTATTTAGATTGCAGACATTTAGATCCAAAAGCTTTTTCAAATCAATTTCCTGTAATTACAGCTCATTGCAATGAGTTAGGAATTCGTCCAGAAAAAGATCTGATTCCTGTTGTTCCTGCAGCACATTATCAGTGTGGTGGAATTAAAGTGGATCAAAATGGAGTTACGTCAATAAAAAACCTTTACGCAATTGGGGAATGCGCTAGAACAGGTCTTCATGGTAAAAATCGTCTCGCATCAAACTCTCTTCTTGAAGGTTTGGTCTTTGCTCATCAGGCTTCAGAAAATGTAGATAAAACTATTGCCGAATTTATCTTTTCATCACAAATACTAATTCCGAAATTTCCAAAGGCACATCAAGTTGATGATTATCTTGCTTTTGAAATACTTAAAAAAGAATTGCAAAAACTGGTTACTTCATTTTATACAAGTGAAGAACGTGATGCTGAATTAGCTTTTGAAAAAATAAAAGAGCTTCATAATTATGCCGTTTCGCTTACAGAAGCACACGAAATTACGATTCCATTTATCGAATTTTCAAACATGATTGCGGCTTCTTTATTGATCATTAAACAATGTAAAGCTGCAGCAGACCAAAAAATATGCTGAAACCAAAATTAATCTATACCCCAACCATTATGAAACTAACAAGCAAAACAACCATTGGTGAAATCGTCGCAGATGATTTCAAAACAGCAGCCATTTTTACAAAATTTCATATTGATTTTTGCTGCAAAGGATACCGAACTATCCAAGAAGTTTGCAAAAAAAGAGATATAGAAGAAAGTGTTCTTATAGAGCATATTGAAAAAGCAAGAAGCAGTTCTGCCAATCAGTCTTTTGATTATAAAAGCTGGTCTGCAGACATGATTGCAGATTATATAACAAAAACTCATCATAGATATGTTACAGAAAAGTCTCCTATCATTTTAGAATATTTAAATAAATTATGCGGTGTTCACGGTGCGATTCATCCTGAGCTACATGAAATTCATACTATTTTTTCAAAAACGTATTTGGATCTCACGGCTCATATGAAAAGAGAAGAGTTGGTTGTTTTTCCTTTTATTAAAAAAATGAAAGCCGCACACAGTAAAGGTACAGAACTGGAAACACCGCCTTTTTTATCTATTGAAGCGCCAATTGTAACCTTAAAAGATGATCATGTTACAGAAGGGCAGCGCTTTAGAAGAATTGCGGCATTAACCAATAATTACACACCGCCTACTGACTCATGCAACACTTATAAAGTTGCTTTTCTTATGCTAGAAGAATTTGACAAAGATTTAAAAAAGCACATTCATCTGGAAAACAACATCTTGTTTCCTAAAGCAATTGAGCTCGAAAAAACATTTGAAAAAGTGTCATAAATAAAAATGAAACCATGGAAAAATATGTAATCAAACGTAATGGAGATTATAAGCCTTTTGAAGCTTATAAAATTCAGGATGCCATTCAAAAAGCCTTTCAGAGCGTCGGTCAGCCTGTCGACAAAAGAATTTTCAAAACTGTTCTTTCTGGTCTTGAGGTAAAGTTTTCTTGGCCTGTAGAAGAAATTCAGGACATCATAGAAAGAGTACTTTTTGAAAATGGATATTTCCAGGCTATGCGTTCGTTTATAATTTATCGCCATACAAGAAAATTACAGCGAGAACATATTAATGGTTTAAACGATGACACCACTTACATAGACAGTACGCAAACTGTTGAAGAATACATCAACCAATCAGATTGGCGAATTAATGCGAATGCGAATATTTCGTATTCAAACGCAGGACTAGTCAGCAATACCGCTGGAAAAGTAATCGCCAATTATTGGCTGGATAAAATATATAATAAAGAAGAAGGTTCTGCTCATAGGAATGGCGACATACACATCCATGATTTGGATTGTCTTACCGGATACTGCGCTGGTTGGAGCTTGCGTGTGCTGTTAAATGAAGGTTTTAATGGCGTGCGTGGCCGTGTCGAGAGCAGACCTCCTTCTCATTTTAGAGAAGCATTAGGGCAAATGGCTAATTTCTTAGGAATTCTGCAAAGCGAATGGGCTGGTGCTCAAGCTTTCAGTTCATTTGATACCTATTTGGCTCCTTATGTTTTTAAAGATCAGCTTTCTTATGATGAAGTTTTAAAAGGAATTAGAAGTTTTGTTTACAATCTAAATGTGCCGGCACGCTGGGGCCAATCGCCTTTTACGAATATTACTTTGGATTGGAATGTACCAGAAGATTTAAAAGAACAGATTCCGACCCGAAATGACGAACATTTATTTTTAAAGATCACTGATGAAAATCTGATTCTGGAAGCTAAAAACAGAGGCGTTTCAAAATTGATAGATTTAAAATATGCTGATTTTCAAAAAGAAATGAATCTTATCAACAAAGCATATTACACCATTATGACAGAAGGTGATGCCAACGGACAGCCGTTTACGTTCCCTATTCCAACAGTAAATATTACAGAAGATTTTGACTGGAATGGAGAAAATGTCGATTTGCTTTTTGAAAACACAGCTAAAATTGGTTCATCTTATTTCCAGAATTTTATTGGAAGCCAATACCTTTTGGATGAAAATGGAAATCGAATCGAAAATCCAGATGCTTACAAACCAAATGCGGTACGCAGTATGTGCTGTCGTTTACAGCTCGATTTAAGAGAATTGCTAAAACGTGGAAATGGTCTTTTTGGAAGTGCCGAAATGACGGGAAGTATTGGCGTCGTAACCATCAACATGGCGCGTCTCGGATATTTGCATAAAGGAAACATCATTACTTTATTTGAACACTTAGATGAATTGCTTCAAATAGCTAAATCGACTTTAGAAAAGAAAAGAATCTTCATCCAGCAAATGTACGACCGCGGACTTTATCCGTATACACAGCGTTATTTGAAACATTTTAGAAATCATTTTTCTACCATTGGCGTAAACGGAATGAACGAAATGGTTATAAATTTTTCTGAAGGAAAACAAAATATAACGGATACCTCAGGAATTCATTTTGCAACCGAAATTCTCGATCATATTCGACTGCGAATGAAAGAATTTCAAGAAGAAACTGGAAACCTTTACAATCTAGAAGCAACTCCAGCAGAAGGAACAACGTATCGTTTTGCAAAAGAAGACAAAAAACGTTTTCCAGAAATTCTGCAAGCGGGACAAAATGAAAATATATACTATACCAATAGTTCACAAATTCCAGTCGATCATACCGACGATCCTTTTGAGGCTTTATTGCTTCAAGATGAATTACAATGCAAATATACTGGAGGTACAGTTTTGCATCTTTATATGAGAGAAAAAATAAGCAGTCCAGAAGCTTGTAAAAACTTCGTTAAAAAAGTTCTCACCAACTTTAAACTGCCCTATATAACCGTAACACCAATTTTCAGCATCTGCCCTATTCATGGCTATTTAAACGGAGAACATGAATATTGTCCAAAATGCGACGAAATTTTACTCAATAAAAACAATCAAAAACACTTGGCTTATGAAAACGAAAACGCGTAAGATTCTAGAAGAAAATAAATCGCAAAGAAGTAAATGTTTGGTTTATACACGTGTAATGGGATATCACAGACCTGTAGAAAGTTTTAATATTGGAAAAAAAGGTGAACACCAACAGCGTACACATTTCGAAGAAACCATTATCTATTAAAGGAATATTTAGCCTCACGCCTTTTACTTTATTAGATTATCCGCATAAAACGGCCTGCATTGTGTGGTTTGCAGGCTGTAACATGCGGTGTTTATACTGCTATAATCCAGATATTGTTTTAGGAAAAGGAAAAATAGATTTTGATTCTGTTCTTTCATTCCTAAAAACTAGAAAAGGATTATTAGACGGTGTAGTATTAAGCGGTGGCGAATGTACTTTACACAAAAAAATAATTGATTTTATAAAAGAAATCAAAACAATGGGATTTGCGGTGAAAATAGACACCAACGGTTCCAGCCCAAAAGTATTGAACAGCCTGATTCATGATCAATTAATTGATTATGTCGCGTTAGATTTCAAAAGTCTTCCTCATACCTTTAAACACCTAACGCAATCAGGCTTATTTTCAGAATTTGAAGAAAGTTTAAAGCTTTTGATTCACTCGAACCTTCCATTTGAAGTTCGTACCACTTTTCATTCTTCTTTGATTGATGAAAAAGATTTTGCAAAAATGATTGAATACTTAGAGAATCAGAATTTTGAAGGAAATTATTATGTACAGCATTTTATGAATAATGTGCCAACGCTTTCAAAACTAGACGTTTCAAACAAGGAAATACAACTTAAAAACTTCTCTACTCCAAAAATAAAAGTTATTTTTAGAGATTGATAATTCAAAATGAACACGTTATGACTTTGCATCATTTTGTACTAATACTCCATCTATTGGCGGCTACAATATGGGTTGGCGGTCATTTACTTTTGGCTATTTGCTATCTTCCGACAGCGTTGAAGAAAAAAGACCCTAAGATTATTTTAAACTTTGAAAAGAAGTATGAAAAACTTGGCATGTCTTCTCTTGCTTTACTTATTATAACTGGAATCTGGATGGCGTATGATTTTGGAATTAAAGCCGAAACCTGGTTTCACTTTTCCAGCGGATTTGAAAAAGTAGTTTCAATAAAACTGATATTGCTTTTCTGTACTTTCTTTTGCGCGGTCTGTGCACAATTTTTTATTATTCCAAAACTTAGCCCCAATAATATCAACAAAATGGCTGTTATTATATTAACGGTTACTTCAATTGGTATTGCAATGCTGGTTTTAGGGTCAACAATTCGTTATGGTGGAATTTAAAAATTCACACCAACATTCGATTGGTTCATTTAGTTAAGACATCATCCCCACAAGTATAGGCCCAAAAGCAGTCAGTAGTATATTAGCTAATGCGTAGGGAATAGTATAGCCTAAAACAGGAAATTTACTTCCAGATGCATCTTGAACAGCTTTTAATCCGATTGTTGATGTTCCTGCTCCTGTTTGTGCTCCAAGTAAGATTAAAGGATTAATTTTTAATATATACCTTCCAAAATACAGTCCAATGATATGAGGAATTATTGCAACGGCCACACCAGCAAGTAAAATACCGAAGCCCGTTTCTTTAAGACCAGAAATAAAACTTGGCCCGGCAGCTAAACCTACAAGACCAATAAACGCGGCAAGGCCAACGTTGTCAAAAATCCACAAGGCAGGCTCTGGAATTCTGCCAAAAACTGGAGTTCTAGAATGCAGCCAGCCAAAAATAAGCCCCATTACCAACGCGCCACCGCTTGTTGTTAAAGTTACCGAAACTCCAAATAATGTTACCGAAAGCAAACCTAAAAGTCCGCCAAGAACAATACCTAAACCGACAAAAATAATATCGGTCTCCGGAGTTAAACGATCCAGATAGCCTATTTCCTTCGCTGCTTCCTCCAGTTTCGCAGGTCGGCCTGAAAGATTCAAAATATCACCTCTGTTTAAAACCGTTCTCGACTCAAGCGGTATTTCATGATTCTCTCTCGTTATTTTGTTTAGCATTAATCCATGATAAAAACTGGCTTTTCGAAGAGCTTTTACTGTTATCCCTTCAATTGCTTTGTTGGTGATTGTAACATCTAAATGTGCTAATGGGAAATTTAACAATTCTTCATCTAAGATTTCTGGCCCAATAGAAAAGAGACTGTCTAAAATGATTCCGTGCTGCCCCATAATAACCAAAACATCATCTTTATAAATTATTGTATCAGGTTTGGGGTCTAGCAATTGATGTTTATGGCGTATCCTTTGGATCACAATATTCTTGTTAGATATTAATCTTTCAAACTCGCTTATACTGATTCCTATCCATTTCTCATTGGTTATTCTGTAGGCTCGGATAATCCATCTCTGATAGGCGCTTTTCATTCCTGGACCATACTCAGTTTCACCAGAAATGGTTTCTGCCAGCTTTTCACTTTCTTCAACTAAATTAATCCCAAGCAGTTTTGGAGCAATTCCGGTTAAAAAGAAAACAAAAGACGCTGCTCCTACTAGATAAGTTACAGAATAGGCTACGGGAATATTATTGATTAATCTGCTTTTTTCTGCATCAGCAAGATTTAAGTGGCTGATAGCATCTGAAGCGGTACCAATCACGGTTGATTCAGAAAACGCACCTGCTAATAATCCAGCCGCCGTTCCTATATCATAACCTAAAAAAGTAGAAACTGAATATGCCACTAAAAGACACGACAAACAAATTACCAAAGTGAGTAATAATTGTGGAAATGCATTCTTTTTGAAACCTTGAAAAAATTGAGGTCCAACTTTATACCCTGTAGAAAAGAGAAAAAAATCAAAGAAAATGGTTTTTACAATACCTGGGATTTCAATATCCAACTGACCAATTAGCACTCCAGCAAATAAAGTCCCTAATACAACACCTATTTTAAATGTTCCTATCTTAATGCGTCCGATTAAGAATCCAAGAGCTAGGCATAAAAAAAGTGCCAGTTCAGGATGTTCTCTAAGTATAGCTGTAACCATATTACATTTTTTATATAAATTTAGTCAAAAAAAGTAATCAATATACTATATTTCAATTATTTACAAATAATTAATTATAATCATATTATAGCAAACAGAAAACTAACAGTGGTAGAATTAAATCAAAATGGCTATTTTTGATGGTGAGCCAATTTGGAATAAACATAAGGTACAAACTGTTTTTTTAGCATAAGAACCTTCGCAATTATTCTACGAAACCCTTGTTACAAATACAAAAATGAATTTTCAAACCATAATACCAGATAAATCTATTTCGCTTTTTGTAAAAAATATTTGGGTATTTGAAAGCGAAGAGAACAACGCTACAACGAGTTTGCCATTTTTTGCAGATGGTTTTCCAGGTTTGATGTTCCATCAGTCCGAAAATGGATTGACGGTGAAACCTCACGATAAAAAAATGCCTGAAATTTTTGTTTACGGGCAAACCATCAATCCCATTGTGCTAGAAATTTCAGGATCTTACTCTATTCTCGTTTTTCAGCTGTATCCTTTTGTGCTGCAAACCTTCTTTGGTATTCTTCCACAAAGCATAAATGACAATTGCTATTATTTGGACAATGCAGACAACAAAATTACAGCACTTAATCTGGAATTGATTTCATGCAAAACTGTAAATGAAAAAATTGACATTATTTCCAATCTGCTTTTACATTATTTTGAAACCAAAAAACAAAATCTCGATCTAGAGATACGTCAGACAATTGCAGAAATTATAGATGCAAAGGGACAAGTGCCTATTCGAGCCATTGCTGAGAAGCAAAAAATCAATCTGCGGACTTTTGAAAGAAGATTTTTAAAAGAAACAGGACTTTCGCCTAAACAGTTTGCGCAAATATTGCAATTTCAAGCTTCATTGGAACAATTATCCATACAGAATTACACAAAATTGACTGACATCGTTTACGAAAACGGCTTTGCAGATCAATCGCATTTCATCAAAGTGTTTAAAGCATTTACAGGCAAAACACCAAAAAAATTCAGTAAATAGCCGTACTGTCGTTTTTATTCTATTTTCTAAAAAGTCCCTGTCGCACCTTTGTATCATTAACTTAAAAAATGATATAAAATGAAAATTATAATTTTTGGAGCAACAGGAACAGTAGGTCAAGAACTCGTAAAACAGGCAATAGCACAAGGCCATCAAGTTACAGCCTTTGTTCGTAATCCTCAAAAAATGCAGCATGCAGACAATACTAATTTAAAGCTATACAAAGGAGATGTGTTGAATAGCAAAGAAGTAGAAAACGCATTAAAAAATCAAGATGCGGTCTTGTGCGCCTTAGGTGATGGCAGAACAGGAACAATCAGAGCTGCGGGAACCAAAACGATCATTGAGGCAATGGAAAATACTGGAATAAAAAGATTGATTTGCCAAACCACATTAGGAATGGGCGAAAGTTACGCAAACCTAAATTTTGTCTGGAAACACATCATGTTTGGAATGCTGCTAAAAAAAGCTTTTGCAGATCATAAACTGCAGGAGTACTATATTTTAAACAGCGATTTGGATTATTCCATTGTAAGACCAAGTGCTTTTACAGACGGAGAAATTACCAACCAATTTAAAATTGGGTTTGATGGAAATCTAAAAGGGCTCAATTTGAAAATTTCACGAGCAGATGTTGCGAACTTCATGCTGCAACAGGTTTTAGCAAAAGAGTATTTGAAAAAGGCGGTTAGCATTTCTAATTAAGGGCTATGAAACTCACTGACATTATACTTATTATTGCGACAACTTTTACTGCTTTAATGGCTGGTCTTTTCTTTTCCTACTCTGTTTCTGTTACGTTAGGTTTAGGAAAATTGAACGATAAAGAATTTCTTAGTGCTATGCAGCACATAAATAAAGAAATTCAAAATCCATTATTTTTCACTTGTTTTTTTGGTGCTTTAATAATGCTTGTTATTGCTTGTATTTCACGTTACAATCAAAACTCATTTATATTTTTGATTACCGCAACATTGATGTATTTACTAGGTGTTTTTCTGGTAACGGCTTTTGCAAACGTTCCGCTGAACAACAAACTAGAAGTTTTCGACATTTCAAGTTCGACAGAAATAGCCGCAAAGCAAATGCGAAATATATTTGAAAAACGTTGGGATTTTTGGAACAACATAAGAACCGTTTTCTCAATATTAAGTTTACTACTTGTGATTTTAGCCTGTATTCAAGAAAATAAATGAACAGGACTGCCACTAAAAGCAATACGACTTTGTAAAAACAAAAAACACGAAAAGATTTTCCAAGCATAAAAAAAGCCTGAGACTATATACTCTCAGGCTTTTCTTTATTTTATTTACCTCAATGAAACAGAATTCGACCCAACATCAATATATACTTTGAATGCTGTTTTTATCTTATAAAGTCATTTGGAACAAAATTAAAGTTTTAATACCATTATAAATAAAATTATAATCTCTCAATTTTAAAATAAGCAATTTCCTCTTCATTTCTTATCAGATTGCCTAATCGCTTAAACCCTACTTTTTGCAACACATTTTGCGATCCACTGTTCTCAAGATCTGTTATGGCAACCACTTCGTTTGTATTTGTATTTTCAAAACAATAGTGAGTTAAAGCCCTGCATACTTCTGTAGCAATGCCTTTTCCCCAGTATGCCCTACTAAGCACATATCCTATCTCTACCTGATCTGTATTTTGCACAAAAATACGGGCAACACACATTCCTATAAAACCATTATCCGCAGGGTCAAATATCGCCCATCGGCTCAGATTTTTATTTTTATAATTTTCTAGGAGTTCGCTAAACATTTCGACATATCTCTCAGGTGAAGTATCAGGAAGGTATTGCGTCACTTGATTATCTTCAAAAAGATCTAAGAATGTCTGTTTTTCTTCAGGCAAAAATTCGCGTATAATTATTTTGGGGCTTTGATAGATAATATGCATTTGGTACTATATAATATAAATGAATTAGAATCTGTCTTCTAAAATTAGTAACAGAGTTTTCTCTTTTGTAAATATACCTAAATTTTCCAATCATAAAAAAGCATTAGCTGGTGTGAAATTTTAGTCTAATAAAAAATTATTCACAATTTTTTAAGAACAATTGTTTTCCTTCTGCTTGACCAAGTATAGAAATTTCTAGCCATACTTTACATGCATTTTCTTTATCTCCAGATTCAAAATATATGGCAGCTTTATTATATAGAGCATCTATATTCTTGGAATTAAATTTATATGATTCTGAAAAATAAGCAATAGATTCTAAATATTTTTTCTCTTCATAAGCAATTAATCCTTTATTAAAGTAATCTGATGATTTTCTAATATCTTCCATTTTCACGCCATAGATTCTATCAAATTCAGTTAAATCCGTTGTGAAAAATATTACCGAAATTCCCCAAAATGTTTTTGTAATTTCACTTTTTAGAACAAACGGAATTTCTATTGATTCATAATCTTTTAAATCTTTTAAATTCCATTTTTCAAAAGAACCATCAATGACCTTTTTTACCAATCTTATCCTTGACGAATCTTTTTGTGTTGAAAATGTAATTTCTGTCTTTATCCTTTTCTTATCAGGATAAATCTTCAAGTTTCCAACTAACTCAAAATTTGAATAATTATTTTTAAAAGCTTTGTTTAAATCTATTTCAATAGTGCCATTTGTTTTTGGCGAAAATAATTTTGAAGCAACTATATTTTTCTCATTCTTATTCTCTTCTTTGAATTTTGAAATTATGACTTCTTGTCTAACAAAATAGGATCTTTTAAGTTTATCATCTGCTAGTCCATCAATTTTCTCACATAATACTAAAGAATCTTTCGTTGCTTTTTCAACTACAAATCCAGAATATTGAGATGTTTTCATAAAATTATTAAGCAATGTAAAATCCAAACAGCTCTCATTTACTTTATGAACTGGATTCGAATTAATACATAATTTCCCTTGATTAATTCTATATTCCATGTAACCTGAATCTTCTGTAAATCCGTCAGATAGATCACTACCATCTTTCATTTCTCCTTTATACTTTATCCAGTATCCTTCTATTACTGAAAGATTAATTTGTCCATAATTTATATTAAAAAAAAGAAAGCTTAATACAAGGAAAAGTTTTTTCATTTAAATTTTTATAGATAGTTTTTCTAAAGGATAAACATACTAAATTAATTGTTCGAGTAAATAGATGTATAACAAATATGTTACATCAACCACTCACTAACCAATTTCCTATACGTCTCTCCTATTGGCAAAGCATTTCCGCTTTTCATTACAATCTGGTTTCCATCTATTAACTTTATTTTATCCTTTGGAATAATATAAGAACGATGAATTCTAATAAATTGATTTGATGGAAGTTTCTCCAAAATATCTTTCATATTTTCCAGAGCCATTATCTTTTCGTCATTCGTATGAATGCGGATATAATCTCTTAATCCTTCAATATACAAAATATCGTTTAGAGCAATTTTATAATGCTTTCGATCCGCTTTTACAAATAGATAATCATCTCCTGCTTTTTCAGGAGTTTGAAAAGTTTCCTGCCAACGAATGAACTTTTCTACACTTTGATAAAAACGATTAAACGTAATCGGTTTTAATAAATAATCAATCACATGAAACTGAAAAGCTTCTAGGGCATATTGCGGATAAGCCGAAGTAATAATAAAATTATATTTCTGATTAAACATCTGCATCAATTCAATTCCTGTTAATTGCGGCATTTGAATATCAATAAAAATCAAATCGACCGATTCTGTATTTAAAACTTCAATCGCTTTAAAGACATCGCTATCTGCATACAAAACATTTAATCTTGAAATTTTAGAAGCATAATCGGCAATTAATTTTACAGCAAAAGGTTCATCATCCAGAATAATGCAGTTTATTTTTTTATTCATTTTAAATCTATTTCAAGTTCGGCTGTAAAATGATTTTCTTCTTTGGTGATTTTAATTTGATGCTTTTCGGGATAATGAATCTGTAAACGCTTTTGCAAATTATCTAAACCAATTCCGCCCAAACTATCTTTTTTCTGCGTTCCGATTTTATTCTTCACTTTAAAAATCAATTTTTCAGAAGAAACTTTTAGTTGAATTTCTATTGGTTCTAAGTCTGAAACTTCTCCATGTTTTAAAGCATTTTCTACTAAAGGCGACAAAATATATGGCGGAATTTCTCCAAATTCATTTTTCACTTCGACATTAAAATCAACCCGAACATTGTCTTGATGACGTAATTGTTCGAGTTCAATATACGCTTTTATATAATCAACTTCATCTGAAAGTTTAATCTTTTCTTTCTGTGATTCGTAAGTTGTAAAACGCATAATCTGACTCAATTTATCAATTGCAATCAATGATTTATCTGACTGAAAATAAACCATTGAGTAAATGTTATTTAAAGTATTAAATACAAAGTGCGGATTAATCTGAGCTTTCAAAAATTTGATTTCGGTATTCTTATTTTCTTCCAAAATGAGCTTGTTGTATTCCAGAAGACGAATCGAATAAATCACGAACCAAAGAAACGAACTCAAAATAATTGCCATACTGCTATAATGCAAATTATCGAGCATATAACTCAGAAAATTAACGTCGGTATAATTTACTCTGTCAAACAAAAGTTTGGTTATAATCTGCTCTAAAACAAATCTTAGAAAAGTAAAAATAAGATATGAAACGAAAACTCCCGCAAAAAGCCTTTTCCAATTGAAAGCTTTAAAAACCTTTTTCATTACAATCAAATAATGAAAATAAAACGTAATAATGAAAACAATAAAATAAGTGCAAAGAAATAGATCAGGTACAAAAAATCGTGCTCCAATCGGATTTTTCACGAAAGTGAAATATGAAATTAAAAGCCAATAAATAATATGAATTAGACATTCGAGCCTTTTGGTAATGGTTCCTTTATACATTCGGTATATTTTTAAAACAAAGATATACATTCAGTAAAAAGCATTTTAACGGGTTTGCAGATTAATCGAAGGGGTTTGTCGATAAAAGTGGTTTTTAGATTTTAATTCTAACAGTTTTGCCCTGTAATTAAATTCAAAACCATGAACAGAATCATTCTCGTATCACTTTTATTTCTATTTCAAATTAACGTATTCGGACAACAATTTTCAGTAAAAGGAAAAATCATCAATCAGAATAAAACACCGCTGGAATTTGCAACGGCATCTTTATTAAAAGGAGACAAAACTTTATATCAACAAGCTTCAACTGATAGTTTAGGTAATTTTATTTTAAATCCTGAAAAAGGGAACTATAGATTAATTATAGAACAATTTGGAACCGAATTCAGCAATAAAGAAATAATCGTAAATCAAGATCTTTATTTAGGAATAGTTGAGGTGAAAGAATTAGTGCAATTAGACGGCGTAACTATAAAATCAAGAAAAAAACTGGTAGAACAAAAAGTAGATCGATTGGTTTTTAATGTCGAAAATTCTGTTGTTGCAACTGGCGGAACAGCTTTGGATGCGTTAAAATCTACTCCAACAGTGAGAGTTCAGAACGAAACCATTTCTATTGTTGGAAAAGGAGAAGTTTTGGTTATGATTGATGATCGTTTGAACAAAATGACGCAGGAAGATCTCGTTGCATTTCTTAGATCCATTCCTGCTGATAACATAAAAAGCATCGAAGTAATTACAACGCCTCCAGCAAAATATGAAGCAGAAGGAAACAGCGGTTTAATCAATATTAAACTAAAAACCGCTAAAGCGAATTCTTGGACTGCAAATCTTGGCTCTACTTATGTACAAAGAAGTTACGCAAGCGGAAACATAAACGGATTATTTATCTACAATTATAATAAATTGTCGCTTCAGGCTTCAATTAATAAAGGAACAGATCAATTTCGCACTACTTCAGATAATAGAATTTATTATCCAAATGAGCTTTGGAAACAAGATATTAAAACCAAATCAAAAACGGATATATTGAGCATTGGTTTTGGTGCCGATTATAAATTAACTGAAAAATGGACTTCTGGAATAAAATATTTAGGGAGTTTTAATGACAGAAATGCAGCAAATAATCCGTTGACAACTCGTTACAATACTGCTGGAGAAATCAATTCTTATATATTATCTGATGTAAATGCACAGAACAAACCGCAAATGAATTCGGTTAACTGGAATAATGTTTTCAATTTAAATAATGAAGGTAAAAACATTACAGTTGATTTGGATTATTTCAATTATCAAAAAAATGATTTTAGAGGTTTTTCGGGTAATGAATTGGACAGAGAAAAGGAGAATATTCCGGGAACTTATTTTGCAGCAATTAATTCTAACCTGAACCAATTGAAAAATTACTCGGCAAAAATTGACTTTTCGTTTCCTTATTCTTGGGCGAATATAAGCTTTGGAGGAAAAGGTTTTTATACCAACACCAAAAACAATCTGACCGTTTTTGACAACGAAACTGGAACTCCAATTCTGAATGCCAATTATTCTAATATATTCACATACAAAGAATACAATGAAGCAATCTATTTTTCTGCAAATAAAAAATTAAACGAAAAATGGGAAACACAAATTGGCTTAAGAACAGAAGCTACACAAACAGAAGGCTATTCTGAAAATCTAAACCAAACCAATAAAAACAATTATATCAAATTGTTTCCAACGGCTTATGTGACTTACAATGCAAATGATAACAACTCGTATTCTTTAAATTACAGCAGAAGAATCCGCCGACCAGATTTTGACTACTTAAATCCGTTTGTTATTAGAACCAGTCCGTTTTACTATTCTCAGGGAAATCCGTTCTTAAAACCTTCTATTATAGATAATTTTGAGTTTTCTTATATCCGAAATCAAAAATGGGTAAATACAATCTATTTTTCTCAGGTTTCTAATTTCGGGCAAGAATTAGCAATTATCGATCCTGAAACGAATATCACGAAAAGTACACCAATCAACTATGCTGACACTTACCAAATCGGACTTTCAACATACTACAATTTCAATAAATATTCTTGGTGGAACAGCTTTATGGGATTTAATTTAAATTATCAAAATGTAAAATCTAGAACCAATTTAATTGCTTCTGTAGATGGTTACAACGGTTATATTTACAGCAATAACGATTTTACAGTAAATCAGTCTAAAACTCTTTTTCTGGGTTTAAATTATGGTTTACAGTTGCCAGGACGCTACCAAGTTTTTAATATTTCGACTTTGAATATTTTGGATATTTCCGTGAAATTTCTAGCCTTAAAAAAGAACCTTTCAATCACTTTGACAGGAGGAGATTTATTGAATGCCCAAAAACCTTTAATTTCTTATTATTCAAGCGGAATTAAAAACACAATGAAAAATTATGGCGATTCAAGAGCTTTTAGAATTGCTTTGAGTTATAAATTCGGGAACCAAAATGTGAAATCTAAAGAACGAAACTTTGGAAATGAAGAGGAAAGAAATCGTGCGAATTAGTTTTTTACAATAAACTCAATTGAGACAAAACAGCTTTAAATATTACTGTTTTGAAATGTTCGAAGCTGTTTTATCTCTTTAAAAAACAATCAAATACATAAAAAAAACATTATTTATTTGTTTTTATGACCAATCGGTCATATATTTGCATCGTTAAATACAATCCATCATGACAAAAGGTGAAGAAACCAGACAGTTTATTATAGAAAAAGCCGCTCCTATTTTTAATACAAAAGGAATTGCAGCTACTTCTATGAGCGATATTATGGAGGCTACGAAATTGTCTAAAGGAAGTATGTATGTGCATTTTGAAAACAAAGATGTTTTGGCCTGCGCAGCTGTAGATCATAATATGAAAATATTAAGTTCTAAACTTGAAAATGCACTTAGAGAAGGCAAAAGCGCCAAAGAGCAGCTTTTTGCTTATATCGATTTTTTTAGCAACCCAATCAATCCACCCGTAATTGGCGGATGTCCTTTACTAAACTTTGGAACCGAAGCAGACGACACAAACCCAATTGTGAAAGAAAAAGTAAACGCTGCTATCAAACGCGGACAAGTGCTTTTAACTTCGATTATAGAAAAAGGAATTGCCAATAAAGAATTTGATTCTGATTGGAATGCATCAGAATTTGCCATTACACTTTTTGCCATGCTTGAAGGAGGACATTTAATGTCTCGAGTGTCTGGCAATAACGATAACATGAAAACAATAGAGAAAACGCTTAAAAAAATTATATCTGAAAAATTGATATAATTTTTTTTTACCATAAAAATGACCGATTGGTCATAAATAAATTTTTAATTAATTATAAAAAACAAATACCATGTCAAAAACAATTTTAATTACAGGAGCTTCAAAAGGATTTGGAAGAGCTTGGACAGAAGCTTTTTTAGCTAAAGGATACAATGTAGCAGCAACAGCTAGAAATCTAGAAACGTTAAACGATTTAAAAGAAAAATACGGAAGCGCAATTTTACCTTTAAAATTAGACGTAAACAATCGTTTAGAATCTCTAGAAGTAGTTCAGAAAGCAAAACAGCATTTTGGAACCATTGATGTTTTGATCAACAATGCAGGTTATGCGCTTACAGGCGCGGTTGAAGAAGCAAACGAACAAGAAGCTAGAGAACAATTTGAAACCAATTTCTTCGGAACATTATGGTTAACACAAGCTGTTATTCCAATAATGAGAGAGCAAAAAAGCGGTCATATTATTCAAGTTTCTTCTATTTTAGGATTAGCAACTTTACCAACAGGAATGGGACTTTACAGCGCTTCTAAATTTGCTATTGAAGGTTTGAGCGAAACATTAGCTTCTGAAGTAAAACAATTTGGAATCAACGTTACTTTATTGGAACCAAACGGTTACGAGTCTAACATCTGGCATACTGGAATTACCAGCGAAAGTTTGCCATATTATGACGAAATCAAAAAAGCTTTGGCTGAAAGAGAAAACATTTTTGGTAAAGTCGAAGCGACCGCTCCAATAGTGGTAAAATTAGTAGAAAATGAAAACCCTCCTTTGCGACTATTATTAGGAAAAGTGGCATTTCCGTTTGTAAAACAAAGCTACGATCAAAGATTGGAAAGCTGGGAAAAATGGAATGATGTTTCAGTTGAAGCGCATGGTTAATTCAATATAAAAAAATCAAATAAAAAATGCTGCCCAAAATTGGCCGCATTTTTTTTGTTTAAAAACGAAGAGACTTAGCATCTTAGAACGTTAAAAACTCCACAAAATCTTTCTATATATCCTCCAGAAGTATGAAAAATAGCAACTGATCATTTTCCAGCGTGTCCTATTTTGATACAAAAAAGTCTTTTCTGTCTATGTTTTTAAGTTTTGTAATTATAGTTTTAGAAATAAAAAAAGACATAAACACTAAATGAAATACTATGGAAATAATGACTCATAATTACAGTCCAAAAATTTTTGTTCTAAATGAAATACGTGAGAAAGCTTTGGTTGATACTGAAAATGAAACTTTATTTATTGTTTATGATAACTTTTTATATAGTTTCAAAGTTGCAAACTTTGATACGTGGTCAACAATTCCAGAATCTGTAGAGATTAATGGGAGAATCTATTATCCGCAGCTTGGCGATACCATTACCCGAAGTGATGGTGCAAAACACATTTTTACCACTAAAGAAATTGTGATAGCAATGGCAACAGAATATTTTGAAAAGTTTATCAGATAAAAAATTATAAACTGATTTTTTATTTTCAAGTGTATCCTATTTTGATACAAAAATGGCTTTTAGGTGCAAGTTTTTATTTTTTGTAAATATATTTTTACAAATAAACCAACTAAAAATATTAAAAATGTCAAAATTCACAGAGCAGGTGCATATCACCGTAGAAGGCTTTACCCAAAATGTTATCTATTACAATCTTGAACTTTCTCAAAAAATGGCAGACCACCACCATTTTTCTTTCTTTTGGCAATACACGGGAAAACCTATTATTGCACCACAAGATCAGGAGAAAGCTTTTAGCGATTACATTGGCAGCGAGGTAATTTTCACCTTCAAAGTAAACGGAATACGCTTAATGTCTAAAGGCAGAATTACAAAATTAGGTTCTATCGATCTGCACGGAAGCCCCGCTGGACTGCACGTAACAGGAACAAGTCATACCATTGCCCTTGATGATATGCCAAAATCCAGAATCTTTCGCGAGAAAAACCTCCAACAGATTGGGCTCGAAATTTTTGCAGAAGAGAGTTCGGGAGAATTCTATCAGAGAGAAGCCATTGTGCCTACCTATACAAAAGAATTCAGTTTTAAAACCCAGTACAACGAAACAAGCTTTGATTTCCTCAAACGCCTTTCTGCCCGCCATGCGCAATGGCTCTATTTTGACGGAATGCGTATGCAATTTGGTCAGATTAAAAACACCAATGTAAAACTTATAAACGAATCTTCACTGCATAATTTTAGCATCGAAGCCAATTTAGTTTCACATAAAACTTCGTTCAGCAGTTATGACTATAATAGCGCCTCTACCATAAAAAATGGTGCAGAAAAAACCTCTCAAGGAAGTCGAGACCGATTTGCGTCTCTAGCCGCTTTTAAACAGCCTTATATTGTAAGACCCGGGCTCGAAAACGGCGCATATACCAGCAATGCTCAGAATAAGGACGAGATTGATGAAATGGTAAAAATGCAGACTGCAGGACGTGATGCCAACAGCATATTCTACAGCGGCACCTCCTATCTGCCTATAGGTTTGGGACAGACTTTTTCTATTGAAAACAAAAACGTAGAACATCATTTACTGGCAATTGAAATTATTCATTGCTCTGAAGTAAACGGAAATTATACCTGCAAATTCAAAGCTATTCCCGCCGATGTGGCAGCGCCACACTACACAGACGTAAATGCATTTGCTTCTGCCGAAAGCCAGCCTGCAATAGTAATTGACAATAATGACCCTGAAAAAATGGGACGCATAAAAGTGGATTTCTTCTGGAATGGATGGGCAACTAAAAGCGATTGGATGCGTGTGGTACAGCCTTACTCTGGCTCTGGAAAAGGGCTATATTTCAGGCCTGAAATAGGAGAAGAAGTTCAGGTAAGTTTTGAAGGCGGCAATGCAGAACGCCCCTATGTTTCTGGCACCTATTATAACGGAAAAGAAATGCCCGATTTCTTTGATACCAAAAACCGAATTAAAGGCTGGAAACTCCCTTTTGGGCAGCTTTTCAAGTTTATTGAAAAAGTAGGCATCTGGCTTTCTGACCCAAGTGGGAATGAAATTCATTTAAATGAGGAAACTAAAAGTACAACTATAACTGTACCTGAAACCCTAACACTTAACTGTAAAAACCTAATTATAAATGCTTCTGAGAGTGTTACGACGAATGCGGGAGTAAATATTACTGAAAATGCTACAGTAGATAAATCTACAACAATTGGAATGATGCATAATATCAATGTTGGAGGCAATAGTACGCTAAATGTAACAGGAGATTTTATGGAGTATATTGAAGGGGATTTTAAGTCTACAACAGAAAAAGACAGACATGATAATAGCAAACAAGGACTAAATCATTACACAGAAGGCGATTTGAATAAAAATGCCCAAAAAGAAATACAAAATAATAGTGGAGAACAAACCAGACAGAATTAATTATGAGCAGAATAAGAATTGTTAAAGGGACAACCACAATATACACAAAAGGAAATCACTATATGTATTCGCAGGGAAATATTACTTTTAATGCAGGTGGCTTTATTAATGAAACAGCAGAAAGTCATTCTTACGGAAACCCCATTGATGCTCCAACTTTTTTACTTGAAGATCGGATAGTTTATGTAAATGGTCATTTTTATAATAAAGACGGAACTTTTGAGGGAAAAATTAATGAACCTGATTTTGAAGGAAGTGTTGAAGATGTTTATGTTTGTGATGGAAAATCTACTCAGAAAAACAAAAATGGAGATGATTTTGTTACATATAATAACGCCAAAATTTTGAAAGAGAATGATGTGAATATCACTCATAAAAAGTTTATCAGCTCAAGCTCAACTATTTATGGAGAAAGTTCAGCTTATAGAAATAATATTGGTTTTATCACAGAATTATCAATGGAAATGTTTGCGATAGCAAGCGTTCATAAGATTAATAAGATTGCTTATGGCATAGATAGTGATCAAGCAAAATTGTTTAGAAAAACAGAAATTGAGAAAAGAAATAGTACCAAAATGCAGTTAGCTATTGGTGCTTTAATATATTCCCTTACGTCTGAAAATGATGCAAGTAACGGAGCTACTATGTGGGATGGAGCCGAACAAGCACAATTTCTAGAAAGTGATGATCGGTTTTCTACAGGTAAATTTGAAATCCATATGAACACTATGGGATGGACTATTTCAGATGAACATTACAAAAAATGGAAAGATGGTGTTGAAAAACTAGGAGGAACTTTTAATGTACCTCAAGAGAAATATACACCAGGAATCAACCCTCAAAATAGATTTTCGACCTCTGAAACTATAGCACTTGAATCAACGGCTGTTTATTTAGGCACTATTTTTTGGAAAGAATTAAAATTAAGAAAAAAGAAGCCACGTGAAAAAAGTTAAGTTAGTTATTATTCTTGTCTCTTTATTAGCAACTTCGTGCAAAGTTTCTAATAGTGATTATCTGGTAATTCACTCTAATAACAAAGGAATGGAAATCTATCATTATTTTCATGCAAATAATGAAGAATATGCAAGAGTTTATGGTAATAGTAAAGAAAGTGACTCAATTGCATTTACAATCGATAACAATGATTTGTTAGTCAACCAATTCATATATAGTCTAGAGCAAAAAAAACGTATTGACGGAGGAAATATACGATATGTAAACTACACTACTTCAATTACAGATATTAAATATTCCCAAAATTCAGATGGATGCATGAATATAAAACCTATTATAAATTTAGATTTTTTAAAAAAAGACAAAGAAATTGAACAAATTATTAAAGAAAACTGTAAAGTTAAGAAGAATAACGAAGAAGAAGACTTCTTTAGTGATTGCGATTTCATCCTTCCTCAATTAAATAAAATTGATTATTTACCTGATAATTCTAAGGTTATTTCTGTTGGAATTATGAAAAATAAAAAAAAACAATTTCAAGAGATTAATTTAAGAGCCAACTATTTTAATAAAAAAATTAATTACAAAAGATACTATTATTATAAAAATAAAAATATTGAAAAAATAAAAACACTAGTTAGAGATAGTATTTCAACAGATACTATTATAGATTGCTATTCTAAAATTAATTTAGATTAAACCGTTTAATTATGTTAGTCTGAAAAAGAATAAAAAACACTATCTAAATGTACAAAATCTATAAAAATAAGATCAGTCGACAGCTCAATATGGTCTGACAATATTTTGGAAAGAAGTTAATATTTCAAAACCTAAAGAAGCTATCAAATGATAAAGAATATACTATTTTTAATAATATTTCAAATTAGTATTTGTTCGGCACAGGATAAAAATTGCTTTTGTAATAAAAATAAATTAATGAATGAAAGCAATATAAATTGTGATACAATCAAACTACAGAAGAATTATATTCTTTATTGGCAATTTAATTGCGATCGAATATGGCTAACCCTAGAGAAACCTCATAAATCTAAAATTGCAATTAATGAAGTAGATGTAAATCTATATCCCTATACATATCGATTAGGCTATCAATTAATTAAAGATTACTCAAATAAGTTATTATTTCGAAGTGGGTGTTCAGCAAACGGACCATGTAAATTTATAGTAATTAATAAAAAGGATGGGAGAAAAATAAAAGAATACTTTGACTAATAATTAAGATTATTCATCTAAAATATTTAAACATTAAAGAATTATGAGATTTACTTTTTATCTATTTTTTATCATTTTATTCTTAATTTCTTGTTCTAAGATTGTAGATAAAAGTATAAGTAATAGTCCAAAAGATACCATTAATGTACAAAAAAACAATTTATCAGAAAAAAAATGTTTGGATCAAATAACTGGGTACAAAGATAAATATGGAATTGTATTCTCAAATTATTATAAAGACCAACCTATTCCTTTTGATTTTGACAATAATAAAACAGTAGATACAATTGTTATTTTAAAACCTTATTATGAAAGCAATAAAGAGAATTGTTTTCCTGATAATTCAGAATTTGATTTTCCTATGCTTTTGATAAGCAAAACGATAAATAAAAAGAGTGAAATTTTTAAAATTTTTAAAAACGTTTTAAAATGCAATACCCCTATTTATTACGAAGAAATAAAAATTAATAGAAGTGGCTTTATTATATTTAAAGATCTTATAGGAAATAACGGTTCTTATACCAAAACATATGTTTCATTTAAGTCTAATGAATTTTATGTAGATAGCATAAATGTTGAGTCATAGGGTCAGAAACAATATAGAAAAACATTAAAATATGCTGACACAAGCTTTTCTCTTTCTAATTTCAAAAGAACAGATATTGACTCAATAAGAACATTATTAGATAAAAATAATCCATAAACAAACACATTTCAGTTTTAAAAATAGCTCAACAGATAAATTATGAGAATTACAACGTTTTTTTTCTGTCTTTTTCTTAATACGTTAATTGCGCAAAAGAATGCATCTTACTTTATTCAAAAGGAAATAAAATCATGTAGAATAGCAATTAATGATTCTTTAAGTGTTTATCAAATTCACGAGAATCTGTTTAACAATGAAATTGTTTTTTTTCTAAAAACTGAAAATGTAATTACCTCAGAATGCAATAAAGAGTCATTACCAAAAAAACTACTTGAAAAATTAAAATTTTCTCAAAATCCATTTGTCACGATAAATAATTATGATGTTAAAAATATTACTGTCAAAGATTTTATAAATCTCATTCCTATTAAGTTCGTCGCATTAAAGAGATTAAATTATACAAGTGTAATAATCGAAATAAATAATTTTTCATATTCGACAATAGGCAGTGGATATATCTATATATGCTTCAAAATTGATAAGAAAGGAAAAGTAATTGAGAAAAAAATACTTGAATCAAAACTGTCTTTAAAAACAAATAAGTATAAGAAAATTTTCTAAGTCACAATTTTGTAAACAAATAAAAAAAAAAACGATAACGCGGATTTGCAATCCGTGCCCTCAAAGATAGGTTTGTTCTTTATTTTAAATACAAAACAAAAGCTGTATGATTCTTTGTAGCTTCTGTCTTGATAATTTGTGTTGTGTATTACCGTTGCGGGTACGGATTGCAAATCCGCGCTATCGGGAAAAAGATAAAAATTTAATTATGAAAAAGATTTCAATGACTTACTTTATATCATTCATATTATTAACGTCTAATATGAATGTTTTGGCACAATCATCAAAATTTTACACTACAGTCTATATTCTTAACAAAATTATTGATGAGAGTGAATATGTAAATGATGAAAGAATCAATAAAAAGCAAGAAATCAATACAAATCATTTAATTTATACATACAACTTTAAAAAAGATACAATAATTTATTATGACTTTTATGGATCCGAAATAAACACAAAAAAGACGCCTTCTATATGCACACTCATAAAAAGAAGTGATACTTTATTTTTGAGTTTTAAAAGAAATAGTTACGTAAATAAAATTAGGGTGAATTTTAATACTCAGGAAAAATCAATTTCAATAAATGATAAGGATATTTTTTATCTGAATGGAGTTTATTACAAATATCTTTATAAAAGTGTTAATCAAAGCCTTAATATTAAGGATCTTGTAGACCTTCTGGAAGATTTCTTAGAGGATTATAACCTTGAAGATTTAAAGTTTATATCCTCAAATGAAAAATATAAGCATAGAGATTTTAAGTTGATCAAAGCTTATATGGAATCGTACAGATCACAAGCGACAGATTATTTAGACAAATGGAATATAAAATTTTCATACAACAAGAAAGGTATCCTAAATTACGTATTAAAAAAATCAGCCGAAGATGATCAATCTTTAGAAAAAAAAATAATTATTTCAAAAGATAAAACTTTTAAATATCGTATTTGCAGAAATAATGAAAGTAGATTAATTGTAAATAGTGAAGAGTCTTTTAATACAAGTAAAAATAGTTACAATTCAAAGATTTCAGCTTTCCAAGTCGGGTTAGGAAAAGAAACAAAATATGAGATTAAAAGGATTGTTTATAAAGTAATCAATTCTAAAAAAATATTTTTAGATCAAAAGAAAATTTCTGAGATTATTGCTTTGAAATAAATTAATAATAAATTAATAATAAATTAATAATAAATTAATAATAAATTAATTGACTGGTATGGAACCGAATAAGCTGATGTCCAACAGAATATCTATTGCATTTTTAATATTTTTTATTCATTCATTTATTTTGGAAATAATAGTTGGTAGATTAGATGCTTATATTTCTAAGTACAATGGAGATAAAGATCATAGTATGCATTTTAAGATACTGTAAACATACCCGATAGCACGGATTTGCAATCCATGCCCACAACAGTTTGACACAATAAAGATCACTAAAATAAAGTATAAACCAATCTTTGCGGGCATGGATTGCAAATCCGCGCTATTGTTTTTTTTGTTAGAAACATTATTTATGCTTTACCTTTTTAACTTTAGACTTCTTCCCTTTCTTCCACCAAATTATAAATCCAGTTATAGGCAAAGAAGCTCCAATCAAACTGACCAAACTCCAGATTATTTTTCCTGTAAGACCAAAGAAAACTCCTGTATGCAGATCGTGATTACTAGCTTCATAAATATCAGCAGCGTTGTTGTCTTTGTATAATTTCGTTCTGAGCATCTGCCCTGTTTTTCCGTCAAAGAAAATAGTGTTTTGGTTTCTTGCCCAATCATTTGGATACGTCATTCTTAATCGCAATTCTCCTGTTTTTCTAATTGAAAACGAAACCGAAGTTGCGCCTGGATATTTCGCATTTGCACTTTCGTAAATGTTATTATATCGAACAGGAATTGTAGTCGAATCAATTTTAGCGTTAGAAACCACTTCATCTCCTTTTCTGAGCTTGGTTCCCGTTACTAAACTAACTCCTTTTTTAACCGCATCATATTTAAAATACGTTCCAGAAAAGGCAATTAAAAGCAGAAAAATAGAAGCATAAAATCCTAAAACCTGATGCAGATCAAAATTGATTCTTTTAAACGAACCGTTCCATTTTATTTTTAAAGATTGCTTAAGCAAGCGTCTTTGGTTTGGGAACCATAAAATTAATCCCGTTATCAGCATAATGATAAAAATTACCACTGCCCAACCTTGAATAAATTCGCCAACTTCTCCTAACAACAAAGTACGATGTATTTCTAGAACCGTATTCAGCCAATCTGCTCCCTGCTGATTGATTAAAGTTCCATCGTACGGATTGAAATAATAGGTCTTTTTCTTTTTCGCAGAAATTTGAACTGCAGCATTCGGTTCTGCTTTATCGATTTTTAAAGCGGTAATTTTCTGTTTAGGCTCAAGACGTTCGTAATTTTCAATTATAGTTTTCAAACCTATAAAAGGTTTTTCCTGAACGGGAACGTGCAGATATTCTTTGTTGGCAAAATGACGTATCTCTTCTTCAAAAACATAAAGAAAACCCGTAATGCTCACTATAAAAACAATGAGGCCCGATGCTAAACCGAGCCACAAATGTATTTGTCTGATAGTATTTTTAAAACCTTTGGTCATAATTTGCAATAAAATCCAAATGTAGAAATATCATTTTAAATGACGAATTGTATTCTTAGAATTTAAACGTAATATTTCCTGTAACTCTTGTTGGGTTTTGAGCAGCTAAACGATATGACCAATATTTCTCATTCGTAAGATTGTCAACTTTTAAGCCTAATCTGAATTTTGGTCTGTCATAAAACACAGAAGCATCCAAAACGGTATAAGAAGGAATACTGAACTTAAATGTTGAAGTATTCGTTTGATAGTACTCACTTCCATAAATTCCACCAAATCCAAATCCAAGACCAGAAGCTGCTCCTTCGGTTAATCTATAACTTGCCCAAAGATTGGCTGTTGTAGGCGAACCAGCTGTTGTAGGTCGTAAACCATTAATACTCGGATTTGCTTTTGTATATTCACTATCATTATAAGTATAACCAGCAACAATATTTAAACCTTTAATCGGATTTGCAATAAATTCTGCCTCAAAACCTTTACTCAATTGTGTTCCGTCTTGAATCTGGAAGTTTACGTGATCAGGATCATCACGTGTAACATTGGTAACTTTAATATCATAATAACTAAAAGTTGCGCTAATTTTATTAAAGTCAAACTTAACTCCACCTTCTAACTGATTTGCCTGATTTGGTTTGAAAGTATTTCCGTAAAAATCAGATCCACCCACATTATTGAATCCGTTCATATAATTTCCAAAAACAGATACTTTATCTTTAACCACTTGATAAACCGCTCCAAATCTAGGAGAAAATGCCGTCTGATTGTAATTTCCTGCAATAGAATCACGGCTTGGGTAATACACTCCTTTGTTAATATAACGATCGGCTCTAACACCTCCCATTACCAATAATCTATCGGTAACATTCAATACATCAGACACGTAAGCACTATAAGTTCTTTCGTTGTTTGATACCATGTTGGTATAAGTAGCATTTTGAAATAAAGGCTCAATTTTATTTAAAGTAAAATTGTTATAAGCATCACCAGGTTTTCTAAAATTAAGTGCTGGCATGTTTACCGTTGCATCATTACGAGTTGCGCGAAGGCTGTAAAAATCTAATCCTGCTACTACTCTATTTCGCAATTTTCCGATTTTAAAATCTCCGTTAAAGTTTTGCTGAATATCGGTTCCGTAATAAGGATAATCCTGATTGGTAACTTGCTGTCTTAATGTTTCATTACTTAACATAGTCAAAGCCACAACATAGCCTTCAGATGAAGATCTTGTGCGCGAAACAATAGTTTGTGAAGTCCATTCATCTGAAATTTTATATTTCAACTGCGCAAAAATGTTGTATTGCTGACCTGTGTAATTAACTGTATTATTGGCAAAAGAAAGATTGTAAGGAATTCCTAATTCTTCAATGCTGTGCGCTGTAGCATCTGCTTTTGTATACGGAGTTAATCGCGTTGGCGAAGTCCCTTTTGAAGCACTAAACTCAGCATCAATCAATAATGTCAATCTTTCGTTTACTTCATAAGAAAAACTTGGTGCAATAAAAAAACTTTTGTTGAATCCTGCATCCTGAAAACTTCTTTCGCTATGCAATGCCGTATTGATTCTGAAAAGAGCTGTTTTATCTTCGTTAAGCGGTGTATTGATATCAGCAGTTAAACGATTCAAATCCCAATCCCCTGCTGAATACGACACTTCTCCTTTAAAGAAATTAAAAGGCTTTTTGGTTACTCTGTTAAACAATCCTCCAAAAGAAGAAATCGTGCTTCCGAACAACGTTGCCGACGGTCCTTTGATTACCTCAATACGCTCTAAATTTGACGGATCAATTGAGTTATAGGTAAAACTTCCAACTCCGTTTCTTACTAACTGCGGTGTAGCAAATCCTCTCGAAATATTAGTTGTTCTTCCTTGATTTCTCACTTCGGCAATACCAGCACCTGGAACGTTTTTAAAAGCACTGTTATAATCTGTTATAACTTGTTCTTTCATCAATTCCTTGCTTACAATGGTATAAACCTGCGGATTTTCCATGTTTTTCAGTTTCATTTTAGAAACCTCTTCACTTTCTTTTCTAGCAAATCGATTTCCTCCAGAACTTACAATTACTTCCTCTAATTTTTGAGAAGTATAAGTCAGTTCAAAATCAAGTGTCACTTCAGTATTATTCTGATCCACAATAACTGAAGCTGGGGTTGATTCGTAACCGTTTAGTTTTATTTCAACCAAATAAGTTCCAAACGGAATATTTTTTAATTGATATGTACCATCAGAATCGGTAGTTGTCGTTTTATTTAATTCTGAAATTTTAACTGTTGCACCTTGTAAATAATTTCCGTCTTTAACGATTGCCTTACCAGAAATTGTACCCACAGTCGATTGAGAGAAGGCTTGTTCTGAACATAAAAAAATGATCAAAAAAGCAATAAACACTTGACATAAATATTTGTCATTTAGTGTTTTAAAAATTGTTTTCATATAAAATTCGTAATTTATCCTTATTTAGACTGGTTACAAATATATAAACGAGAACTGGATTCTTATAGAAAGATTAAAACTTTCTTAAAAAATAATTAAAATCAAAGATGGAGATTTCTCACGTCTCAAAAAGATTTACGATTATAGAAGATTACCTTCCCAATCAGTTTTCTTCGGAACAAATATTTTATGCCATTTTTCTACAAAGCCATTTATGTTTTGCATATCAAATTGTATCAATTTTGTAAGTTTACCGACTTCACTTTGGCAACCACTTTTAGTATAAAATTTTCCAAGTTTATGTTCTGGTAAAAAAAGCATGTAGAATAATGGCGGACCTTTATATTCATCACTTCTCAATCTCATTTTGGTCGAAATCTTATCTGGAGTTCCAAATTCTAATCCATCAAAATCTTTTAAAAGCAATAATGAGTTTAAAGTCGGACTAAGCTCATATATATTTAAATGAATTTGAATCCATTTTTCGCCAGTAAGTATACTTATAGAAATTTTTTCTAAATAATTTTCTGATGATAATCTACTGAAATCATAAGTATATCCGCGACTGCTTCGATCATATTGACCATGCCATGAAGTTTTAAATGGAGAAAGTTCAAAACCATTTTTTAATAAAGAAGGAATTCCCACTTCTTTGAAAATTTCATTTCTAACTTTTAGAAGTTCCTTGTCTTCAACTTTGTAAAATAATTTCATTTAAATTTTAAATAGTTTTGAAAGTGAAATTTTATTAGCAAACTGTTATAGTACTATTATGATTCACTTTAAATTCATTACAAATAGTTTTTATAAGATTGTAAGAAAAAAAACTTTTTTAATCCCGTTTTAACCTCTATAAATTCTATTTCATAAAAAAGACTACTGCTTCAACAAATATAAATTAAAATTTTAGACCTCGTAAAGTGAACAGATTGTTATGATTTTTAGAATTGGGTTGCAGAAACCGTTATTCTTTTTTATTTTTATGAAATCGTGTGAAACTCTAATCGCTCGATTTAATTTTTAAAAGTAAGAGAAAAACTAAAATGAGCAACGACAAAAAACTAAAAGCTGTCGCTTTCGGAGAAGTACTTTGGGATATTTTTGGTAATGAGAAAAAAATTGGTGGAGCGCCTTTAAACGTAGCGCTTCGTATGAAAGCTTTAGGAGCCGATTCAAATATGATTAGCTGTGTAGGAAACGATGCAGACGGAGAAGCAATTATAACCGAAGTCAAAAAATTAGGATTGAATACCGATACTATTCTAAAATCGGATCATTTTCCAACTGGATTGGTAAATGTAACTTTGGACGAAAGTAAATCGGCTACTTACGAAATTCTTTACCCTTCTGCTTGGGATAAAATTACCTTAAACGAAGAAGCAAGAGAACTAGTTGTAAGCTCCGATGTTTTAATCTACGGAAGCTTAGTTTGTCGAGATGAAGTTTCTAGAAATGCTCTAGAAGAATTGCTCAACACGCACACCTACAAAGTTTTTGATGTCAATCTAAGAAAACCTCATTACGATTACGAAATTCTACAACATTTAATGCAGTCTGCTAATTTTATCAAATTTAATGATGAGGAAATAACTGAAATCAGCGCCGCTTTAGATTCGCCTTATACGACTATAGAAGAGAATATGAATTTTATCTGTTCGCTAACAAATGCTACTGCAATTTGTGTCACAAGAGGAAAAGATGGTGCGCTTTTACTATGGGATAAACATCTATACGAAAATGAAGGTTATACTGTGAAAGTTGAAGATACTGTTGGTGCTGGCGATTCTTTTTTAGGAGCTTTAGTCACTTCGCTTTTAAACGGAAAACAACCACAAGAAGCTTTAAATTTTGCTTGCGCAACAGGAGCTTTGGTAGCTGGATCGACAGGCGGAAATCCTGATATTCGTATAACTGATATCGAAAATCTGATTAATAAAAACTAATATTCTTTTAGATAGAATAGTCAAACCCGACAGGTTTTTAAAACCTGTCGGGTTTTGTTATAAAATATAGAAAGTTAGTGTTTGAATTGCCTCCTGCTTTAGCTGGAGGTTAAAATTTATGCAATAAAAAGGCTTTAGCCAAATAATACTTTTTGGCTAAAGCCTTCACCAATATTCAATACGACCTCCAGCTAAAGCTGGAGGCAATTGAAAAAATTGCTTTTATACAAAACCTTCTCCTTTTTATACTTAAATCATTCCTTTTTGCTTTCAAACATGGGAAATATGTAAATTTAAAATGGAATTATTTCTTCCTAATCAATATGGGCGCAGTAACTTGTGATTTCAAATAATTTAAGGAAGAATGATGAAAAAATTACGAATTTCTCTTATCAATATTCACGGACTTTTAAAAGGTTCTGGTTTAGAAATCGGACGAGATGCAGACAACGGAGGCCAGACCAAATATATTTACGAATTAGCCGAATTTTTATCGCAGCATGAAGATGTAGAACATGTTCATCTTTTTACAAGATTAATCGATGATCCTGCTCTTTCGCCTGAATATGCTGTGCCTGTTGAGATTATAAATGACAAACTAGACATTAGAAGAATTCCGTTTTTAGGAAAAAAATACAAAGCAAAAGAACAGCTTTGGGAAGGGCTTGATCTTTTTGTAAATGGTGCAATGCAACATATTAAACAATATAATATTTTCCCAGATTGGATTCATTCCCACTACGCCGATGCGGGTTACGCCGCCGCCGAATTATCAGCTGTTTTAAATATTCCTTTTGCTCACACCGGACATTCATTAGGGTTTTATAAAAAGAAAAAATTAATCGAAGGCGGAGAAACAGAAGAAGAACTCGAAAAAAAATTCAAATTCAGCACCAGAATTGCGGCAGAAGAAAGAACACTAGAACTCGCTGAATTTATTGTTACTTCTACCGAACAGGAAATTGAAACCTACAAAGCCTACAAAAACTTCGAGCTAGGAAAATACCACGCCATCTCTCCCGGAATTGATACCCGAAAATTTGTTCCTTATTACTATCAGGAAAATGATTCTGAGAAAAACATGGAAGAAATACAACGAAAATATTGGGTTCAGGAAAGCATTTCGAAATTTCTAACCAATCCGCACAAGCCAATTATTCTGGCACTTTCGAGGCCTGACCGACATAAAAACTTGAACACTTTAATTGAAGTTTACGGAAAAGACAAAGAACTTCAAAGCATTGCCAATCTGGTCATTTTTGCGGGTATTCGAAAAGACATTGCCAAAATGCCCGAATCTGAAAAGAACGTCTTAACCGATTTGCTTCTTTTGATGGACAAATACGATTTGTATGGAAAAATGGCCATTCCGAAAAAACATGATGTCGAAAATGAAGTATCAATTATTTATCGTTATGCCGCAGAAAAAAGAGGCGTTTTTGTGAATTTAGCTTTACATGAAAACTTCGGATTAACTGTTATCGAATCGGCTAGTTCTGGACTTCCTGTTGTGGTAACTAAAAACGGAGGACCTTCAGAAATTATTCCAGTCTGTCAAAACGGAGAATTAGTCAATCCGCAAGATGAAAGTCAGATTAAAAAAGCGCTTCGTAATATTTTAACCGATGAAAATAAATGGAAATATTATTCGAATAATGGAGCCATCAATATCCAGAAATACTACAGCTGGCTGAGTCACGTCAATCAATATGTAGATCTTGTAAAAGAAAACCTTTCCCTTTCTTCGGGAGCTGGAATTAAAAAACAGCATTATCCAAATATCAACATCGAGAGATTAAAAAGAAAAATCGATCATTTATTAGTTTCTGACATTGACGGAACTTTAATTGAACCAAAACTGGCAAATCCAGGTTTAAAAGAACTAAAAGCGCACCTTGTTAATCGTACCGATAAAATGGCTTTTGCTATGGCCTCTGGGCGAAATTTAGCTTTAGTGAAAAAAGTCATCGACGAAGAAGAATTTCCCCTGCCCGATTTCATCATCTGTTCTGTCGGAACCGAAATTTATTACACCAACGGAAAAGATTATATTTTGGATAAAGGTTGGGCAAAATTTCTTTCTGGAAGATGGAAAAGAGAAGAAATTGTCAATAAACTAAAAGCAATTAAATGGATTAAACTTCAGGAAGAAGAAGCACAGAATCCGTATAAAATCTCTTATTACTATGACAAAGAAAACTACAATCATGATGAATTAATTGCGGTTTTAGGAACAGGCTGGTATAAAGTGAATATTATTCCGAGTCACGGGCAATTTCTAGATTTTATTCCGAAAAGAGCATCAAAAGGAAATGCGATTAAGTTTTTATGCCGAAAATGGTCTATTCCGCTCAGTAATGTAATTGCCGCTGGAGATTCAGGAAATGATGTCGATATGTTTAGAGGTCCTGTTAAAGGAATTATTGTTGGTAACCGAAGCGCAGAACTGGCAGATTACGAAACAACAAAAAGTATTTATGTTGCAAAAACTTCGGCTTCAGAAGGAATTTTGGAAGGTTTAAAACACTATAAAGTCATAAAATAATTCATTCGTTGAGCATAAAAAATAAGCCCCAAATTGAACAAATTTTCACGAATTTTTAATTATGCAAAAATCTAAGACATATCACAACTACAACTTTGTCAAAGTTTTAAACTTTGGCAAAGTTCTTCAAATTAGAATTCGTGAAAATTCGTGGCATTCGTGGCAAAAAAAATATACTAACAGTTTAAAATAAGTAATAAAATGTATTCAGGTTCGGGATTTAGCAACTGGGAAATTGGAGATGTTGATGTGTTTATAGATGAAAAAGGAATTCATCATTTATTTCATTTAATCATTCCCAATCACGATTATATCGCTCATGCCGTTTCTAAAGACGGTCTTTCGTGGAAACGAGTAAAAAATGCCTTATTTGTTGGCGATCCAGGAGAATGGGACGATGATATGTTATGGACAATGCACATCAGCAAAAAATCGGATAGCGAAGGTTATGAAATGTATTACACAGGACTTAAACGTCAGGATAAAGGAATCGAGCAAAAAGTAGGACGTGCAATTTCTACCGATTTACTTACATGGAAAAAGGAAAATTTATACGGACTTCCGTTTAAAAGTGAAGCACCACATTATGAAGGAAAGAATAATAATCCGCGACAATGGATTAGCTTTCGTGACCCGTTCAAATACCAATACAAAGGAGAAGATTATTTGTTAATCTGTGCCCGAAGCGCCTCTGGACCAACATACCGAAGAGGCTGTATTGGTGTGGCAAAAAGAGAAAAAGAAGGTTATGTGCTGCAGAAACCGCTTCATATTCCGTATGTTTATGATGATGTCGAATGTCCGTGCGTTTTCGAGATAAAGGGAACACATTATCTTTTGGGATCAATTAGGGAAGATATTAAAGTTCGTTATTGGTCTTCGCCTGAGTTTAGAGGAGAATATTCGGCATTTCATAATAATGTTCTGATGCCGCAAGGAAACTATGCTGCTAGAGTAGTCAAAGATGGCAAACATTTCTTGGTTTATAATTTCTATTTTGCCGACGGAAATGTCAATACACATCGTGTGATTCCGCCACCAAAAGAACTCGATGTTGATAAAAACGGACGTCTTTTATTGAAAAGTTATTATTATTGGGAAAAATTATATCAGAAAACCATATTTCAAAAAGACCTTCCTCATCCCCTACCAATTCTAGGAAATCCAACTGCCGATTTTGTTTTGGAAAATGAAAACAAATGGCGATTTGGATGCCGAAGCGGTTATGAAATTTACGGCTTCGAAAAACCATCAAACGATTTTGTATGGGAAGGAACATTATCTGTTGAAGGAATGGGAAAAACAGGTTTTGTGATAGAATGTGACAAAGAAGGAACGGGATATTATATTTCGATTGATTTTATGAATGGTTTCGTTCAATTTAGAGCTTGGGGATTTAATGAAAAAGACGTAAAGAATAATTTTATCTTCGAAAACATTCAGACCAATCAGTTTGAAATTGGAGAAGAAAAACAAATTTCTTTTAAGATTATCCGTTATGGAAATTATTACGAACTTTCGATAAATGACATTGTAAAACTGACTTTATTGGATTTTAAATACAACGAAGGGAAAATTGGCATTTATGTCTGTTCGGCTGTAATTTCGATTAGTGATTCTAAAATTCACGTTATTCCAGAGCCTGAGAATGAATATGCTGCATCAGATCCTGAAAAATACGATAATGAGTTACAGCCAAATTCTTTAATTTAATGAGCCTTCCCAAAAGATAAACTATAGAGCTCGTTTAAGCATTTTTGTCATTTCGACGAAGGAGACTCGAGCGATAGCGAATTGGCGAAGCAAATCTCCACAAGTAGCTCGACAAAGATTGCCAACAATAGGAACGGAGTTTCTTGCGAAGATTTCTCCTTCGTCGAAATGACAATTATTGTGGTTATAAATGTCAAACTTTGTCAAAGTTTTGAACTTTGACAAAGTTGTCTTAACAGTCTTCTAAAAAATATAAATAACAGGATAACCCAGCTGTTTTTCTTTTGAAAGATAAAACTTATATTGGCATTTCAAAACTGATAATTTAATAAGATGCCACAAAGTCCCTCTCCTGAAGAAGTAAAAAGAATTTTCGAAAATTATTTTACTGCCGATATGACTATCTGGAAAGGATTCTCGGAGAAAATTAAAGTCCGTGAATTTGAGAAATCAGAAATCATAAAAGATTATCATGGTGTCGAGAAATACCTTAACATCATCATTAAAGGATCGGCAGGATTATTTGTTTGGGACGGCAAAAGAGATATTTGCATTAATTTATTGTATGAAAATAGTTTTATAAGCGATTATATGTCTTTTCTAAATCAGCAGCCATCTGTTATTAAATCTGAAGCTTTGGAAGATTTAACTTTATGGTCTATTTCTCATTCAGATTTAAATGAATTGTATCAAAGATCTGAAACAGGTTTACGAATTGGAAAAGCCATTTCTGAAATGCTCTACGTACGCAAACAGCAAGAACAGATTAATCTTTTGACACTTTCCCCACAAGAGCGTTATTTAAAACTTATAGAGGGAAGACCAGAAATTTTTCAGAGAACACCTTTAAAAATCATCGCTTCTTATCTCGGATTAACAGCAGAAAGTTTAAGCCGAATTCGAAAAAGAGTTATGGAAAAATGATTTCTTACCCAAAGTCAATTTTATTTTCATTTATGCGTCATAAGTTTGCTTCACTAAACCAAACAAATTTAAACCATGAAAAATAAAATCAACTTTGGAGCTATTATAGTTTTTTATGTAATCGCAGTAATCTGCAGATATGCAGCTGTAAAAACCAATTTATTATCCGGAATCGAAAATCCGTATTTAGTGATTCTGCTACGCGGAGTTGGACCAGCTTTAGGCGCTCTGGCTGCTATAAAAATATTCTCTTTGCATAACCCGATGTCCTTAAAAGGAATATACAAAAACGCAATATTTCCTTTTGCTGTATATTGGATACTTCCAGCAGTTTTAATCGCTGGTGTATATTATGTTACAATTGGCAAATTCCCAATTTTATTAATGTTTACTGTTTTAGTTTATGGACTTTTGGAAGAAATAGGATGGCGAGGATTTTTGCAAGAACAGCTAAAATCACTTCCTAAATTTACTTCTATCGTAATTATTGCCGTTCTTTGGTTTGCTTGGCATTTAAATCTAGAAACAACACCAAACAATATGATTTTCCTTGGAATTATTTTCTTTGGAACATGGGGAATCGGAAAAGTATATTCTTCTACAGGTTCTTTGCTAGCGGTTGCAGGAGTACATTCATTAAACAATTTCTTCCGTGATGGCTTGCATGAGAGAGAACTTATTTTAATTGCGGTTTTACTAGTAATATGGATTGGTTTTATTATTCTTTATAACAAAAAATACAAGACAGTAGCAAATCCAGCATAAACTTTTAACACTAAACTTTGTCAAAGTTTTGAACTTTGACAAAGTTGACTTCTAGTTTTCTTTAATTTAATCGTTCAGTAGTTTCCATTCTCAAACAATGCTCACTTCCTAAATAAAGCGGATTTCCATGTTTTTCTGACCAGAATCCGTCTAGAACATCTTTTGTGATGCATCTGTAAACCGCAACTCCTTTATAGGTTTTATTGTCATCTCCTTTATAACTAAAATTGATCACTAAAATATTATCCTTAAAAAAACCCGTTCCTTTTTGCTTAGAACTATTGATAATCCAGTCTGCTTTTATTCGGTTGTTTTTATCCAAAGTTAGAGTCAAAACACCTTTGTATGTAATTTCATTACTTTCATCCTGATTACTTCCTGAAATAGAAAAAGTTCCAACTAAATCCTGTATCGTCATTTATAAATGCTGCTATTTTTTGGCAAAAGTAAAGATTATCTTTTAAATGATTTTTCTTCTGGATTTTCTCTGCCCAAACATTTTTACTCTTTTAAGACAAAGGTTGAAATTTTGTTAATTTCTTATCGAATTTAATAAAGTTCTTTCCAAATTAATAACTAAATTGGTAGTATGAGAACAAATCCTGATGTACTTATTATTGGAGGCGGTCTTGCTGGTCTGGCAGGCGCTTTGCACTTATCCAAAAAAGGATTAAAGGTTGTTCTTATCGAAAAAAATGCCTATCCAAAACACAAAGTTTGCGGTGAATATATTTCTAATGAAATTCTTCCGTATCTATTCTGGCTTGATGTAGATGTTAAGAAACTTGAGCCTACTGCGATTTCAAATTTCGAATTTACGGCACAAAACGGAAAAACGGCAAAGACCAGACTTCCGTTGGGCGGTTTTGGAATCAGCCGTTTCGAATTGGATCATTTTCTATTTCAAAAAGCAAAAGAAAAAGGCTGTACAATTCTAACAGAAACAGTTACTCATATTTCTTTTCAAAATGATATTTTTACGGTAAACACTTCCGAACAGATTCTTACAGCAAAAATCGTTTTGGGCGCTTATGGCAAAAGATCCAATATCGATCAGGATTTATCTAGAGCATTTATTTCTAAAAAATCACCTTGGTTAGCCGTAAAAGGACATTACACTGGAAATTTTGATGAAAGTCTTGTTGGCTTATACAATTTTCAAGGCGGTTATTGCGGAGTTTCAAAAGTTGAAAACAACATTATAAACATTTGCTACTTAGCCGATTTTGAGACTTTTAAAAAATATAAGAATATTGAGGATTACCAAAAATCGGTTCTTTATAAAAACAAGAAACTGAAAGCTATATTTGAAAATAGCACTTCCCTATTTGAAAAACCTCTGACTATAAGCCAGATTTCTTTTGATAAAAAAAAACCTGTAGAAAACCATATTTTAATGATTGGCGATACTGCGGGACTCATTCATCCAATGTGTGGCAACGGTATGGCAATGGCTATTCATAGCGCTAAAATTGCTTCTGAGCTAATACTTGAGTTTTATTATGGAAAGATAAAATCCAGACACGAATTGGAGAAAAAATACATTCAGGAATGGAAAAAGCATTTCAGCAAAAGATTATTCTTTGGACGAATATTAGCCAAAGCTTTAACATTCAAAAATTTCACACATGCAATGACCACAATTGCAGCTTCGGCTCCATCATTACTTTCTCTTATAATAAAACAAACACACGGCCGACCAATAACAGTTGAATAAATGAGTGTAGACACTAAATATAGAACAGAAGAAATTGAAATAATGGACGATTTTTCGCTTGAAGGCGAAGAACTCAGTGGCGCTTTAGATCAAATTGCTTCTATCAATCAATTACTTGGCGGTAATAAGCTTACGCTGCATGGCATAAAGCAGCTTTTAAAAAAAGCCGATACTGCTCAAACTATTACTATTGCCGACATAGGTTGCGGAAATGGAGATATGTTGCGAATGCTATCTAAATACGGAAAAAAGCAAAACCTGAATTTTAGACTTATTGGTGTCGATGCCAATGCTTTTACGATTGATTATGCTAAAAAGCTTTCTAAAGATTTTCCGAACATAGAATACCGCTGTATGGATATTTTTAGTGACGATTTTAATCAACTTAAATACGATATTGTTTTGTGTACATTAACACTGCATCATTTTACAACAAACCAAATTGCAGAAGTAATGCATACGCTAAACAAAAATACTGTTATAGGCATTGTGGTAAACGATCTTCATCGAAGTAAAATTGCTTACCGATTATTTGAACTTATTGGTGTTGTTTTCAATCTCAACGATATGTCACGCAACGACGGATTGATTTCTATTTTGAAAGGATTCAAAAAGAACGAACTGGAGCATTTATCCGAAAAATTAAATTTAAAAAACTACTCCATAAACTGGAAATGGGCTTTTCGCTACCAGTGGATAATTACAAAAATATGAGTGTAAAGATCATTACAGCTGTAAAACAGCTTCCGCAATATTCCCGTACCACAGAAGAAATACTTCCGCTAGTCGATCTATGGCTCGAAGGTCAGGAAGAACGTTTTGTCAAAAAAGTAAAAAAGATTTTTGAAGGAGCTTCTGTAGACAAACGCTATTCAATCATGGAACCTTCTGAGGTTTTTACCGCTACTTCATTCGAAGAAAAAAATGATATTTACAGTCGCGAAATGATTGTTCTGGGACATCAGGTTTTAGAAAAAGCATTAGAAAAAACAGGCTGGAATCCGCAGAGTTTAGACTATATTATTACGGTAAGCTGTACCGGAATCATGATTCCTTCGCTTGACGCCTATCTCATTAATAAAATGAAATTACGACAAGATATTGTTCGCCTTCCCGTTACCGAAATGGGCTGTGCGGCCGGAATATCAGGAATTATTTATGCAAAGAATTTTCTGAAATCAAATCCAGGCAAACGTGCTGTGGTAATTGCAGTAGAATCGCCAACGGCAACTTTCCAGCTGAATGATTTTTCGATGCCAAATATTGTAAGCGCAGCTATTTTTGGAGATGGCGCAGCCTGCTGTTTATTATCTTCTAAAGAAGAAGATTCAGGGCCAGAAATTATTGATGAACAGATGTATCATTTTTATGACGCTGAGCATATGATGGGTTTCAAACTCACTAACGGCGGACTGCAAATGGTTCTCGATATTGAAGTTCCAGATACAATTGCTTCTCATTTTGGCGATATAATTCATCCGTTTCTTAAACAGAATAATCTCGAAATTAAAGATATTGATCATATGATATTTCATCCAGGAGGAAAAAAAATTGTAACAACGGTCGAATCGCTTTTTGCAGGACTGGAGAAAAATATTGATGATACTAAAGAAATTCTCCGAGAATACGGAAATATGTCGAGCGCTACAGTTTTGTATGTTTTAGAAAACATCATGAATCGAAATCCGAAAAAGGGAGAAAAAGGTTTAATGCTGAGTTTTGGTCCAGGATTCTCAGCACAAAGAGTTTTATTGCAATGGTAATTTGAAGGCTTATGAAATTAACTGATATAATAGCACAACTTCCGTACAGCAAACCTTTTTTGTTTGTCGATGAACTGCTTCATGCTGATGAAAACAGCGTAACAGGAACCTATACATACAACGAAGATCTCGATTTTTACAAAGGACATTTTAAAGATAATCCTGTAACTCCAGGTGTAATTCTGACCGAAACAATGGCGCAAATTGGAATGGTTTGTCTTGGAATATTTTTGTTAGGAAATGATTTAGGCGAAAATACCGTGATTGCTTTTACGTCTGCCGATATGGAGTTTTTAAAACCTGTTTATCCAAATGAAAAAGTAACAGTTACTTCTGAGAAATTGTTTTTCCGTTTTGGAAAATTAAAATGCAATGCAGTTATGAAAAACGAAGCGGGACAAGAAGTTTGCCGTGGTGTTCTAGCAGGAATGATAACAAAGAAATTATGAAAAAACGAGTGGTAATAACAGGTCTTGGAGTCGCGGCGCCAAACGGTGTCGGCATTTCTGCGTTTACTCATGCGCTGCAAAATGGCATTTCGGGAATTCGCCATGATGCACAGCTAGAAGAATTGCAATTCTCTTGTCAGATTGCAGGTCAGCCTCAAATATCTGACGAATTAAAATTGCAGTATTTTACAGAACTAGAACTTCGCGGATTTAACAGCACAGGAATTTTATATGGCGTAATCGCTGGCATGGAAGCTTGGAACAATGCTGGGTTGCCAATAAATGAAAATCCAGATTGGAACAGCGGAGCTATTTTTGGATCGGGAACTTCTGGAATAGACAAATTTCGCGAAAGCATTTATAAAATTGATGAATTCCAAACCCGAAAATTAGGAAGTACAGTTGTGGCACAAACCATGAATAGCGGCGTTAGTGCTTATCTGGGCGGTAAAATCGGATTAGGAAATCAGGTTACGACCAACTCATCGGCATGTACTACTGGTGCAGAAGCTATTTTAATGGCTTACGACCGTATACAATCTGGACAGGCAAAACGTATTCTGGCAGGAAGCACTTCCGACAGCGGGCCTTATATTTGGGGCGGTTTTGATGCGCTACGTGTCTGTTCTTCTAGATTTAATGACAAACCCGAAGAAGGCTCAAGACCTATGAGTGCTTCTGCTGCAGGATTTGTTCCTGGAAGCGGTGCCGGAGCTTTTGTCATTGAAGATCTAGAAACTGCATTGGAACGTGGAGCTACAATTTATGCCGAAATATTGGGCGGAAATGTCAATTCTGGCGGGCAAAGAGACGGCGGAACCATGACAGCTCCTAATAGTATAGCCGTACAAAGATGCATTAAAACGGCTATCGAAAATGCAGGAATCAGCCCAAATGAAATTGACGCTATAAATGGTCATTTAACAGCCACAACAAAAGATAGTCTGGAAATTGAAAATTGGACAAAAGCACTAGAAAGAAGTGGTTCTGATTTTCCGTATATTAATTCTCTAAAAAGTTTGACGGGACATTGTTTAAGCGCTTCAGGAAGTATTGAAAGTGTTGCTTCGGTTCTACAGCTTCATGAAGGATTTATATTTGGAAATAAAAACTGCGACGATCTTCATCCTGAAATTGTAGCGATTATTGATTCTTCAAAAGTACTTTTAAAAACAATTAAAGTCAGCCCAAAAATAATTGCTAAAGCCAGTTTTGGTTTTGGCGATGTAAACGCTTGTATACTATTTAAAAAATTTGAAAACTAAAATGGATAGAAAAGAACTTACCGCAAGATTAAAAGTAATTATAAAGCCTTTTGTTACCAATCAAGAAGCTTATGATAACTTAACCGAAGAAACCGATTTTATAAAGGATCTCAATATAAACTCAGCCAATCTAGTTGATATTGTACTAGATCTTGAAGAAAATTTTAATATCGTAATCGATAATGCCGATATGGAGCGTATGCTTGACGTGAAAACTGCCCTAGAAATTATTGAAACGAAACTCGCCCAAAAATGATTGGCAATGATGTAATAGATCTTGCGCAGTCACGTGTTGAAAGTCGTTGGCAGCGCAAAGGTTTTGTTGAAAAGCTTTTTACTGCAAATGAGCAACAATACATAAAAGATTTTGACCAACCCGAAACGATGGTTTGGCTTTTATGGAGCATGAAAGAAGCAGCTTATAAAATTTATAATCGTAAGACTAAAATTCGGGAATACAGTCCAAAAAAGCTTTCCTGTTCATTGGATACTTTAAGTGCTAGTTTGGCTTTTGGAAAAGTCAGTTGTAATGAAAATGTGTATTATACTAAAACTATATTTTCTTTAGAAAGTATTCATACAATCGCAGTGGATGATCAAGAAAATATAAATAATGTAGTTGAAGTTGAAAATAAAGAAATTGTAAAAGACGAAAACGGCATTCCTTATTTGAAAATGAACAATATGCTGCGAGATATTTCAATAAGTCATCACGGAAAGTTCGAGAAATGGGTGATTATTGATAAATGATTCTCATGACTTTTGTAAAAATTCTTTCAGCACAACAGCATGATTAATCTCGGGATCTTTTGCGCCATACAATAAAGTTAATGGCTGTTGTTCTGCAATTTTCCTTAAATGCTCTACTTCTTCAGTTTTAGACTTTAATTCTTCTATATATAATTTAGAAAATTCGTCAAAGCGTTCTTTTTTATGATCGAACCATATTCGCAATTTAGGCGAAGGTGCAATCTCTTTGTTCCATTCATCAATAGCCAAATCTGTTTTCTTAATTCCTCGTGGCCACAAACGATCAATCAATATTCGATACGTATCGTCTTTTTCTTTATAGATGTAAACTCTCTTGATAGTAATTGTTTTCATTTTTAAGTATCCAATGTTTCATCTTAAATTTAAGATAAAAATTCGACAAGCTTCTGTTGATATTGAATTTATTATTAATTTAGAATCCACTATTAATCAACAAATTAATACCGAAATAAAATTCTAGAATCCAATGCAGATTTTGCCTTCGCCACTATTAGCGCCTTATATAAAAAACTATACGGTTGTTACTATAGAAAAGAATCTCGATAACGAAGTTTTCTATCCAAGTGGTTATGTCGATCTAATTATCAATATTTCAGGAGGCGCTGCGGCGACAATTATAAACGGAAAACGAAAAGATACGCCATCCGTAGAATTGCTTGGACATCTTACGTTGCCAACACGTCTTACAGTTGCAAAAGGCACTTCGGTATTGATTGTACGTATTTATCCGCACGCGAGCGCATTGTTTTTCTCAGATCCTTTGTCTGAATTTACCAATTATGCTACCGATATGTACGATGTAGCTTTGGGCGAAAACAGAGATTTATATCATAAAATAATGGAGGCAAGAGAACTTACCTCCAAGATTAGTCTTTTAGAATCTCATTTTCTGCAACAGCTGAAAAAGAACGAAACCCGATTAAAAAAAGTAACAGTTGTACAAGCGTTAAGCCATCAGATTTTAACCGATAGCCAACCTTTTAATATAACTGCTTTAGCAAAAGATTCAGGCTTATCAGAACGATACATTCAAAAACTCTATCAAGCCAATATTGGTCTAAGTCCAGCTGCATTTACCGCTGTTGTTCGGTTTAACAAAAGCCTTCAAATGGTGCTTCACACCCAAGAATCGCTGACTACAATAGCTTATGAATGCGGTTATTACGACCAAGCGCATTTTATAAAAGAATTCAAGAAATTTACCGGAATCACGCCTTCTTCATCAAGAAATTCACTTATCCAAAATGGTTCCGATTTTCAGCAGGCCGTAAATATTGGTTTCTAAGCTTTTGACGGACGATTGCTGCTAAACATATCGCGATGCATTTTCCAACCGTCTTTTGTCTTTTTCCAGATTACAATTATTTTTCCTTCGTCTAACTTCTTACCTTCAAGATTAGTCATTTCATAAAAACTTTCCTCTGTTACAGACGTTTTTCCGTCTCCATAAAGATGCTGAATGGTGAACTTAACATGCACTTGCGGAGCAGCTTTAAAAAAATTAGCGATTTGTGCCGCACCACACATTGGTTCTCCGTTTGGAGGAAACAGACAGGCATCTTCTGTATACCTTGTTAAAATAGAGCCGTCGTTTTTGTTGGCGAGATCTGCAAAAATCGCATTACTGGCTTCAATTGCCTTTCTGGCTTCTTTCAAATTAGACTCTTTAGTTTGTGCATTACACCAAAAGGTAAGCATCAACAATCCGCTTAAAATAAGTTTTGTTTTCATTTTTAATATATTTTTTGACAAAGTACGAGAATCGCAAAAACGGAAAATTGTAAAATAACGAACAACTCTTATTTTTTCAGAACTTAAAATATCCTTTCACTTTTTAATCATTTAGATTACCCCAATAATCGCTTATTAAGAAATTTCTTTATATTTGATTTGAATTATATTCTAAGTTTAATTCACTAGAAATCTGAAATCTATGAAGATATTTTTTCCCAAAACCCTACTACTTTTATTGTTATTCTCTTTGTTTTCATGTGAAAATAAAAAAGCAAAACCAGTCGCAAAACCAGCCTACAAAGCGGGTGTCATTTTATCTTTTGATGATGCTTATGTCGACGAATGGTCGGAAGCAGATCAAGCTTTACGTAAATATTCTTGGAAAGCTACTTTTAATGTCTGCCGAATAGATTCTATTGGAGCACCTGAAATTAAAACATTGCTTGAAATGCAAAAATACGGACATGAAATTGCAGGACATGGTTACCATCATTACAACGCTGTTAAATTTACGCAAAAGTATGGAGTTAAAGAATACATGAAGCAGGAAATCGATCCTATGATTATTTCTATGAAGAAAAAAGGATTCAACGTTACTTCTTTTGCTTATCCTTATGGCGAAAGATCAGATTCTCTAGATCAGGCATTGTCTCCACTATTTAAAATTATTAGAGGAAGAGCATTTGGTGGTGAACTTCCAGAAAAACAAGACAGTTATTTTAATAACTCAAAAATTGTATTCGCTTTTGATATAGATAACAGCCACATCCATTTTAGCATTCCTTATTTATTAGAATTATTAGATTATGCCAAAAAGAACAATAAAATTCTAATTCTATGCGGTCACAAACCTGTTAAGGAAATAACCGAAAACTATCAGACCAAAATAGAAACTTTAGAATTTATCTGCAGATACATGAAACTAAATGATCTTAAATTCTACCGTCTTTCAGATTTAGACAATTTGGTTCCGCCAAAGCTTTAATGTAAATAATCGAATTACCACTAACATAAAAATCAGCTTCTTTAAAATGAAAAATTTTCTAATCACATTAAGCCTAATTCTATGTAATGTAATGGCTTATTCTCAAAAAGGTTCAGTTCCTGCAGACAATCTATTAAAAACCAAATTGGATTCGCTTGTCAATAAATCTGTTCTTCCGTTCATGTCCAATAATAGTAGAGTTGGTCTTTCTATAGGAATTATCAAAGAAGGAAAAGAGTATTACTATAATTATGGCTCAACCCAAAAAGAAAAACAAGTTCTTCCGACCTCAAATACACTTTATGAGCTGGCTTCAAACAGTAAAACATTTTCTTCAACTTTACTGGCAAGAGCTGTTCTAAACAAAAAAGTAAATCTGACAGATGACATTCGAAAATATTTGAAACAGGATTATCCAAATCTTCAATTTAAAGGAACACCAATTACGCTTTTAAACCTTGCCAATCTAACTTCTGCCCTTCCAAACTGGATGCCCGACAACAAAGATCTTTTTGCAAAAGCCAACCCAGATTCTATTGCTTATATATTGGATGCTTTGCACAGAAAATATAGCAGACAGCAATTTTATACCGATTTGCACCAAGTGAAATTAGATACGGTTCCAGGAACATTGGCTAGACATTGCAATACAGCAGCTCAGTTATTGGGACATATTATGGAAACGGTTTACGGAGAAAAATTTGCAACATTGCTAAAAAAGCAATTCACAGATCCGCTCAAAATGAAAAATACCGTTTTATTGGGCGAGAATAAAATACCAGCTTCAATGGCGTTTGGATATGATGCTAAAGGAAGAAAAATGCCTTTTATAGATTGGGAGGATATGCAGGTCGCCGCTTCTATCGCTTCCTCGACTTCAGATATGCTGAAATATATCAAATATCATTTAAATGAAAAAAATGAAGATGCCAAACTGAGCCATCAGCCAACTTTTGGAGATATTAGCAAAGGTGCAATTGGGCTAAACTGGAAAATAACCAAACCTGAAAATGGCCCAATACGAATTTCGCATACAGGCGGAAGTTTAGGTTTTAGTTCTTATGTTGTTTTTTCTCCAGAAACTAACTCTGGAATCATTCTATTTGCTAATGATTCTGATATGAAAACACAAAATGAACTCATTAATCTAGCTGAATCAATTATGTATTAAAATAAAATATTCCGCTAGGAATATCTGATCGGTAGAAAAAAAAACGCATTGCCATTGTGTCCTGTAGGGACACCTGATTTACGATATGGATTTTGAAAAAAAATCAAACAACCAGACATTCCTACGGAATGAGTAATTTTTTAGCGTTTTTAATTAGAAGATTTATTCTCAAAAAACTCACGTGAATAAATACTTTTAATTACTTTTAATGCATCAATTTATCCTGCATAATGATTATTAAGAAAAAAGAAAACTGGTTCAAAATGCTTTTCGAGTGGAAAGGTTCTGTTTTGCCTCAGCTGCTTCCACGATTACTTTTACTCTTTTTGTTTTCTTTTCTTATTGTCTATTACAAATCTTTTCTGCTCGAATATAATCTGCATATAAATCCGGCAATTTTTACTCTGTTCGGAATTGCACTTGCGATATTTCTCGGTTTTAGAAACAATGTCAGCTATGATCGTTTTTGGGAAGGAAGAAAACTGTGGGGCGCTTTATTAAACGACACCAGATCTCTTGCAAGACAAAGCATTACACTTTTAAATTCCAAAGACAACAAATCTGAAAGTCAAAACTTTATTAATTTATTAAGTGCTTTTGTTTATGCATTAAAACATCAGTTAAGAAATACTGATGCTACAGCCGATTTAAATCGTTTGCTTTCTTCAGATTTTAAAGAACAGCTAAAAGACGTTCATTTTAAGCCCATTATAATATTAAGAGAATTGGGATTATGGGTAAAAAAAGCAAAAGAAGAAGGCAAAATTGATGGTCTGGCGCAATTGGCATTTGAAGAAAACTTAAATAAACTTTCTGATATTGTTGGAGGATGCGAAAGAATTGCCAGCACTCCTATTCCCTACACATATAGTGTATTGTTGCATCGAACGGTTTATATTTACTGTTTTATTCTTCCGTTTGGTTTCGTTGAAACTTTGGGATGGATTACACCGTTTGTTATCGTTTTTATTGCTTACACTTTTGTAGCATTAGAAGCAATTGCCGACGAATTGGAAGAGCCTTTTGGTGTGCAGCCAAATGATCTTCCGTTGGATGCAATGTCTTTGATGATAGAGAATACACTTTTAGAATTAAACGATCAGAAGACGATTGAAAAGAAAACTTCTAACGAATATTATATTACCTAATTTACTTCAAAAACAATGAATAAAGTATTATTAGTCGAAGACGATCCGAGGGTTGCTTCTTTTATTACAAGAGGACTCGAAGAACAATTATATCAGGTAAAAAATGTAAGCAAAGGTTTTGATGCCATTAACGAAGTAATGGAAAATGCTTATGATATTATCATTCTTGATATTATGCTTTCGGATATTTCTGGTTTTGAAGTCTGTGAAGTTTTAAGAAATCGAAAAATAATTGTTCCAATACTTATTTTAAGCGCGCTGGATACTCCGCAAGAAAAAGTAAGAGGATTAAAAGCAGGAGCCGATGATTATCTCGCAAAACCCTTTTTATTTGAAGAACTTTTGGCTCGAATAAACGCTCAGCTTCGTCGCACTGAATTTAGCTCTGGAGTTTTAGATTTTCAATCTTACGCCGGAATCAAAATTAATATGAAAGAACAAAGTGCCTCTAGAGACGGCAAAGAACTTAATCTTTCGTCTAGAGAACTGAAGCTTTTAATCTTTTTTATGAAGAACAGAGAAACAGCTTTATCTAGAATTGCCATTGCTGAAGCCGTTTGGCAAATGGATCTTGATATGAGCATTAATACTGTTGATGTTTACATTAATTATCTTAGGAATAAAGTCGATAAGAATTTCCCTTTTCCGCTCATACACACCGTAAAAGGTACGGGATATATGCTAAAAAATAAGGCTCATGAATCTCAAGAATAAACTTGCAATAAATTCTACACTCCTATTTGCTTTTATCCTTGGACTTGTTCTAATTGGATCCTTTTTGCTTTTTAAAAGCCATAGAAGAGATTTGTATTATGAAAAACTTGAAGACAACGCCCTTATAACTGCTTTTTTCTATTTTGAGAAAGATGAAATTAAAAAAATTGATAGCGTAAGCTATGAAGAAATAGAATCGAAATACAATAAAATCGCCAATCAGTCTATTCGAATTTATAATGCCAAAACGAAGAAACTGTATTTAAAGGACGAATTGCCTCTTAAATTAAATGATAGGGAATTAAACGCAATTTCACGAGACCGAATATTACATTTTACTAGAGATCAAAGGCAATTTAGCGGTTTATACTATAAAGACAATCAAGGTGATTTTATTATTGTTGTTTCTGGAATTGATGATGTCGGGAATCAGCAATTGGAAGTATTTGCCATTGTCTTTTTTATTTTCTACCTCGCCGGAATTGCACTTAATTATCTTTTGGGACGTTTCTTGGCAAGACAGACTTTCAGACCTTTTGAAGATGTAATTTCAAAAGTAAATACCATTACAACAGAAAATCTGCATTCGAGACTCGAAATGCCTGCTGCAAGCGGAAAAGATGAAATAAAAGAACTTATTACCACATTCAATTATCTTCTGGAAAGACTTGAAAGCGGTGTCACAATACAGAAGAACTTTCTAAAAAATGCTTCACACGAACTTAAAACGCCACTTACTTTTATTATCGGCGATATAGATGTTTCATTACAGCATCCTAGAACGAACGAGCAATATGTGGAAGTATTAAAATCACTTCGAAATGATACTTTTCATTTGAAATCGACTCTTGACGGATTACTTATTCTGTCTGGATTAGAACTTTCAGAACCTGACCAAATGGAAATGGTCAGGATAGATGAAATAGTATGGAATGTACTGGAGAAGAAAAAAATCGAATATCCCGAAGTTAAAGTTGCGCTCAATTTGGATGCCATTGCCAATAATGAAGATCTATTGACTATAAATGCCAACAGACATTTGCTGTTTATTGCTTTATACAATATTATAGACAATGCTATTAAGTTCTCTTTTCCTTTGCAGGTAAATATAATTGCTTCTGAAAATCAAGGAAAACTTCTTTTAAAAGTAATCGATCAAGGTTCTGGAATTGCCGAGAAAGATCTCAAATCTATTTTTGATCTATTTTTTAGAAGTGATCGCACTCGACATATTCAAGGACAAGGATTAGGGCTCTTTATTACCATGCAGATTCTAAAGCGTCATAACATTGATTTAACCGTAGCTTCTGAACTTGAAAAAGGCACTGTTTTTTCACTTCTTTTCCCTTAATTTTTGATCAAAAAAACAAACTATTTTCCCTGTCTCTGAAAGTAATTTTTCTGAGCTCGTAACATTTACATAATACTCTAATCTATCTCTAATCTTGTTTAAATGTACCTCTAATGCCTTGTTTTAGGGCATGTGAGACAAACTCCTTGATTTTAAAGCGCTAGCCATTTTTTCATTCAATAACATGTTCATCATTATAAATTAACAAAGAATTGTTTTTTGATTTTTCGTTAACATAAGCCTTAAATCGAATCGAAAGAAAGAGATTTTATTTGTCGTGAATAAAAACTAATAAATAACATGACAAAACTAAAACTCTTTTTTTCGGCTTTAATGCTCCTTACAGCAGGAAGTATTTTTGCCCAGATTACAACTTCATCTTTGTCTGCTAAAGTCAATGATGGAACAACTGCCGTTATCGGTGCCCAAGTTACCTTAACACATCTGCCTACAAATGCAACTTACAGAGCAACTACAGATAAGCAGGGTCGTTTTAGCTTCGAAAACTTAAATGCCGGTGGTCCTTACGAATTAGAAATAAAAAGTAATGACACTAAAGATTATTCAAATGCACAAATTTATTTAGCTTTAGGAGATAATGATCTGCCTGCAATTTCACTTTCAAAAGCAGACAACAATGTATTGGAAGAAGTTGTAATAACAAGTTCTAAACCTTCTTCTAAAAATAATGGCACAAGTATTAACGAAAAACAAGTTAATGCGCTTCCTTTAATTAACAGAGGAATTCAAGATGCTACAAAATTGGTTCCTCAAAGTTCAAACAACTCTTTTGCTGGTACCAACTTTAGATACAACAACGTAACAATTGATGGTTCTATAAATAATGATGCGATTGGTTTTAGTCCATCTTTAGGAGGACAATCAGGAACTTCTGGAATGCCAGGAAGCAGCACACGTTCAAACTCTATCAGTTTAGATGCGATACAAGATATTCAGGTTTACATTGCTCCTTACGATATTAAATTAGGAAACTTTTTAGGAGGAAGTGTAAATGCTGTAACAAGAAGCGGTACAAACACAGTTAGCGGATCAATTTACAGCTACGGAAGAAATGCTGCTCTTACAGGACCAAACAATGCAGGTGATGGCTCAAAAATGCCAAATTCTTTTGGAGATTACCAAGTTGGTTTCAGATTGGGATTGCCAATCATAAAAGACAAATTGTTCTTCTTTACTAACATGGAATATGCTGAAAGAACAGATCCAGTTTTTTATAATGCAGGACAAACAGATTCTAATGGAAAATTAACTTCTCTAGTAGACAATGCAACTGCAGAACAGATTTCGCAATTCGTAAAATCAAACTACGGATTTGATCCTGGAACTTATGGTTCTTATAACAACTTCTCTAAGAGCCAAAAATTCTTCAACAAAATAGATTGGAAAATCAATGAGAAAAACTCTCTTTCTTTAAGAAACAATACTGTAATTTCTCAAGCAACAAACTTAGAGCGTGATGCTGCAAACTTTAGATTTGCAAGCATGGATTTTACTCAGAAAAACCAAGCTATCAGCACTGTTTTAGAGTTAAAGACACACTTTAACAGTCAGTGGTCAAACTCTTTTATTGCAAGTTATTCGGCTATAAAAGATTATCGTGATCCAAAATCAGCAAATATCATGTTTCCTCAAACAGAAATTGGATATAATGGCGGAACTATTTTCTTAGGAAATGATCGTGAAGCGACTGTTTTCAATATGAAACAAAACACAACTGAGATTACAGACAACCTTACTTATAAAACAGGAAATCATACTTTATTATTTGGTACTCACAATGAGTTTTACGACATCAACTACGGTTTCGTAAATGCACTTAACGGAAGAGTTTCTTATAAATCTCTAACAGATTTCTTCAATAAGTTACCTACTCGTGTTCGTGGAACTTATCCTTTTGATGGTTCAACAAGAGACGAAATCTTTAATGATCCGTATGCTAAATTTAAAATAAACCTTTACAGCGTTTATGCTCAAGACGAAATAAGAATTGGAAATAAATTGAAAGTAGTTCCAGGTGTTCGTGTAGATTACACCGATTTACCAAACAAACCTAAATTGAGCCCACAAGTACAGAACTCTCCAGAAGATCCAAATTACGGAACAACGTATACTTATACTCCTCTAAATCAAATTAAAAATAACTTCTTCAGTACAGCTTTAGTTTCTCCAAGAATTGGATTTACTTATAATGTAGACGATGACAAAACATTTGTTATTAGAGGTGGATCTGGAGTATTTACAGGAAGAATTCCTTTTGCTTGGTTAGGATATGCTTACTATAATGATGGTGTTGGATACGGAAGTTATGATAAAAACAATCTAACTCCAGCTCAAGTTGCAGCAGCAGGAGATCCATTGGCAACTGGAGGTTTAAATGGTTACCACGATGCTACGCCAAAAGTACAGGCCGATTTAGTTGACAATAAATTTAAAATGCCAGCTGTTTTAAGAAACTCATTGGCTTTTGACAAAACAATTGACGGATACAAATTTACTGTTGAAGGTATTTATACTAAAGTAATTCGTGATCTAGAATTCCAACAAGTAAATAAAACAGATAATCCAACTTATTTCTCATATGATACCAAACATGAAATGCCAATTTATGCTGCAAACATAAACTCAGCTTTCTCAAATGCTTATTTGTTATCAAACACGAATAAAGGATACCGTTACAGTATTACAGAAATGATCACTAAATCTTACGATTTTGGTTTGAACTTCATGGTTGCTTATACTTACGGAGATTCTAGAGATATCACAAACGGAATTCGTAACTCTATGGAAAGTAACTTCCAGATGAATCAATCGTTGACACCAAATAACCCTCAATTGGCAACTTCTAACTTTAATATTAAACACAGAATTGTTTCTAATGTAGGTTACGGAGTAAAAGTGGCACCAAACAATACTTTATCTGCTAATGTTTACTTTAATGCACAATCTGGAAATCCGTTTTCTTGGGGATTCGTTAACTCAACAATTGCAGGTACAGGGCAAGCAGCAGGTTTAGCTTACATCTTTAAAGATGCAGCAGAAGCAGCAAAATATATTGGCGTAAACGCTGCGGGAGTTCCTTCTGCAACTGCAGCACAACAAGTAGCTGATTACGAAGCTTTCATTAACGGAAATGATTACTTAAAAAGCCGTAGAGGAACATTTACTCAAAGAAATGGAGATACTACACCTTGGAACATTCAAGCAGATTTAAAATTAATGGATGAAATTCAGGTTACTAAAGTTGGAACTTTCCAAATCTCATTCAGTATGGCAAATATCGGAAACCTTATCAACAAAGATTGGGGAAGAAGTTATTTTGTTCCTAACACTTATAATTCAACAGCAAGTCTTGGTTTAACAAAATCAGGAAACTTAGGCGGAGTTGCAACAGGCGATCCAACTTACACGTTCCAAAAACCAACTTCTGCACCATATACTGTAGATCAATTAGCTTCAAGATTCCAAGGTCAGCTTGGCTTGAGATACTCGTTCTAAAAAATGTGTTTTTTTTTATTTTTGATTATCTCCCCGTTTCTAAGTGCTGAGACGGGGAGATTTCTCATTTTTAGTCTAGCCGAATAAACGCTATAGATGAACTTATAAACTTTCAAAAAAAACACATTCTTAAACATTGATCTTTTTTGTATTTTTAATCTCATAAACTTTCCAGTTATTTCATTAAAATGCTAAAAGAAAGAACAATACAAATTTTATTCTCACTCATTTTTATACATTTCTCCTGCTCGACTTGCTATGGACAATACAAGATTTCGGGCTATATTGACACAGAACAGAAAAACAAAACCGTTTATTTGAGTCTGCTGAAATATGATGAAGAAACGATGATTACCGAAAATCAGATTCTTTTTTCTACACAGACCGATAGTTCTGGTTATTTTGAATTTAAAGGACAGCTATTATCTGAAAAAGACAAACTTTACCGCATCCATTCTAATATCAACTCGATTAAAGGATTGCAATTGGTTGCAGATAATGAGAAAAGCAATTTTCATAATTTCATTTTTTCAAATAGAGATACCATTTATTTTCCTAAATCTGGGAGCAATTGGTTTAGTCAATCTAAAAACAGTAATTTGACTGATAAAGAATGGAAAAAACTGAAATCTTTTGAAGAACAATTAGAGAAAAATAATGCTCAAATAAAAAACAAAGAAGCACAGCAGCAGGCAGTAAATGATTTTGCTGAGAAAGTGAAAGCATACAGCGAAAAGAACATTAAAAACCCACTGCTTAAACTGTTGGCCTTTTCGGATATTAAGCGAAATGATTTCAATATAAAAAACGATTTTGAAAAAAATGAAGCTTTTTATGATGCTATATCCAACTCGCTCAAAAACTACTATGGCGAAACCTCTTATTATATTCAATATCAAGATGAAATTTCGAAAATCTCAAATGTTATTCTACAGCAAAAATATGCGTTTCATAAAAAGCTGAATTATGCTCTCGCCATCCTAGTTTTCATTTTGGTTCTTATTTCCGTTTTTCAATTCCGAAAAATAAAAACTCTTAAACCTAAAAAAGTAAAATCCGAAATTTCAAATCTGACCTTAACCAATCAGGAAGAAAAAATTACCAGATTGATTTTAGAAGATAAATCGAATAAGGAAATTGCCGATGAACTTTTTATCTCGCTAAGCACTGTAAAAACGCATATCAGAAATCTTTACGCAAAATTAGATGTTGCAAATCGTCATGAATTGGCAAAGAAATTAAAAAATCATCCTTGGGATTAGTCCCAATTTCAACCTCTGTATAACCAATTTTCAAACTCACCCACTCTACTTTTGTTTCCGAAATCTTAAACATCAATCGGAAATGAAAAAGAATCTTTTATTACTAATCTTCTTGACAATCTTGCAATTTACCTTTGCACAAGAAAGAGAGAAAGCTTTAGAAAACAGACAAAACATACAGCAAAAACTTTTGGAAGCAAAAGCGCTTTTGGAAAAAGATAACGGAAAACTATGGGGAAAACCAATCTGGAACGACAGTATTATTGTAATCGATTTTGACAATTCTATTTATAGTCTGGTTCCATTATCCAATAGCAAAAAAGAAAACCTTTTGTATTCTGAAATTATGGACCCCAATTCGCTTGTTTTTGTTAATACCACACAAAAATATGAAGGAAAGGAATATGCGACAGTACTGAATAATTATCTAGATGATAAAAGTGCTACGATCATTCACGAGCTATTTCATTTACTTCAAATGAAATCCAGAAAATTCAACGGAAATCCGATTGAATATCTTGACGAAACCAAGGCTCGCATTTTATTGCGATTGGAATATCAGGCACTGAAAAATGCTTTGAAGGCTGTTGTCGAAAAAAAGAAATCCGAAGAAGTTAAAAGCTATTTGAAAGATGCTGTTCTGTTTCGTAAAGAAAGACAAAACCAATATGCAAAATTCCTGAAGGATGAACTTGAAATAGAAACCTTGGAAGGTTTAGCCAATTATACTGGTTTTGCTTTATCTTCTTATGATAATAAATATGAAAAAGCCATAGAAGAAATCAACCAGCGAGAAGAAGCCAAAACATACACAAGACCTTTTCCTTATGCTACTGGCCCAGCCTATGGATTGCTTTTTGATTACCTGAATATCACTTGGAGAAAAAGTTTAGATGACATTTATAATTTTGCTGATATTTATGAAGTTATGATTTTAAAATCAAAAATAACTATCAATAAAAAAGAATTAGAATCGGCCAAATCCAGAAACAATTTTAATGAAATAAGCAAGCAAGAAATTGCACGAGAAGAAGAGCAGAAAAAACTAATTGATTATTATACTGATTTACTTCTTGAGAAACCAACTTTGAAAGTAGCGATTACCGATATTGAACATTATGGACGCACTTTTAATATGAACGGAACACTAACCTTAAGTGATAAAGGAATCGTGTATTCGAGCATTAAAGGACGAGATAAATCGGGAAACAACTTTGGAAATTTTGCTACAGTTGAAGGGAAAAACCAATTGGGTAAAGCTGGAATTTTAAGTTATGACAAAGACGGAAGAACTTATCTTGTTTTTCCGCTTCCCGCTAAAATCGAAGGCCAAAAAATTACAAATGAATTTTATGAGATTACCTTAAATCCTGATTGGAAAATTGTCAAACAAAATGATGGCAATCTGGAAATTGTAAAAGAACCTAAAAGCTAAATTACAGCTGTTTTAAGGATAGTTTTACTGGACGAAAAATTCTCTACCGGTAAACCCCAGCGGGGCAAAATATTTATAGAAATACAATAAGCAAATAAAAAAAGCTCCAGAGGAGCGACATATATTTAGATTACAAAAAAATATGTCGCTCCTACGGAGCTTTATGTTGTAAACATTTAACGTTTGCTATAAATATTTCGCTTCCCTGAAGCTTACAGAAAAGAACTATCCTTTTGAGGCAGCTTCCTCTTTACAACAAAGTTTCCTCGTCATCAGGATTATAACTTCCTTCTCCAGGATATTTTATAGTTCCTCTTAATTCTTCAACCCGTTTCGGATCAAATTTAGGAAGCTGCAAGTCATTGTCTTTCTTCCATTTTTGAACTGTTTCAGAGATTTCATCTGCTTTTTCTTTTGAAAAAGGAGTATCACGTGTCATGTATAAGGTCTGTGAAGGATAAGCCAAAGAAGTTCCGCTTTTTTCTATAATATCCAACATTCTCAATAAAAGATCTTCCTGAACTTCTTGCGATGTTTCTAGGTTTATGGCTTCTATATAAGCTGTAATTTCAACTTTCAGAGCATCGGCTGTAATTCCAGTAAAACGGACTATAGGAGGTGAATTTAGAACCGCTGGATGCGCATACAGCAAAGACTTTAACTCGACAAGCAGATAACGCATCTGATCTGGAGTGGTTTCCATTCTAAAACCAAAAATCGGATTGAATATAAAACGGTCGCGATGTGCATAATTTTCTATTTTACTAGCCGAAAGCTGTCCATTCGGAATTGTTACAATCGTACGAGCTGCTGTGCGAAGCGTTGTAGAACGCATTCCGATTGCTTCTACGGTTCCTTTTATATCGTCAATTCGGCAATAATCACCCACACGCAATGGCTGATCTGCAATAAGACTCACACTCCCCACAAAATTTTCTATTGTTTTTTGTGCTCCCAAAGCCAATGCAATCCCCCCAATTCCTAGTGCTGCAAGTCCTGCTGTAACATCTACGCCAATAATTCCCAAGATTGCAATTATTCCGATTACGACAATTGCAGCTTTCATAGTACGGCTTAAAAACAATACCGCAGATACTGCAGAAGCTCGGCCACTGTTGCTCATTCTGCTTCGAGTATACATGCTCACAAAATCGGTCATTCTCCACAGCAGGATCAAGAAAGCTATAATTCCGATTGTAATTATGATGATGCTAAAACGCTGGCGAACTATTATCGAAATTCCCATGCGCTGTGTCAATGCCACAAATAACATAACCGTAAGATACATTTGAACTGGAAGCGTAAATGCATCTATTATCGCCGTTCCTTTTTCAGTATCTGCTTTTTTCCAAACTTTTTGAATCAGAAAAATGAGCACAAAAATGAGGAGTCTCGACAATAAATAAGTAACTACCGCCATCACCACCACTACTCCCCAATGGCCAATTGGAACATTTCCTAATTTTCGATCTTTTAAGAATCTAGGCAAAACTCTATCTAAAAAAGTTTTTTCTCCGCTCACATCTGCCGCAAGAATTGCTTCTATAGTTTCAGCAGAAAAAAGCCATAAAGCAGGTTGGCTATCATCTGACTGATTTTCTAAATAAAGCTGTATGTTTATTTTGTCTGTAGAGATATTTCCGACCAAATCTATGCCTGTTGCCAGATTATCGTCTATTCGCCCTAATTCTTTATTACTTAAAATTGATGATGGTGAGAAATTACCGCCCTGATCCAACAGCTGCTGAAAAGTCTTTGCTATTCTTATCCTCTCTGCTGTTTTACGATACGACCGTTTGCTTAACACAAGATACTGACTCGCACGCAGATAATTCTGATCGCCAAGCGCTTTAATGAATCCATTGACAGTTCCTTGAGGTGTTCTTCTGCCAAGTGAATCATCTGGAATCTTAGCTGGTTCTTCTGTTGTCTTTGCAGTTCCTAAAAGCTGCGCTTTGGCTGTATTGGTGTTTATCAGCAAAGTCAAACTCAACAAGAAAAAAAACAATAAACGTTTGGTATCTAAAATCATACTCTAGTGGCTTTAGTAATGACTATTAAAAATAAGAAATATTGAAGAAAAACAGCAAGGTTTCTGCAAGAAAAAACAGAATCCGATTATTCTTTACATTTCCGTACAAAACCCTTTATTAGATTTTTCAAGAGCAATTCTCGAGCTTGCTACAAATTCAATCAACCCGAATGGGTTTAATTTCTCAGTTAAACATACTATTTCATCATCCGTTCCTATAGCCTGTAATATGGTATATTCTTTTTGTATTTCAGCAATTTTAAGATCGTTTTCACGAAGCATGAGTTCCGTGTCCCCATTTGTCATAAATAAAACTGTAGAAACCTTAAATAACGCCGTCTGCATAAAAACAATTTCTTCATTTATATGATAATAACATTTATAAACTTCGATAATTTTCTCTATCTGTGCTGTTAGATTAATAATTTGGTCTAGCGTTTCATTTACTACGATGGTATGTCGGTACATATTATCAATTTCGCAAATAGACATATTAAGACTTAAAATCTGTATTTGTTTCCTTAAAAACATACTAGATAATTTGCTTATTAATCTTATTTGATCTTCGGAGTAAATAGTTAGAGTAAATTCGTTTTTCATTGTTTTTTATTTGTGTTTTTTTTAAATGAGTTACTGAGAAATAAAAAAGCCTTTCACATTTGACTGAGAAAGGCTTTTATGAATAGACAATAGAATCCTGACTCGTCATGTGATACGAATAATGATAATTGAAATAATAATGCTATTTTGAACTAAATTTTTCATAATTGCTGTAAACAAAAAAACCTCCCGTATTAGGGAGGTTTTAAATAATATATTTTGATTTATTTATATAACATCCCTACACCACTATCGAATGATAATTGTGATAATAATAAAAGCGATGTTAATTATATTTTTCATTTGCTTGATTTGATGTGCAAATATAAACCTATTTTTTAATCTTTAAATATAATTTTAAGGTATTAAAACAGCTCTACCTTTTATTTTTCCTTGGCGCATCCTATCGTATACTTCATTGGCATCGTCAAGTTTATGTTTTTCAATTTCTATATGAATTTTCTTTTGTCTCGCAAGTCCCACCACTTCCATTAGTTCTGTTCTTGATCCCCAATACGGATTGGTCATGCTTACACCAAAAGGCAAAACGTTCATGCTATATTGATAATGTCCACCGCCAAGACCAACAATGGTAAGATCACCATCAAGGCTTACTACTTTTGTTCCTAAATCTATCGTAGAAGTTGCCCCAACAAAATCAAGCACTACTTTTGCTTTTTTGATTCCCGTAATTTTCTGAATTTGTTCTGCTGCATCAGTATCTTTAGAATTTACTGCATAAGCTGCTCCTAGTTCTTTTGCAAAAGCAAGTTTGTCTTCGGTAACATCACAAGCAATAATTTCGGCTCCGCTTATTTCTCTTAATATCTGTAACGCAACGTGACCTAATCCGCCAACACCAATTACCACAACATATTCATCAGCCATTAATTTAGGAAGCGAACGTTTAATTGCAGAATAAGGTGTAAGTGCAGCATCTGTTAACGGAGCTGCAATAACAGGATCTAAGTCAAATATAGGCACTAGAAGTCTAGAAGACGGAACCAGCATATACTCAGCCATACCACCGTCTAATCCTAATCCGCCACCATACGCTTGCTCCGATTGATGATCACAATAATTTTCTTTTGACTGCTGGCAAGGTTTACAATGCCCGCATCCCCAAGGACCGTATACCAGAACGGCATCTCCTTTTTTGTACCCTTCGACATTTTCTCCAATTTCTTCGATCCATCCAGCATTTTCATGTCCTAACGTAAAAACTGTTCCAACCACTGTTCCTTCATCGATAATGTGCAAATCTGAATGGCAGACACCTGCTCCACCAATCTTTAACAAAACTTCATCACCTTTAGGAACCGGTCTTTCAATATCATTAACAACACGGACATCTTTGTGTCCAAAAAAACGTACTGCTTTCATAAAATAAACTTTTGATTACTATCCTACTAATTTACAACTTGTATTTTCTAACTACCTTATCATACAAGTTAAGTTTATCCTAATTTATTACTGATAATGAGCATTTTCAGAAAGCAGCAATGGTTTAGAAAATAAAAAATAAATAAAATTGGCAACTATTTGACATAAAAAAAGAGAACCTAAGTTCTCTTTTAAATTTATATTTGCTGTTTCTTTTTAATAATATACAGAAAGTAAGATTTTTGAATTTGTGCTTTCGATATATTTTGAAAGTCTACCTAAAAACTCTTGACTAACCATTGGGCAACCGTGACTATTGATTATATAGTATTCTTTTTCATCTGATGGAACCTCTTTATAAGAATGCAATACAATGGCGCGTTTCATGGCATTACTATTTGTTTCGTCTAATCCTGCAAGTCTGAAGGCTTTTCCAAATATTCCTTTATATGGTTTTTCTACTGAATATCTTCCCAGCGAAGTGCAGTTAGATTCTGGAGAATTACTAAATTGTAAAATGTCTCCTTTTATTCCTGTTTCAGAACCTTTACCATGGGCAACTAAACCTTGATCAAGAATTTGATTATTCTCTAGATCGTAAACAAAAAAACGATTTTTTCCTGATTTAATCTTCATATCTACAAGAAAAGCAATTTTGTTGCTATACTTGTGATTAGCAGCTGTAAAAGCCTTAATTTCATTTACATGCTCATTAAGTCTTGCAAATTCAACTTCGCTTAAAATCTCATCCTCATCCCACATACTTATAGAAGTGAAAGAACTCAAGGAAAAAAGCAGTGCCATTAAAAATACTCTCATATTAGGCAGACAGTTAAGTTAATATTCATAATTTGGGGTAATTGTTAATTTAGTGTTGCAAAATTATACACAAAGTTTATACAATTCCCATATCATAAGTTAAAGATATTATAAATATCTGAAAACAACAAAATTATATGTTAATTTTCGTTTAAAATACCTGATTTAATGTTGAAATGCTACATCTAGTGTTAATATAATTCCTTTTCACCTCCTCTTTTTTTATTTTATTAAGAATAGCCATAAAAAAAGATAATTTCTGCCAAATGAAAACTCATTTGACAAAAATTATCAGAAATGTAATCGCAATAGTAAATTAAAAGTTTAACTGTCAACCTTTAATTAAGCCATTTATGTAAAGTATCCATAATCAATTTCTGGTCGTTCTCAGGAAAATCTTTGACTCTGGTCGAATGGCTTCCTTCTGGAAGTACCATTTTCAGAGCATCAACACCCGATTTTGGAGTTGGCGAACAAGAGAACCAAGTATCGTATCCTCCATAGACATATAAAATTTTATCACCTTTATTTTCAACATATTTACGCACCTTTTTTATGTATTTCGGATTGTATTTAATTGCGACATCCTTAGGTGCAAATCGCGCATTAGAACTGCTTTTAACAATAGTTAACAAATTGGCGACAGGTTCTAGATCAAAACCATAATAACCCAATTCGCTTAAATGCTGATAATAAGACGGTAAATAGACAAACGACATTTTATCGTTGTAGGTTCCTACTCCAACAATTTTATTCAAATAGTCAAAAAGCTCTTTTGCAGAAGCGTTTACTGGCGGAACCTCATCACATTTTCCACCCCACTGCCAAAACGAAAAAGGAAATTCTAAAACAGCGTATTCTAGTGCTTCAGCAAAAGGAACTTCTGTAAATTGCATTTTTTTCTCAACTGAAAAGTCTTTAAAAACCTCTAAGACAGCTTCTCTATTTTGCAAAACAGCTCTTTGAAAAGCCGTTATTTTTGCTCTACATTCTTCTGTTCCAACTGTTCTTGTATGAGTTATAGTCCTTGGATCTTCACAAGTATTAATTAGTGGCGCTACGTAAGGCATTGCCACATCAACATCTTCTGGGTATATTGATTTATAAATTAAGGATGTTTCTCCTCCTTTACTAATTCCAGTTGAAATCCATTTTCCTGAGTATATTTTCTTCAATTTTGTCACAATGCTATGATAATCTTCAATGGCCTGATCATTGGTTAAATACTCCCATTGAATCGGATTTGGTCTTGATTTTCCGTAAAAACGATATTCAACCGCAACCTGATTTGCTTGTAACAGACTACTGACTTCGCTTTTAATATTATTCGTATTATAACCATGAGTTTCAATTACTGTTGGTCTGTCATAACCTAAATGCGAAAGATAAATATAATGTTGAAAAGTCCCTTTTTCTGGATGCTTATGATCTAAAGGTTGGTCTAAAATTAATTGATAAGACTCTGTAAAATTTTCTAAATTATCAATTCGGGTGATAATGGCTTTGGGGAATAATTCGGTTAGTTTTTGCTGAAGATCTGCTGAAGATTCCTGCGCAGAAACGGCAAAATAATTCAAACAAAGAAAGAACAGCGTAATAATAAAGGATTTTCGATTCATTTTAATCTTGTTATTTTGAAATTTTAAAAGTAAGCGCAATACAAAGCAAAAACTGATACTATATTACCCTTAAAATATAATATTTTATCTTGTTTGCATCAACATAGGACAAAATAGAAATATTCCTTTAATTTTATTGAAAATTTGAGCTTTGTATAAATTACAGCATATTAAATAATAACTAAAAAATAAAAAAATGACAATTGGAGTTGGCGGATCAACTATAGATATCGAATTAGGAAAAATACAAAACATGACACTTGATGTCGTGCCAATCGCACTTCCAGAGTATAAACAACGCATCAAAAAAGCGATTACTTTAATGAAAGAGCAAAACTGCAAAGCGCTTTATGTAAATGCAGGAACGAACTTATATTATTTTACAGGAACAAAATGGAATCCGTCTGAACGTATGGTTGGAGCTATACTTTTTGAGGATGAAACAGTTGAATATATTGTTCCAAAATTTGAAGAAGGAACGTTTAAAACTTTTATGCAAATTAAAGGAAACTTGAACTTCTGGGAAGAACATGAAAGCCCTTCTGAATTATTTGGGAGTATTCTGAAAAGTAAAAATATTTCTGATGGCAATATTGCGTTGGATGAATCTGCAGCTTTTTTTCTAATTGATGGAATCTCAAAAGCAAATTCAAACTTTAGTTTTGTAAATGCTCAGCCAATAACAGCAGGATGCCGAATGCATAAATCGGCAAATGAGATTGCTATTATTCAAAAAGCTAAAGAAATTACGATGACGGTTCAAAAAGCGGCGGCTAAGATTTTATATCCAGGAATTCCAGTAAGTACCGTTGTCGATTTTATACATAGAGCACATATTAAGGCTGGAATTTCTTCTGGTTCTTATTTCTGTATTGTTCTTTTTGGAGAAGATTCGCAATATCCGCATGGAGTTACTGCTCCTCAAAATTTAGTTGAAAATGATGTGGTTTTAATTGATACTGGATGCCGTTTAGAAGGCTATTTGTCTGACATTACTAGAACTTATGTTTACGGAACTCCAAATGATGATCACAGAAAAATATGGAATCTTGAAAAAGCAACTCAAAAAGCGGCTTTTGATGCTGCGCAAATTGGAGCAACATGTGGCTCTGTAGATGATGCTGCGCGTAAAGTTTTGGCAGAAGCGGGTTTGAGTGGAGATTACGAAATTCCAGGTTTGCCACACCGAGTGGGGCACGGGACAGGTTTAGATATTCATGAATATCCTTATTTGGTAAGAGGCAATCAAACTATTCTAAAAGAAGGAATGGTGGTTAGTAATGAACCTATGATCTGTATGCCAGGACAATTTGGTATTCGTCATGAAGATCATTTTTATATGACCGCTGAAGGTCCTAAATGGTTTACCGAACCAATGCAGAGTATTGATAATCCGTTTGGATTATAGGTTCAAAGATAATTCTCGTTTAATAAACAAGAGGCTGTCTCAAAAGTTTTCGAGACAGCCTCAATTGTTTTTATTTATACGCATTTATATTCAAATATAGCCCGTGGTTTCAACCACGGGGGACATGCGGAGGAGGAAATTCATTGCGTTCCCGTGGTTGAAATCACGGGCTATATTTCGAGCTTCTGAGCGGAATAAAAGAGGCAAGTGCAGTCTTAAAGCCAAAATAACCTCTTTTTTATTCCGGTAGCTATCGGATAAATTTTCCATTTATGCTATTTCTAACTTGTTTTGCTTTTGAGACAGTTTCTCTTAACCTATTTAAAAAGCTCCAGCGGAGCAAAATATTTATAGCTATAAATTTTATGAATCCAGAAAAAGCTCCAGAGGAGCGAAATATTACATCATTAATAAACAGAAAAAATAGGGCTGTCTCAGAAAGACAACCCTATTCATTTTAACTAAATCAACTATTATTCAACTAATAATTTTTTCTTTTCTACAAACTTTCCATCTGTAGCCACAACGATATAAACTCCTTTATTTAAATATTTAAGAGAATAAACAGTTGTATTATGCATTGTAGCAATTAAATGTCCTGTACTATCGTAAATTGATACTTTAACTTTATTGATATCAATATTTTCAAAAGTAAAATTTACCACATCAGAAGCTGGATTTGGATACATTGTAAATGCTTTTGCAGTATTTACATCTGAGCCAGGCAAACCTAGACTTCCAGATTGCAAATCGATTGTGTGAGAAGCACTCCATTCGCTAAAAGCGTCACCATTTTTTGCTTTTACTCTAAATTCATATACCGTTTGAGTTCCTTGTTTTGGAATCCATAAATAATATGTCGTAGAAGTTCCGGCTGATGTCCAACCCGATGCAGTATTTAATTGCACTTCATAAGATGTAGCATATGTTGATGTTGCCCAAGAAGCGTAAAATCCAGATGAATATACTCCTGCATTACTAAGATTAGCAGGAATTGTTAAAGTTGCAGGATTTGTTGGTACAGAAGTTCCTGCTTGAACTGTATAATCTTCGATTTCACCATCGCCTAAACTTCCGCATGTAGTAGATGGATTGGCGTTGTATTTCATAACCACTCTCATTCTTGTTGTTCCTGTAAATGATTGAGGTGTAAAACTTGTTGTTACAGCAGCATTTGAAGAAACATTATTAACAACTCTCTCTGATACTTCAAACTGATTGTTTTTATTGTAATCAATCCAAACTCCCCAATATTCTGTATATGCAGAACCGCTAAAACCTGGAGTCAAAGTAACGCTTGTATTCGCATTCGGATTTAACGTAATCACTTTCGATGTGTAATCGGCGTAACCGTTAGTTTCTTTTCCCGATGCGTTTACAAAACTTCCTACTGCTACAGAACTTATATATTCGTAACCGTTTGTTCCTTGTGCATCACATAATGGAGCTGCTGGAATTGTCACAGTAACCACATTTGAATAAGCAGAATAATCAGCACCTGATTTTGCTCTCGCTCTATATTTATAAGTAGTATCAGCAGTTAAACCAGTATTGGTATAGGTCACCGCAGTACTAGCTAATGTCGCAATTTCAGCATAAACATCATCTGAACCCGCTCTTTCAATAATTACATTTGTAGCATTTGTAGCATTATTAGTCCAGTTAAGAACCGCTTCTAAATTCGTTACAGAAGCCGTTAAATTTGTTGGAGCCAATACCGTATTTGTTGTCTGAACTCCAGCTAAAATCGGTTCGTTTGGTTTGGTGTTATAAGCAAAATCCAAAACAGTATATCCTACTCCCCCAGCTTCCACTTTTACATGCATCCATCCGTAGCAAACACGACCTCTGCTTGTATATTCAAAACCAACATATCCTGTTTTATTATCCCAATTTGTATATGTCGCTGTTCTTAAATCTAATTGATTCGGATAATTTCCTGGTGCTACAAAATTACTGGCAGCTCCAATAGAAGTGCCTTGTGTTAAGAATGATATATTTCTTGTTCCAGCTTCAGAAACCAGTCTTTTTCCATACGTTTCCATTTTCAAAGCGGCAGCTGCATATTGCCAAACACCATATTCGGTATTGTCTCCAATAGCCAAATCAAAATATTGCCAAGTCGATGCTGCATTAGCTGTATAATCAGGATTGTTTACATAAAACACTCCGTAAGGCGGATCAAATTTCAGATTGATTGTTTTAGAAGCCATATCCAAAGTACTTGTTCCTCCAGTTATTGCGGCATCTTTAAAAGTAACAATAACAGTTGCATTATCTGTAGTATTGTGCGCAGTAGCTTTACCTGTAAAAGTAAGAACTGATTTAGTATTGCTTTCCAGAGTTAAAACTGCGGTTAAACCAGCTGGCACACCAGTAATCGTATAGTCGGTTCCTGCAGTAAAAGTACCGCTGCTTTTTGTAAATGTTCCGTTATTTGTAGCTAGACTAATTGTTGTATTTGAAGTAATACTTCCATCATTTACTTCAGCTTCATACAAAGTATCTGCAGATAAAACTGTTGCCGTTTTATCGCTCATTCCTGTATAAATTGGAGTATTTGGTTTTGTATTATAAGCATATTCTAAAATTGTATAACCATCACCATCAGCGTTTACTTTTACTTTAAACCATCCATAACAAGTAAGACCATCCATTAAATAATCAAATCCTACATAACCCGTTTTTCCGTCCCAATTTGTATATGTCGCCGTTCTTAAATCCAACTGGTTTGGATATGCACCAGGAGCAGTCATATTACTTGTTGGACCAACAGCTGTGTTTGAATTCAATAATGAGATATTTCTAGTCCCCGTTTCACAAACTAATCTTTTTGCATACGTTTCAATTTTTAAAGCATTAGCAGCATAGCGCCATCCGCCAAATGCACGATCATCTCCTTTTGCGATTTCAAAATACTTCCAAGTCAATGCTGACGAAACAGTTACGTCTGGCATGTCTACAAAAAAGATTCCGTATGGATCTGAGAATTTAAAATTGAAGTATAGAGAAGTACAAGATAAATCAGTTGTTCCGCCTGTAAAGGCAGCAGGTAAAAAACTAATTCCACCCGATGCATTGTTGCTTAATGCATGATTTGTTGCTTTTCCAGTTAATGTAACTGTGATTTGATTATTGGAGTTTACAGTAAGTACAGGTGTGATTCCTGCTGGAAAAGTATGAGTAAAATGAGTTCCTGCTGTTAAAGTTCCTGAAGAAACAGCAAAAGTTTTAGTTCCGTTTAGTTTGATTATTGATGAAGTATCAAAAGAACCATCATTTATGATCGCTTCTTTAAAAGCTACAGCCGATGCAGTAAGAGTGCTTCCTGTTGCATTAACACCAGTATCGATTAAGTTTTGTGCCTGCCAAAGCGATTTTCTAGCCGGATGTTCTAAAGCAGCTAGCATTCTGTCAATCTGACCTTGTGTGTACATTTTGTAACAGCCTTGTGCGCCATTATAGCCCATGTAGTTTTCGAAATTTACTTTATCTCCGCTACAATTTGTTCCTGGAGTACAACCTAAAGTATGATTTCCGTCTTCTGCCGGAGTATCTGCAACTTCATCAGTGCCGCTGCATCCTCCTTCAAAAGTATGAATCAGATTTAAAAAGTGACCAAATTCATGAGTCAGTGTTGCAGAGAATTCTTTACTATATGAGTTATCGTATAAATAAGCCCCGTTAAAAACAACACGAGCCGTATTGTTTGCCGTCATGTCTGAACTTGGATACCAAGCCACACCTGAATTATTTGTAGCTCCGTCATTATACAAATCATTTTGAATATAGACATTCATATATTTTGTATTGTCCCAAGCATCAGCAGCGATCTGGTCATCGTAGCCTCCGCCATTTCCGTAGCCATTTTTTGTTGGATGAAAAACAACACCTGTCGTACAACCTCCGTTTGGATCTTTCTTAGCTAATTTAAATTCTATATTTAAAGTTCCGCGTCGAGATTGAAAAAAAGGTTCAACAGTTTGGTAATCTGCGTTGCGACCATTAAAATCATCGTTAAGCTGAGCCAAATGGTTGACGATTTTTTCGTATGTCACGGTTTTTCCTCCTTGTACATCACCATAAATATGAAATACTACTGGAATTGTGTAAGTAGTCACTGCGGCAGCTTTTGCCGTTGAAGATTTGCGCTGTGCCGCAAAATTTTTACTGAAAACATCAAAGTTCTTTTTCTCTTGAAGTGCATGCGGATTATTCCGATACATTTTTTCATTTTCTTCGCTTGTTCGGCAAGGCAAACCTTGTGCGCTAATTTTCACTGAACTGAAAATCAGAAAGCAGATTAGTAATTTTAATTTCATTTGTTTAGGTTTTTTAATTAGTAACAATCAAAATTACCGCACAAGCTTCTGTTTTTTTGATAGTATTTTATTCAGAATTAATACATAATTATCACATTTTTAACCATAAAAAAACACATATTAAAAAAAATACACATAATAAATCATTAAAAACAAATCTTACCTCACAGAATTAAAACATCAGTCTTCCCTTGCAAATACTAGGACAAACAAAAAGCCAGCACTTAAAAAAGTGCTGGCTCAAAAAACAAATTAAACTAACTCAAAATTAAAATTTGTCCCAAAAAATCTTTGTTGTCATTAAATCTCCGCCAATTGCTGTTGAAGCTGCTTCATAATTAGCTGTATTTAGCGTTTTATCAGATGTTGAATAAATATTTCTAACAGGAACTTTACCATCAGCTTCTTGTACTGCTGTTGGAGGCGCTACCAAAATTGGATAATCTAGTCTGCGATATTCCGTCCATGCTTCAAAACCACGATTGTAATAGGCGATCCAAAGCTGATAAGCAATTTTTTGCTTATCGGTTCCTGCTGCTGTAGCGAAAGCAACATCAGGGCGCGCTAAGTAAGTTTGAGCATTCGCATCAGAAACTTTCCAAAATTTCATGCTCGCTTCTATTCCTTTTTTATAATATGTAGCTGCATCTGCACCAACGCTAAAACCTCGGCTTGCCGCTTCTGCCAGTAAAAAACAAGTTTCGGTGTAATCGAATATGACTCCTGGATTTGTTTTTTCTCTTAATCTTTCACCCGTACTGCTATAATTGGCGTAAGTAACCTGTTGTGCATAAGGTGCGCCTTTATACACCCCATTTATTTTTGATTTTGGATCAAAGAAAAAATCACGTCTTGGATCTTCTTTTCCATTTAATTCATTAACAAAAACTTCTGCAATGTTAATTTGATTCTCACTTACTAAACTATTATATAGCGGATTCATATCTACATTTGAAGAAAAGTATTGAAACAGTGCAGTATCAGCTTCTTTGCTCATAACTCCTGAACTAAAAGCACTTTCTACCATTGCTTTTGCTTTTACTGCATCAACATCGGCAAGATGCAATCCCATCTTCAATTTTACGCTGTTGGCTAAAGTTTTCCATTTTGCCACATCTCCGTGAAAAATTAAATCGGCATTTCCGAAACTTTCATTTCCATCATTCAAAGATGCAATAGCAACATCCAAACGAGCAGCCAAATCAAAATAAATGGTTTTAGCGTCATCATACTTAGGTAGCGGAAATTTTTTAATATCTAAAGCTTCAGAATAAGCCACATTTCCAAATAAATCTACCAGAGTTTGATAAGCCATTATAATTTGAACTTCTAAAATAGCAAGTTGATTCTTCTTTACAGCTTCTTCAACAGGACCTAGTACTTTTGTTTCCTGAATTTGTTTTTGCGCATTGGTCAAATCCTGCAATACATCTCTGTATAATGTTACAGCATGCGAACTCCCCAGGTTTCTTTTTGCCTGATTGTAATTGGCTTCATCTGTATAAGTTGCCGTTGACCAATGTTGCGCATATGCTCTGAAATTATTTGAATTTACTGAAGCATTTGTTAGAAAATAAGCATAATTCACCTGCGCATTGGTCATCAATGCACTTGGCAGAGCAGTTTCATAGGCTTTTTCATTCTTGTTCATGTCATCTAAGTTATCACATGAAGCTACCGCACATAAAACAGCTCCTGCAAAAAATATTGTTTTTATAATTCTCATGTCTTTATTTTTTTAGAATTGAACTTTCATGGTAAAACTGTACTCTTTTGTTGTTGGCAATACTCCAGTTTGAAAGCCTTGTAAATTACCCGAAGACGCTCCAGCTTCAGGATCTGCATAAGGAAGGTTTTTGTGAATGATCCATAGATTGCTTCCGTTTACAGCAAAAACCATATTACTAATAAAGGTGTTTTCTATAAATCTTTTTGGCAGTTTGTAGCTCAATCCAACTTCACGCAGTTTTACATATGATGCATCATAAACATATTCCTGCTGAGGCATAGAATTGTAGAAATAGTATCCGTCTGCTCCAGTTACGCTTACCGTTACATCATTTGGCGTACCATCTTGTTTTACACCACCTAATAATACTCCACCACCGTCAGCAACTGGTTCACGCTGAGGAACTCCATTATGATTTTTACTTACTGTACTTTCGTAAATTCCTGTTGCATGTCCGTATTGCTGATCTAGCGAATAAACGTCCCCGCCTTTTTTAACATCAATTAAGAAATTGAAAGAAATATTCTTGTACGTTAAAACGTTATTAAAACCACCAATCCAATCTGGAGCTACGTTACCAATTACAGCTCCTGCAGTTTGCAAGTATCTTCCGTTTGAACGAATTACTTTTTCTCCGTTTAAATAAGTGTATCCAGAACCAACTAGCTGTCCTACTGGTTTACCAACTTCTGCCACATAATTTACTCCTTGGAATGATCCTAATGAAATCTGACTTGCTCCTCCTAAAGAGATTACCTCATTTTTATTGGTTGACCAGTTTACTGTCGCCTGCCATGAAAAATCTTTCGTTTTTATCGGAGTTGCGTTAACAGTTACCTCAAATCCTTTGTTCTGAACATTTCCAGCATTGATCCACGCTCTTGTATACCCTGTCTGTGTTGGAGTTTCTATAGAAAGAATCTGATTTGTTGTATTAGTTTTATAGTAAGAGAAATCTACCCCTAATCTGTTTTTGAAAAACTTAAGTTCAAGACCAGCCTCTACACCTTTTGTCAACTCACTTTTCAAATCAGAATTACTTTTATCATTGTCTGTAGAAAAACGAACTCCACCAGGTCCGAAATTGAAATTTTTAGGATAAAGTGTAGAAGTCACCGCAAATGGCGCATCGTTTCCTGTTTCTGCATAATTCAGACGCAATTTTCCAAATGACAACCAATCTGCCTTAATATGATTACTAAAAATATAAGTTGCTGTAATGGATGGATAAGAATAGGTATTATTGTCTTTTGGCAAAGTAGAGGATTGATCTACTCTATAAGTTCCTTCAAGGAAATAGGTGTCAAGAAAATTAAAACTTGCCATTCCGTAAACACTATTAGTTCCAAGAGTTATCTGTTGTTCTTCTGGACTTGTGATTCCGTCAATTGAATTAGTCAAAGCATAAATTCCTGGAACAACCAATCCTCCATTTGTTAACGCATAGATAGAATTGCTAACCGAACGTCTAGAGTTTCCTCCTAACATACCATTAAAACTGATTCCGTCGGTAATACCTGTTTTGAAATTTAATGCTAAATCTAAATTGATTTCGCGGAAATTTTTATCATATCTAGAATATTGACCAAGACCGTTTGGTGTTCTTTTAGAACCTACAGCAATACGCTCTTCTTGCAATTGATGGTAAAAATCTACGGCACCACGTCCCATAATATCAAACCAATTTGTAACTTCTGTTTTTACCACTACATTACCAAAGAAACGATCTCTTTTTAATGAGTTGTAATTATTGTAACGTTGAAAATATGGGTTATCATGAAACTGAACTCTTAAATCGGTTGGACCGTATACATTCCATGTGGTATTTTTGCCTGTTAATTCGTAAGCCGCTCTAAGATCATTAAAATCTGCATTGGTTGTATACCATTGTCTAACACTGCTTAAGTAGTTATTTCCTCCATCTCCATATCCTGTTTCGTTCATTCCAATAGCATCAGATGTCAAATAGTTTGCTGATGTAGAAATTCTCGTTTTTGGTGTAACTTTATAACTTCCAGAAAAATTGAAATTGTCTTTTCTGTTATTGCTATTAGGAAGAATAGCTTGCTGCTGATTGTAATTGGTATAACCAAATCTAAAATCTCCTTGATCATTTGCAGCCGAAAAAGATATACTATTAATATACGTTAAGCTATTTTGATAAAAACTGTTTGGATCATTTTTAACAGCTGTATATGGAGTCGCCTTACCGTAAGTTGGCAATTCTGGATAGAACGAATTCCAGTTGTAAACTAACAATGAAGGATCAAATTTTGGTCCCCACGCCGCATCGTCGGTTGCTGTGTAAGGATGAACACCACTACCTAAATCAACTGTGCCATAAAAATCACCATATCCTCCGCCGTATTGTTTTTGATACTCTGGTAAAGTCTTTTTGTCTACTACTCCAATATTAACTCCTGAGCTAAAATCAAATCCTAGTCCGCCTTTAGTTTTGCTTCCTTTTTTTAGCGTCACGATAATAACTCCATTTGACGCTCTTGATCCGTACAATGCTGTAGCCGCCGCGCCTTTTAAAACGTTCATGGTTTCAATATCGTCGGGATTAATATCAGAAGCAGCATTTCCGTAATCGTAGCCACCTTTGTTTCCACCTGATTTTTGATCTGCTGTATTGGTATTGTCATTATTCAATATAATTCCATCAACAACCCATAATGCTTGATTATTTCCCGTTAACGAACTAGTACCACGAATTACAACATTGGTAGAACCTCCGATATTATTATTTCGTCTAATTTCTACACCAGCAATTTTACCTGAAATATTATTAGAAACGTTACCTGTATTTATTTTTGTCAGCTGATCTCCGTTTATTTCTTGTGTTGCATAACCAAGAGATTTTTTCTCTCTTTTAAGTCCCAATGCTGTAACTACGATTTCTTGCAATTGTGTAGATCCTGCGGTCATTTTTACGTTTATGCTGTTGCCGCGTGCTGGAACTTCTTTAGTCTGCATTCCAATAAAGCTAAACACAAGAACCGCATTTGCATCAGCTTTTATTGAATATTTCCCATCAAAATCAGTCTGAGAACCTGTTTGAGTTCCTTTTACCAGTACTCCAACACCTGGCAATGGAACTCCATTCTCATCTGAAACAATTCCTGACACAACCCGTTCTTGGGCAAAAGTCAGTTTAGTCAACAGTACAAAAAAGAGTACTGCAATTTTTCTAAAATTAATCTTCAATTTCATAAAATGGTTTTATAATTAATGTGGCAAATATTTTGCTTTTTAGATAATTTTTCTGATAATATATTACCGAAAAACCTGCTTATATTACCCTATAAATATCAATTTCGTAATTACACATTTACTATATTACCATTTAGAAAAAATTTCAAAATCAAATACTTAACTCAAAACCGAAAGAAATAAATCCATAAAAAAAGGAGAATTTCAATTTGATGAAATTCTCCTCTCTTTTTATGATATGTAGTTTTTTTTATTTTGCTCCTGGCGGGCAATTTTTTTCAATAAATCTGATAAAAGTATCTGTCAGATGTTTTTCTGTTCCTTCTCCTTCATCAATACTATGAGATCGATTTGGATATATCATTAAATCAAACATTTTATCGTATTTGATCAATTCATTAATTAAAACTTCTGCGTTTTTATAATGCACATTATCATCGCCTGTTCCGTGAATATACAATAAATTTCCTTTCAGATTTTTAGCATGCGTTACAGGAGAAGCTTGAATATATGCTGCCTGATTTTCATCTGGCAATCCCATATAACGCTCTGTATAAATATTATCATAAAAATGCTGATCTGTTACTGCCGCAATGGCAACGCCTGTTTTGTAAATCTCTGGATACTGAAACATTAGATTTAAAGTTACAGCACCTCCACCGCTCCAGCCATGAATTGCTACACGGTCAGAATCAATGAAGTTCCATTTTAAAACTTCTTTGGCCGCCATTGCTTGATCACGCGTATTAATAATTCCGATATTTTTATAAATTGATTTTCTCCATTGCGTTCCTTTCATCGCTGGAGTTCCTCTATTATCCATCGCAATTCCGATATATCCTTTTGGTATCAACTCACTTATGAATCCATTAAAATATGGACTATCATTAGCCACTGTAGCCATTGGTTCTCCATATACATAAAAGAAAACAGGATATTTTTTTGAGGGATCAAAGTCTAACGGTTTTGCCATTACTCCATCAATTTCAACTCCATCTGCTGTTTTCACTTTAAACTTCTCCATCGAATAATCTCGATTTGGAGCCGCAAAAACATCTGCTTCTTTTGGATAAATCTTTTGATGCCCCGACAAAGCAATCAATCTCTGGTTGTAGTCTCTTGAAATGCTAAAATTGGTGTGTCTTGCATAAGCTGCATCTGTAGAAAAAACATATCGGTTTGTACCATCAAAAATTGCTGGAGTTATTCTTTTTGTCTTTTTCGAACTTAAATTCGTTTCATACAAATAACGCTGAGTAGCATCTTCTGGACTTGCTATAAAATATATCGTTTTTGTTTTTTCGTTATAGGCTTTAAAATAAGCATCAAAATTAGTTTTAGTGATTAACTCTTTCGATTTTCCATCAAGGCTTATTTTGTAAACATGCATCCATCCATCTGCGTCAGAGCTCCATAAAAAAGCTTTTCCGTTGTCTACAAACTGGCAAGGAAAAACATCATATTCACCAGCAGAAGTGTCAAACACATCTATCCATGCAGCTGATTCTTCTTTATAAATCACTCTCGCCGCACCAGATTTTGCATTACAATCGTACATCGTAACCTGATTCTGGTTTCTATTTAGCTGAACGACCATAATAGACTCATTGCTCAGCCATTTCATTCGAACTAAATAATTATTATCTGGTTCACCTGGAATATCTAACCAATTGGTTTGAAGAGAATCAATATTTACTACTCCGATTTTTACAGAAGAAGGTTTATCTCCTGCTTTTGGATATTCTACTGGAATGATTGTCGGATACAACGAATCTGTATTATTAATCATGAAATGGAATTTGGTAGAAGTTGCATCTACTCTCCAAAAAGCAATACTTTTTCCGTCTGGACTCCATCTGAATCCGTCACGCGCAGCTAGCTCTTCTTCATAAACCCAATCAAAAGTCCCGTTAATAATTTTATCTGTACCGTCAGTTGTTACTGGTGTGATTTTTCCAGAAATTAGATTTTCAACATATATGTTGTGTTTTGAAACATAGGCAACATTTTCATTATCGCTAGAAAATTTAGCAAACATTAAGGATGATGCGTCCAAGTTTTTGCCCAATTGTTTTCCTTTTCCTGTAGCCAAATCAAAATACCAGTAATCACCTCTCGTATTGTCTCTCCAAACTTTCTTTGAATTAGTATAAACTAAAACTTTTGTTTTTGAATCGTTCCAAACCAACTGCTCAATTTCGCTAGTAAATCCAGCAGCTCCTAATTGCGCTTTCGATAAAATAGTGTTTTGTTTATCTAGCTTATCAACATCATAAATGACTACATTACTGTCTTGATTCACCCAAAAAGAATGAGAATTTGGCAACCAATTTAGATTGTTAATATCAATCTTCTGCGCAAAAACAGAGGTGCATACGAACAGAAGAAACAACAAATACTTTTTCATCTTACTTTTTATTTTTAATTAAATTTTCAATTTCGGCGATTTCTATTGGCATGGCTTCACTCAGATTGATATTTCCATTTTCTGTTATCAGATAATCATTTTCCAAACGGCATCCTATTCCTTCTTCTCTAATATAAATTCCAGGTTCACAAGTAAGCACCATTCCTTTTTCAAAAGGTCTTGAATACAAACCAACATCATGAACATCAAGTCCTAAATGATGTGCAGTTCCATGCATGAAATATTTCTTGTAAGCAGGTTTTTCTGGATCTTGAGATTTAATTTCTTCCTCTGTAATAAGTCCCAGTTTCACCAATTCAGTTTCAATTAATTTTGCCATTTGAAGTTCATAATCTTTAGATAAAACTCCAGGCTTCAATAATTTTGAACCTTCTTTCAAACAATGCAAAACAGATTCGTAAACCTCTTTTTGTCTCGGACTAAAAGTTCCGTTAACCGGAATACATCTTGTGGTATCAGAATTATAGTTGGCATAACAGCTTCCAAAATCAACAAGAACCATTTCATTCTCTCTGCAAATATCATCGTTGGTGTTATAGTGCAACGAACAGGCATTAACTCCAGATGCCACAATTGATCTAAATGCCTGTCTCGTTCCTCCGTTTTTTACGGTGGCGTACAACAATTCGGCTTCTAATTCATATTCGTTTATATTAGGACGAATTACTTCTAAAATTCTATGAAAACCTTCAACGCTAAGTGCTGTAGCTTTTTTTATTAAATCAACTTCCTCGTTCGATTTAATTGGACGCAATTCGCGAGTTATTTTTGCCACACGATCATATTGATGCAATTGATATTTTTCTTTGCACCATTTTATCATTCGATCTTGTCTGGTTTCAATTTCGGCAGTTACTCTTTTGATATGCTCATTATGACCTAAGTAAATAATGTCAGCTTCAAAAGCAAAAAGCTGCAAAGTCTTTTCAAATTCGTGAAGCCATTTGATATTCTGGATTCCGGAAACAGCTGTTGCTTGTTCTTTAGTCAAAAAATTACCATCCCAAAGAAGCGTATGTTCATTTGCTTCTTTTACAAAAAGTATAACTCTGTTTTCTTCTTTAAAAGCATCAGGATAAAGCACCAAAATGGTTTCATCCTGATCAATTCCAGACAAGTAAAATAAATCATTGTTTTGTGAAAACCCCATAACATCATCTGCGTTATTAGGCATTACGTCGTTTGAAGTCAAAATAGCCAAACTATTTGGCAGCATTTTTTCGGTAAATCTTTTTCGGTTTTCAATAAACAAAGAAACCGGAATCGCATTGTATCTCATATTTTATATTTGGAATCTGTCAATAGCTACAGAAGTCGGTTTGCCAGAAATAATTTCTGTTATAATTTTCCCTGTTGCCGGTGCGAGACTTAATCCCATCATGGCATGTCCTGTTGCTAAGGTCAAATTTACAACTTTTTTGTCTCTAGTAATAATAGGCATTCCTGATGGCGTACATGGTCTAAAGCCAAACCAAGTATCTTCTGTTTTTGGCATTTCTACTTTCATATCAGGATAGAAATCATTAATGCTGTTTATAATTCCCTGAAGTCGGTTTGCATTTATTTTGTTGTCTTTGGCGTGTGTTATTTCCATAGTTCCTCCAAATCTAATATCATTTGCCATTGGAGTTACGGCTACTTTTCCTTCACATAAAATAGATGGAATACTAGGTTTTTGGGATTTATCTTTTAATGTAAAACTGTATCCTTTTCCAGGTAAAATAGAAATTGAGATATTTAATTTTTTAGCCAAAAAAGGGCTCCAAGATCCTGATGCCAAGACCACTTCATCAGTTCTAAAAAGTCCTTTATCAGTAACAATTTTTTCAATTTTATTTCCTTCTAAAACAAAATCTCTCACGCTGGTTTGAGAATGGATTTCAACTTTTAAACGAGCCAATTCTTCCTTTATGAAAGACATAAATTTTTGCGGATATAAATGGGCGTCACTTTTATAATGAACTCCTCCAATTACATTGGTATTAGTTCCTTTTTCTAAAAGTGCAACTTCTGCTTTTGACAGATAATCTACTTCAAGTCCCAAACGTTCTGCTTCTTTTCCTTCGTGATGCATTTCTTCTCCTACTTTATCACTTTTATAAAGCATTAAAAGTCCTTTTTCTTCATAGAAGAAAGAATTATTCTCTTTGGCAAAATCTTGATATAATTCTTTACTTAATAAAGAAAGATCTCGTAAAGCAGGCATTGCATTTTCTACATGGCGCAAATTGGCATGTTTATAAAACTGCATTCCCCAGTTTATCAAATCTTTACTTAAACGTGGTTTTACATAAAACGGACTACGGCTGTCAAACATCCATTTTATTCCTTGAGCAATCATACCGGGTTGTGCCAGCGGAATAATGTGAGATGGTACAATCATTCCTGCGTTTCCGTACGAACAGCCATTGTTCATATCCGATTCATCAAATACGCTCACCTCGTAACCTTCCTTTGCAAGATAATAGGCAGAACATAAGCCAATAATTCCACCGCCAATAACAGCAACTTTTTTCATAAATTTTATTTCGTTAAGAGTTCTTTGAACTGCTAATTATATTTTAAAACTATTGGATCAAATTATATGTTTCATTGAGTTAAAATCAATTGCATTCGTCTTTACTTAGATTTTTTTTGCATCCATTTTTAAACATAGCCCGTGGTTTCAACCACGGGTATGTAATCAAAAAACAATCTATATGTACCCGTGGTTGAAACCACGGGCTATATCTGAATATTATTATTTAATTCTCAGCTCCAATCTGAATGCAAAAATCTCTTAATTTAACGACGATAGAGATAATCAAAATTGTAAAAGATGGGTTTAGCTTCAACAACAACCATGTTAATTTGGCTAAAGCCCATCCTATTTACAATTTCTAAGATCCCTTAGTTAAAACTAGAGACTATTCAAAAAACAATAATTTAATTTAACCAACAGCTTAATTATATTATAAACTGATTTTTAAATAACCTGAAATCCAAATGCGTATGGATCGTCGCTTTCATCAATTATAATATTATTGTATCCGTACACTTTTGCCCAGCCTTGTATGCTTGGAACAATAGCTGGAATATCTCCAATAGAAGTTTCTTCTACGACTTTACCAATAAACTTACTTCCAATATAACTTTCGTGAATAAACTCTTCTCCTTTTTTCAATTTCCCTTTAGCATGCAATTGTGCCATTCTAGCCGATGTTCCAGTTCCGCATGGCGAACGATCGATTGCTTTATCGCCATAGAAAACTGCATTTCTGCCAGATGAAGTGGCATCTATAGGCGATCCTGTCCACAACATATGGGTTACATCTCTAATGGTATTATTTTCAGGATGAATAAAATAATCTGGATATTTTTCATTAATCTTATTGCGTACTTCTTGACTGTATTGAATAATTTTACTTGCTGTAAAATCTTGAACACCTGAAAAATTCTTTTGCGGATCTACAATGGCGTAATAATTTCCTCCGTAAGCCACATCAAAAACAATTTCGCCCAATTCTGGACAATCAATAGTAAGACCTTCTGCAGCTAGATAAGATTTAACGTTGGTCAGACGTACCCAATCTACTTTTTTGCCTGTTTGCTGATATTCGATGTGCACTAAACCTGCAGGCGCTTCCATTTTAATAATTCCAGGAACTTTTGGAGTCACCAAACCTTCTTCGACAGCAATTGTAATAGTTCCAATTGTTCCGTGTCCGCACATTGGCAGACATCCAGAAGTTTCTATAAACAGAATTCCAAAATCATTCTCAGGATTACTTGGCGGATACAATATACTGCCACTCATCATGTCATGTCCTCTCGGTTCAAACATTAAGCCTTTACGAATCCAGTCATATTCTTTTAAGAAATGCTGCCGTTTTTCGCTCATCGAATTACCTTGTAGATTTGGTCCGCCACCAGCAACAACCCGAACCGGATTCCCGCACGTATGAGCATCTACGCAAAAAAAAGTTTTCTTTACCATTTTATATTTGAGATAGTGTTAGTTTATTATTTACTGTACGAACAATTTGCAACGGATTCTCATTTTGTAATTCAGCTGGCAGTAAATGGTCTGGCCAATTCTGAAAACTTACTGGACGGACCCATCTGTAAACTGCGTCTATTCCAACTGCTGTGTAACGTGAATCTGAAGATGCAGGATAAGGTCCGCCATGAAGCATAGAAGCACAAACTTCTACTCCTGTAGGGACACCATTATATATTAAGCGACCTACACGATTCTGTAAAGCGCCAATTATTTCTTTGTGGGTGTCAATTTCGTTCTCTTCACTTATAATTGTACCTGTTAGCTGTCCTTCCAACTTCGAAATTACTTCTATTAATTCAGTTTCATTTTCGCATTCAATTAAAATTGAAAAAGGACCAAAAACTTCATTATGTAATGCTGCATTCTTTAAAAATTCTTTCCCATCAACTTTCAAAACAGTTGAAGCACCGTGATTTGGTGTTGTCTCACCTTTAAACTGAGCTATTCTTGAAACTCCATTTTGTTCTTCTATTTTTGCAATTCCGTTATTAAAATCAGCATAAATAGAAGGATGAAGCATGCAGCCTGGCGTAATTTTTTCGATTGCTTGATCTAGATTTTCTGTAAACTCATTTAATTCTTCTCCTTTTAAAGCTAGCAATAAACCAGGATTCGTGCAAAATTGCCCAGCTCCTAAAGTGATAGAACCTGCATAGGCTGTCGCCCATTTTTGGCTGTTTTTTTTCAATGCGTTTGGTAAAAGTACTACTGGATTTATGCTTCCCATTTCGGCAAATACTGGAATTGGCTCTGGACGCTGTGCAGCTAAATCGCACAGAGCACGTCCGCCTTTAATGCTTCCCGTAAAACCTACTCCTTTTACCAATGGATGTTTTACCAAACTTGTTCCAAGCGTTCTTCCGTCACCAATAAGGTTAGAAAAAACACCTTCTGGCATATTGGTTTTCTGAGCTGCTTTAATAATTGCAGAAGCAACCATTTCACCCGTTCCTATATGCATAGAATGGCTTTTTACAATAACAGGACAACCTGCAGCCAAAGCCGAAGCCGTATCTCCTCCGCTTGTAGAGAATGCAAAAGGAAAATTACTTGATCCAAAAACCACAATTGGTCCTAAAGGCACTAACATTTTGCGTAAGTCTTCTTTTGGCGCAGGCTGTCTGTCGGTTATTGCAGTATCTATTGTGGCTTGTACCCAGCTTCCTTCTGTAAGCATATCGGCAAAAGCTTTCAATTGTCCGATTGTTCTTCCTCGTTCTCCTTCTGCTCTGCCTCTCGGATAACCCGATTCGGTGCAGTACTGAACTAAAAGATCGTCTCCTAATGCTAAAATTTCATCAGCAATAGCGTTCAAAAATTTAGCTTTTTCTATACCCGAATAATTTTTATAACTCGCAAATGCTTGATTGGCTAACGCAACTGCTTCCTCAATTTCATCTTGAGTTGCCTCAGTAAAAACCCATGGATTTTCTGTATTCAATAGCGGATTAAACGTTTTTAGTATTTTTGTTCCACCTGCCTTTAGCTGGCTTCCTATATAATTTTTTCCTGTAATCATGTTTTTTTTCTTATAAATGAATTAAGAGCAATTTTAGTTTTCAGCTACGGTTTTAGTCTCAAGTTTCAGTCGCAGCCCCAGTAAACACAGCTACCGAAAACCCTGACTGTAAATGGAAACTGAAAAACTGAGACTGCGACTGAAAGCTGAGAACCGAGACTGAAAACTAAAAAGCTAAGCCAATCTTTAATATGCTACTATAAATTTTTATAGTCTGGTAAAGTTGGTCTAGTACGTAGTCCTTCAGCAATAATTGCCAAAACTCTTTCTCTTTCTGCTCCTTGCAATGGCAATCTTGGCGCACGAACATATTCTGAACCAATTCCTGTTGCAACTTCTGCTAATTTGATATTCTGAACCAAAAATGCATTAATATCCAATTCTAATAAAGGCAAGAACCATCTGTAGATTTTCAAAGCTTCATCAAATCTTCCCGCTTTTGCTAATTTATAAATTGCCACTGTTTCTTCAGGAAAAGCACAAACCAATCCAGAAACCCATCCGTCAGAACCCATAAATAGACTTTCTAATGCTAGCGTATCAACTCCTGATAATATTTTTAAACGATCTCCAAAACGGTTGATCATTCTAGTAACATTAGAAATATCTCTAGTTGATTCTTTTACTGCCTGAATGTTGTCATATTTTAATAACTCTTCAAACATATCTAATGTCACTTCAATTTTATAGTCAATCGGATTGTTGTAAACCATAATAGGAAGTGAAGTATTTTTTGCCACTTCACTATAGAAAGTAACCGTTTCAAAATCAGATGCTTTGTAACGCATTGGAGGAAGCATCATTAATCCTTTTGCTCCATCTTGTTCAGCTTTATTGGCAGCTAAAATTGCATTTTTTGTAGACTGCTCTGCAATGTTCATAATTACAGGCACTTTATTTTCTGTTAGTGCAACAGTATGTTTTACTAATTCTCTTTTTTCTTCTTCTAAAAGTGTGCTGGCTTCACCTAAAGTGCCTCCTAAAATAATTCCTGAAACTCCAGCATTTAATTGTGCCTTCATATTAACTTCAAACATATTGAAGTCTAATTTGTCATCTGCAGTAAACTTTGTAGTTACCGCTGGCATAACGCCATTCCATTGAATACTCATAATTTTAATTTTTTATTAAGGCCAAAATTATCTAGAAACAATAGAGCGCACCCTTTAAAAATTACCACAAAACGATACTATATTACCCTCTATAGGACCAAAACTTAAAAAACAGAACATTATAGCATCATTTTTTTATTCAAATGCAATATATTTGATTATAACTAACTAACCACTATATGAAAGTTTTCCCATTCAAAATTCCAAAATCTGGAGAAGATCCCCTTATATATCAAGAAGATATCGAAGTTTCATTTTATGATAAATTGCATCAGCATGAAGAAATTCAAATTAGTTTTATAGAAAAAGGAGAAGGAGCCGTTTTTGCCGGCGATACTATTTCGCAATACCGTGAAGGTGATATATTAGTAATTGGAAGCAATTTGCCACATGTGTTTAGAAGCGATGTTCAGGAAAATGTGATTTCTGTAATGCGTACTTTATTTTTCACCTTCAATTCGTTCGGAAAAGATTTTTTTGAATTGTCAACTTTTAGAAATATCCATCCTATTTTAGAAAGCAGTAAAAACGGATTTATAATCCATAACGCACCAAAAAAGGTTGTCAAATATTTCAAGAAGCTAAAAAAAGCCGATAGCTATACTCGTTTTATATTATTTCTAGATATTCTAAAATGGCTATCTACATCAGACACGACTCCACTATCTAATTATTTGTATCAAAAGAAAATTACGGATAACGAAGGGAAAAGAATGCAGATTGTATTTGAATATGTAATGACCAATTTTCATAAAAACATCACACTTGATGAAATTGCTTCTATTGCGAGTATGACAAAAAATGCCTTTTGCCGGTATTTTAAGGTCCGGACCAACAAGTCATTTTTTCAATTTCTAATTGAAGTACGAATTGAGAGAGCCGCAAAGTTATTATCTAATAATGAAGAACTCTCTGTTTTGGAAATTGCCGAATTATGCGGGTTCAATAATATTTCCAATTTTAACCGAAAGTTTAAGGAATTAAAACAGCTTTCGCCTTTGCAATATAGAAAACTGAACTTGTAATTCATAAGCACAAATGTTTCGCACAGATTTATAATGATTAAAACAGATGTAGAAAAATCTCCACAATCTGCTAAATCTGCGGGAGATAAATGCTCGCAAAGTTGCCAAACCGCAAAGTTTTTTAGCCACAGATTATTTAGATTAAAAGGATTTTAAAATCTGTGAAAGAAAAAAAACGTAGAGATGCACTGCATTGCGTCTAATATATTGCGGATATACTTTGTGTAGACGCACTGCTGTGCGTCTCTACAGATATTCCTTTGGGCTAAAAATAAATCAGCTGTTTAATCTCGTTGTTTTAAACGATATTAAACAGCTGTTTTATTGTATAGAATAACTTTTTATTTCCCAGATACTGCTGTAATTTCAAGCACTACACTCGATTCAACTTTTGAAGAAGAAACTCTTAATCCGACATTCATTAAATAATCTCCTGTAAAAGATGCTCCAGATTCTTGCAGCGTATTCTTTGCTTCAGGCATTAAATTAATTTCTTCTACTTTATACGTTTTATTGGCGTCTAAACCTTGAAAACGAACCAAATTATATTGCGGATCGTAAAGCGGATGAAGCGTATACGAAAATAAAACAGCTTTGTTTTTTGATTCGTCAACATACATTAATACAGCGCGACTGTCTTCATAAGGAGAAACAATTCGGTACATATCGCCATGCCATATTACAGGGCTTAATCTTTTATAATTGGCAACTGCATCCTGAGTATATTTTAATTCTTTTTCTTTCAGTTCCTTTACATTAATATCAAAACCTAATTTACCCATCATAGCAACGTCTGTTTTGAATTTAATAGACTGATTTCCCCATGATGTTACGTGATTACAAATCGTAAAAGCTGGAAAAAACTGCGAATACCCCCACTGAATAAATACTCTATTGTAAGGATCGGTATTATCACTAGCCCAAAATTCTGTGAAATATTTTAAGAATGCATAATCTGTTCTTCCTCCGCCTCCTGCGCAAAGCATCATTGGTAAATGCGGATATTTTGTTTTAATCCTTTCTAAAACTTTATATAAACCTCTAGTATATTCAATAAATAAGTGAGATTGCTGATTCTTTAAATAAGTAGAATACGCATTAGTCATCATTCGGTTGCAATCCCATTTAAAAAATGCCACCCCGCCGTTTGTCTGCATAATATCATCTACCGTTTTAAACACAAAATCCTGCACTTTAGGATTCGATAAATCCAAAACCAATTGTGTTCTGTAATAACTCTCCTCTCTATTTGGCAATTTTAAAACCCAATCTGGATGCTTTTCATACAATTCGCTTTTCGGATTAACCATTTCGGGTTCAATCCAAATTCCGAATTTCACTCCAGTTTTCTCTGCCTGCTGCATTAAAAAACCAAGACCATTTGGCAGTTTTGTTTTTGTTGCCTGCCAATCTCCCAAACCAGATTTATCACCGCTTCTCGGGTATTTATTTCCAAACCATCCGTCGTCTAATAAAAACATATCGACACCCAATGTTTTAGAGTCTTCAAACATTTCTGTCAGTTTCTTTTCATCGAAATTAAAAAAGGTAGTTTCCCAATTGTTCAGTAAAGTCAAACGAGGTTTGTCGCCATCTTTCACACCATAGTTTTTTGCCCAAGAATGTAAATTCCTGCTCGCCAGCCCTTTTCCTTTGTTTGAAAAAGTATAAATAAAAGAAGGAGTCGTAAAAACTTCGTCAGGCTGAAGACTGTATTCTGAAGCAAACGGATTAATTCCAGAACTAATTCTTAACGAATTTTTATTGTCAAGCTCAAAAGTAAATTTAAAATTTCCCGACCAAGCGATTGTTCCCGCAACAAGCTCGCCACTATCTTCTTTGGCTTTGTCGTTTAATGCTAAAAAGAAAACTGGCGTCTGGTACATATTAGTTCGTACTCCCAATTTAGAATCAATTACTTTGGCTCCCCTGGTTAATTCGCTTTCTTGCATTCTAACTTCTTTAGCCCAATCGCCATGAAACTGACTCAGCCAATATTTATCCGCATCAAAATGCAGCATAGACGAAGCATAGTTGTACAACGTTATTGGTTTCTTTTCGCGGTGTACAATTTCAGTCCATTGCTCAATAACATTCTCTTTATAGAAAGCTTTATAATGTAAAGTCACTTCTACAGGATAAACTGGATCTTTCATTTTTATACTAGTTTCAGTAGTATTGCCATCTATTTTTGCTGTCTGATGGCTTACGTACACTAACTCCAAAGCAGGGTTTCCGTCATTATGTGTCATACGGATAGCCGATTCAAATAAATTATCGGTTCCGTAAGTTGGATACACTTGATGTCTTAAATTAAGCAACGGATTTCCGTCGTTTATAACAAATGTTCTTTCTGTTTCTTTAGAAAGTACATTATATGCCGAAACTTCCAGTTTTGCTCCTAAATAAGATTGATAAAGCAATCCGTTTTTTGCCACTTTTAAGATTAATGCCGTATTCTGGGTTTCAATAGCGATGGGATCATTTTGTGCATTAGCCTTCCAAAAGAGAGTGGTCAGAACTAATAGAAATAGTGCTTTTTTCATAAAAATTTTAATTAACAATAGTGAATATTCGTTTTTGAAGATTTCTAAAAAGAAGCCAAAAACAATCTTTTTCAGATTATAATTGAAATTCTATCGAAACTCCGTACATCACATTTATCAATCAAACCACGAGAAAAAATTCATTTAATTATACCTATAGAGGAACATAGTTGGTATAATTCATAATAAAAATGGTTTTGAGCTCTGGTAGACCATTTTTAAATTATGAAGAAATGAAGTCCAAAAATAGCAAAATATAATTAAATCCAATTATTGCGTCTTACTGCGTTGCTTTTTCAATATTAAAAGCAAAATATTTCAAAAATAGACTTTTGATAATTTTTATACACTTTTTTATCGATTATGATATTTTATTACCTAAAAAAGGTTCTTAATCGTAAAACAGGACAAAACATTTACAAGCTTAGTCCTACATATTAGCTTAAAATTACCGACTGGTATGGTTAAAAAAATAAAACTATTTAAAAAATTCAAAATTATTCCAAAAAGAAAATTCTGATACTATATTAACCACTTTTAAAAATTAAAACCATCATTCTATCACACCCATTCATTCCTCTTATTCAAAAAAAAGAATCCGCAAATAAACAAGAGTAAAATAATCTGCAAAAAACAAGAATATATAGCTATTTATTCAAATAACCTTGATTTGTATTTTATGCATATATTACCCACTTTACTTTTAATATTATCGTAAATAAATCGTGTTTTTTACAAATATCGCAAAAAACTGGTAGGCACTGGTATGTGTTGACTTAGAAACATTTATACATTTGGATTGCACATTTATCTCTTTTTTCACAAACAATCTGCAGGAGCTCAAGGCATTTTGTTTCTCCAAAATGAAAAATAGATAAAAAACGGACTATGAGAGAATAAAGTACTAACCAACAAAAACCAACAAAACATGATTTTATTAACCAAACAAAAACCAACAAAAGATTGGCTCTCTTCTGAAAAATGGAAGATAACCAAACTAACATCAGGAGCCTTACTGGCCCTTACTTTACAAACTTCTTTTGCAGCAGAGTTAAAAGAGAGTAAATTCTCTAACAAACTGACTACTAATTTAGCTCTGACAAACAGCAAAAGCACATCTTTTGCCATAGAAAAACTAATAAAGGGAAAAGTAACTGGCTCACAAGGAGAACCGCTTCCTGGTGTAAACATTCTGGTAAAAGGAACAAAAATTACAGCTGTAACAGACTTTGACGGTAATTTTACTATCGAAGTTCCAGACTCCAACAGCATTCTTGTTTTTTCTTATACTGGATTTTTAACAAAAGAAGTTCGTGCAGACGACGCAGTAAGCATTCAGCTTGTAGAGCAGAATCAAACCTTAAATGAAGTTGTTGTCGTTGGGTATGGAACGCAGAAAAAAGCTTCTACAACGGGAGCAATTGCATCAATTAAAGGAGGTGTTTTAACTCAAAATGCATCTGCAAACGTATCTAACGGAATTGCCGGACGCATGTCTGGAGTAATTGCCAGTAACCGTTCTGGAAGGCCTGGTGATGACAGCTCTACTCTTTTAATTAGAGGTTTTAACTCTTTTGGAGGAGGGACAAGTCCGCTTGTAGTTGTGGATGGAATTCCCGATCGTGATTTGAACAGGATAAACCCTGATGATATTGAATCTGTAACAGTTCTAAAAGATGCATCGGCAGCTATTTATGGAGTTCGTTCTGCAAATGGGGTTATTCTGGTAACTACCAAAAGAGGAAAAGTTGGTGCTCCAACAATCAAAGTTGACGGATCTTATGGTATTCAGCAGTTAACCAGAATGGGTGAAAGAGTTAATTCGTGGGAATACATGACGTATTATAACGAACTGAATGCTCATAAAGGGACAACGCTTCCTTATACTCAGGCAGAAATTGACAAATACAAAGCTGGAAATGATCCAAATTACACCAGTACAGACTGGATGAAGCAGGTTTATAGAAAAGATGCTCCACAAGCTAACCTTTCACTTTCTGTAAATGGCGGTAATGAACAGGTTAAATATTTCTTTTCTGGACAATACTTAAATCAGGAAAGTAACCTTAGGTACAGTGACGAGAGATACAGACAGTTCAATTTAAGATCAAACATTGATGTTAATATCACTTCGAACTTTAAGGTAAACTTAGACATTGCTACTCGTAAAGAAGACAGAAACTACCCAGCAGTAAGCATTGGAAGTATCATGCACGAAACGGTTAGTATGTATCCTTTTATTCCTGCTTATTGGAAAAACGGCTCGCCATCATCGGGTATTACAAATGGTAGAAACCCAATTTTAATGTCTTCACCAGCGGCAGGTTATGATCACGTGGTAAACTTAATTGTAAATCCAAAAATTGGATTTGAATTAAAATTGCCAAGAATAACTGAGGGATTATCACTTAGCGGATATGCAGCATTTGACTATAATGTTCGCAGTGAAAAGAAATTCACAAAACCGTGGGATGCTTATTCTTACGACAAAACCAATGACAGTTATAATAACGTAAAAAACAGCACGAGCATAACAAGCGTTATGCAAGAAGAGCGAATTGCGAATCAAAATACATATTTCGCAAAACTTGCCTACGATCGTAAATTCAACAAACACGCGGTAAATGCTTTTGTTGGATATGAGCAGACTACAATGGACAAAACTCAAACGTATGCTTATAGAAGAGATTTATTGAGCGATCAATTGGATCAGATTTTTACTGGAAGCACTAAAGGACAAAATGCTACAGGTGGCGCATATCAAGACGGACGTGAAAGTTTCCTTGGAAGAGTTGCTTACAATTTTGACGATAAATATTTTGCAGAAGTTACTGCTCGCTATAATGGATCATTCAACTTCCCTTCTTCAACTCGTTGGGGTATGTTCCCTGCTATTAGTGCTGGTTGGAAAATCTCTGAAGAGCCTTTCTTCAAAAATAACATCAAATTAATTGACCAGCTTAAAATAAGAGCTTCTTGGGGAAGAATGGGGAATGACGATTTGAGAGAAACCATTAATGGTGTAGATTATCTTAACCAATATCTTTTCTTAACAAGATATCAGCTAACAACAGATCAGCAACTTTACAGCTATTTTGGATCAGATTATACGTTAAACAATAGTATTTATCTTTCTTCTACTCCGAACCCAAATATTACTTGGGAAATTCAAGATTCTAAAAACATCGGATTTGATTTTGGGTTCTTCGGCAATAAATTAACGGCAACTTTTGACTATTTCAGCAATAAAAGATCTGATATTTTAGCAGCGAGAAATGCTTCTGTGCCTTTGTACACAGGATTATCTCTTCCAAAAGAAAACATCGGAAAAACGGTAAACAGAGGAACTGACTGGTCTGTTAATTATGCAGATCATATCAATAGTTTTAAATATAGTGTTGGTTTTAACTTTACTTATGCACAAAGTGAAGTATTATTTCGCGATGAAGCAGCAAACATTCCGGCTTGGCAAAAATCAACTGGAAGAGCAATCGATTCTTGGCTAGTATACCAAACAAACGGAATTTACCGTACTCAGGCAGAAGTTGACGGTTCTCCTCATTTTGAAGGAGCAAAACCAGGTGATCTTTGGGTAAAAGATACTGACGGTGACGGAAACATCACTTCTAATGATAAAGTAAGAATTCCAGAATCTGCAACACCAAAAATTGCTTATGGTATTCCTATGAGAGCTGAATACAAAGGTTTTTCTATAGATATGCTTTGGACAGGACAGGCAAAAGCAAAACAAGTAATACTTCCACAAGCTCAAGGAGCTATTGTAGCGCCTCCAAGATGGTTGTACGACGACAGATACACAGCAGATAATCCAAATTCTAAATACCCTGTTGCATTCAATGATTCTGATCCGAGAAACAATATTGAAGCTGACTTTTGGCTAAAAGACGCATCATTCTTCAGATTAAAATCTTTAGAAGTTTCCTATACATTACCAGAAAAAGTCTTGTCTAGATTCGGAATATTAAATACGAGATTTTATGCTGGAGGAACTAATTTGTTTTCTATTGACCACATGAAACAATACAATTTAGACCCTGAAACAAACAGTAAAACGGGCGTAATTTATCCACAAACCCGTATCTACAGAATCGGTGTAAGCATTGAATTATAACAAGGTAAAAAGATCAAGACATGAAAAATTATAAAATCAATAAACTATTTAATATAAAAAAGAAAGCAGTAATTGCGGCGGCTCTTTTTATTGCTATTGCTGCGGTAACATCCTGTAGCGAAGATCCATTAGACAAAGCTCCTTTGGATTCTTACACTGATGAAAATGTATGGAACGACTTAAAACTTACAGAAGCTTTCGCTAATAACTTATATACGGTATTACCAAGCACTCAGCACAACTGGAACGACAAAACAAATCGAAGCTGGATCTTATCTACTGCATGTGATGAAGCCTTTAATAATTTTAACGATTATGATGTGTGGAATCTTAATTCTGGTGCTCTTACTCCAGACAACGCAGGAGATTTCAATACTTGGAAACCTACTTATGCTACTATTCAAAATTGCAATATCTTTTTGTCTCGAATTGATAATGTACCTGGAGATGAAGCTTGGAGAAACAGATTAAAAGGCGAAGTGCTTTTCTTAAGAGCTTATGCATACTTCAAATTAACTAGTGATTACGGTGGGGTTCCTCTTGTTACTAAACCTTTTGAGTTAAATAGTGATTTTAAAGTAGACCGCAGTTCTTATGATCAATGCGTTGACTTTATTGTGGGAGAATTGGACAAAGCTGCCGAATTACTTCCTCTAACAGCTACAGATCTTGGAAGAGTTACAAAAGGGGCTGCACTTGCTATCAAATCAAGAACATTGCTTTATGCCGCAAGTCCGCAATGGAATCCTTCTAATGATTTGGCAAAATGGAAAAAAGCATCAGACGCTGCAAAAGCGGTTATGGATTTAAATATATATTCGCTTTACGATAAAAAGTATGAAGATTTATTCACTACCAACAATTCAGAAGTTATCTTCTCTCGTTTGTCTAGTAAAGATCCGCAATGGAGCGCATTTAATGGTGTAGAAATGTTTAATTCTCCGAGTGGTTTTCACGGATGGGCCAATTTTGCGCCAAGCCAAAGCCATATTGATGCTTACGGAACAGCTGACGGAAAAGACATTACTGACCCAACATCTGGTTACGATCCTCAAAAACCGTATGTAAACAGAGATCCGCGTTTTTATAAAAATATTGTATACGACGGACGTGCTTACGGAAAACCTGAATTCTTTCAAGATCGTTATGATGCAGGAAGTTCAAATAAAGCTGAATTCTACGAAGGAGGTTTAGATTCTCCTCAAGGTTGGGATACTTGGAATGCTAGTAAAACTCGTTATACTTTCCGTAAATATTGCGATACAACGTACAATTACAATAATGAAACGCAAACTAATAAAGCTTGGATTATTTCTCGTTTAGGAGAAATATATCTGAACTATGCTGAATCAGAATTTAAATTGGGGCATGAAGGAACTGCAATTCAATACCTTAATTTATTAAGACAGCGCGCAGGAATAACAAATCCGTTAACTGGTTTAACAGGAACAGCTTTAGAGAATAAAATCCGCAACGAAAGACAAGTTGAATTATGTCTTGAAGGATTCCGCTACTATGACGTACGACGTTGGAAAATAGCCGAAGAAACTGAAAACAAACCATTAATGGGAGTAATTATTACTAAAAACAGTGACGGTTCTAAAACTTACACGTACTCCAAAGTTCAGGAAAGGATTTTCAAACCACAACATTATCTGCTTCCTATACCTAGAGATGAAATTAACAGAACAGGTTTACCCCAGAACCCTGGTTATAATTAACTATAACCAATTAAGCAAACCCATCTAGGGGGATGGGTTTGCTTTTAAAATGTATTCAAACCAAAATCCAAATCGAAAATAGCTCTATGAAAAATCACTTTTTAGTTTTACTGGCTCATTGCTGTTTCTTTTTGAATGCATTTAGTCAAGAAACCGTTACTTTCAAATCTTCAGATTCTGCACTTCAGCTTGCTTTTGAGCGTGCCAAAAATATGGCCTTGAGCTATAAAGGAAATTCTAATGATCCTGTTGGACCATGGTATGAAGCGGCTCTGCCTTCTAGATCTGCATTTTGCATGCGAGACGTATCGCATCAGAGCATTGGCGCAGAAATTCTTGGATTGAGTAACGAAAATAAAAATATGCTTTCGCTATTTGCTAAAAACATTTCAGAAAATAAAGACTGGTGCTCTTATTGGGAAATCAATAAATATGGAAAACCTGCTCCCGAAGATTACAGAAACGACAAAGAATTCTGGTACAATCTTAACAGCAATTTTGATATCATATTTGCTTGCTGGAGATTGTATTTATGGACTGGAGATGAAGGTTATATCAAAAATCCTGAGTTTGAGAATTTCTTCGAAAAATCTTCGACAGCATATATAAAACGCTGGAATCTCGAATCGGAATCATTATTGACAAGACCAGAATTTGTAAACTCTCCTGCTCCATTCAATATTAAAGACGATTTTCATAAATGTCGAGGACTGGCTTCCTATTCTGAAGGCATTCCTGGTCTAAAAATGGGGGTCGATCTGGTTGCAGCAATTTATCGTGGTTTGCTTACCTATTCTTCTATTTTAAAAGAAAAAGCGCAATTTGAAAAAGCAGCTTTCTTTGAGAAAAAAGCAATACAATATCAAGAGCAGATAGAACAAATCTGGTGGGATCAAAATGCTTCGGCTTATAATGTAATTTACACTGCTGACGGCAAATTCAGTAAAGATTTTGGCGAACTATTTTTATTATGGTTCGATGCTTTAACAAATGCAGACAGAACCGAAAAAACAATTAAGAACATTATTTCTGCAAAAAGCAATGTAGAAAATGCCTCTTATCTTCCTTTTCTATTGTATAAATATGGCTATGAAGATAAAGCCTACGAATACATTTTACACTTAACCGCCCCTGAAACCAAAAGAAGAGAATATCCAGAAGTTTCATACGGCGTAATTGAAGGCATCATTCATGGTTGTATGGGAATAGAGCCAGATGCATCAAAAAAAATAATAACAACAGTAAATCGAGGAAAAAAAGATAGCGTTTCTGAGGTCGACAATTTACCAGTGCTACAGACAACATTAGCTGTAAAACACAAAAACCAAACAACAACACTACACAACAAAGGCGAAAATTTTATAGAATGGAAAGCTATGTTTACTGGAAATTATAATTCTATTTTTATAAATGAAAAAAAAGCTGCCGTAATTCATGAAAAGGATAACAAGGGAAATCCCTACACTGCTATTACAATTCGTGTGAATCCTGGACAAAAAATAACGGCAGCTTGTCGCTAAAAAACAACTCATCCAGCGTACTACTAATACATTGGATAACAATTAAAAAAACAAATGCTATGAAGATATCTTCTAGAAAAAAACTTAAATCTATCTTATTTGTCCTTATGGCATTCTGCTTTATTACAAATACGGGATTTTCACAAAACGACCAACGTTGGCAAATTAATACTGATGGTTCTATTTCTTGGCAAATAAACAACACAATTCCACATGATGATCATATCGAAATGAGCGGTAAAAGAATCTCGTGCGTTCTGAGATATGGCGTCGCAGCGGATGGTTCTTTTCATGCTACACGCAGTTTGGTTTGGCCAATGCTGAGAACCATTCCGAATAATACCCATGCCAGTTTAACACGTCAGTTTGCGCAGGATGCTTTTAACCTTGTTACCGTAAATTACAAACCAATTCCAGCAGAAAAAACAATCTCGCTGACTCTTAACGGAACATTATTAGTTAAAAGTAAAACAGACAATCTTGAGCTTACCAGACAATTTTTTCCTTCTACAGCTTTATCGGTTTATAATGAAATTTATACCCTTAAAAACAGTTCTGATAAAAACTGTATTGTAGAAATTCCAAAATCGAATGCGGTTTATACCACAGATTCAGCTAAAGGAACAGAAGGCAGTTACACTATACATGCTGATCTTATTAATAATGGAAGTTTTAATCTTAAACCAAATGAAACTGTTAGCTTTTCTGTTATCTATTCAGGCATTAAAGCAAACGAAACAGTTCCTGCTGTAAATGCTGAAGATGAAAAAAACAAACGTTTAGAATTGATTCGCGAAATATGGAGCAAATTGATTTTGGAAACACCAGATCAGGTTTTGAATACCGAATTTGCTTTCGCGAAAATCAGAGCGGCAGAAAGTATTTTTGAAACCAAAGGCGGTCCAATGCACGGTCCTGGTGGAGAATCGTATTATGCCGCCATTTGGGCAAATGATCAAGCGGAATATATTGGTCCATTTTTCCCTTATTTAGGATATGAATATGGAAATCAAGCATCTTTAAATGCTTACCTTCAATTTGCCAAATTTATGAACAAGGATTATAAAGCGATTCCGAGTTCTATTGTTGCAGAGGGAACAGATATTTGGGCTGGCGCAGGAGATCGCGGAGATGGCGCGATGATTGCGTACGGAGCTGCTCGTTACGCGCTTTCTAGAGGAAATACAGACGAAGCAAAACAATTGTGGCCATTAATTGAATGGTGCTTAGAATACTGTCACAGAAAAATAAATGCTGATGGCATAGTTGCTTCAGATTCTGATGAACTTGAAGGACGTCTTCCAGCAGGAAAAGCCAATTTGAATACTTCTTCTTTGTATTATGATGCTTTAAATTCTGCAGTTTACCTAGGCAACGTTTTAGGAAAAAATGCAACACAGCTAAAAGCATATAAAGTCGAAGCTGAAAAATTAAAAACAGCTATAGAAAAATACTTTGGAGCTAAAGTTGAAGGCTTTGAAACCTACAAATACTATAAAGAAAATGATGTCTTAAGAGCTTGGATCTGTACGCCACTTACAATGGGCATTTATGATCGAAAAAACGGAACGATAGACGCATTATTTTCTCCTAGATTATGGACAAAAGATGGTCTTGCAAGTGTTGCCGGAGATAAGATATTCTGGGATCGCTCTACTTTGTATGCTTTAAGAGGAGTTCTTGCTGCTGGCGAGACAGATAAAGCGCTTGATTTTTTACATTATTATTCTGATCGTCGCTTATTGGGAGATCACGTTCCGTATCCTGTAGAAGCCTATCCAGAAGGCGATCAACGTCATCTTTCGGCTGAAAGCGGTTTATATTGCCGAATTTTTACAGAGGGATTATTTGGTATTCGTCCGACAGGTTTGCGTAGTTTTGATCTTACACCTCGTCTTCCAAAATCTTGGAATACTATGAAATTAAAACAGATTCATGCCTTTGAACACGATTTTGACATTACAGTCGAAAGAGCTGGTAAAAACCTAAAATTAAAAATAACTGACGGTAAGAAACTTTTAATGAATAAGGTCATAAAAGATGGTTCTACGATAAATATTAAGTTATAATTTTTTTTGAATTATTGTTTTTTGATGCAAACCTCCAAAATATACTTGGAGGTTTGTTTTTTTTGAGAATAGTTTGTTTTCACGCAGATTTAAAAAAAAATCTGCAAAATCTGCGAGATCTGCGAGAGATAATTCTACATATAGTTTTTTTATCTCACAGATTTAGCAGATATAAACAGATTAATTTATACACAAAGCATATCTGTAGAGACGCACCGCAGTGCGTCTACACAACGAATATCCACAACGATATTTATTTCAAAGCCTCAAATAATATTTCAACCGGATGTTGCGCTTTTCTTCCTGTACCATCAGCAATTTGATGTCTACAACTAGTTCCTGAAGCAGAAATTAATGTGGCGCTTTCTTCTGCCCTAATTGTCGGAAACAAAACCAGTTCTCCAATTTTCATCGAAATATCATAATGTTCTTTTTCATAACCGAAAGAACCTGCCATACCGCAACAGCCACTTGGAATATTTAAAACAGTATAATTCTTAGGCAGTGAAAGTATCTTTTTAAGTGGCACTAAAGACGATAAGCTTTTCTGAAAACAATGCCCATGCATACGAACTCTTTCTCTTTGGTCTGTAAAGCTATCTGACGTAATTTTTCCTGCATCCAACTCTTTAGCCAAGAATTCTTCAATCAAAAAAGTTTTAGTTGCTACTTTTTTTGCTTTTACTTTCAAATCACCACGACACAAATCAGGATATTCATCACGAAATGAAAGTATTGCCGAAGGCTCAATTCCGATTAAAATACCATCGTTTGGAATTTCGGTTTCAAAAATTCTAATATTCTGTTCTGCAATCTCTCGTGCTTCTTTCAGCATTCCTTTAGAAAGATACGTTCTTCCGCTAATTCCAATTTTAGGAATTAGAACTTTATAACCTAATCTATTTAAAAGTTTTACCGCCGTCTGCCCTATTTCAACATCATAATAGTTCAGAAACTCGTCATTATACAAATAGACATTTCCGTTTCTAAAATCACCTATTTGACTGTAGTTTTTTATCCATTTTGCAAAAGTAATCTTGTGCATTAAAGGCAATTGTCTTTCTGTGGCAAAACCAGTTCCTTTTTTAATCCAATTTCCAATAATTCCTTTAGCAGATAAATTATACAACCACGGAGCTGAGGCAAACAGCTGATTAATTTTTGGCGTATTTCCAATTAGTTTAGATCTAAATTTTACTCCATTTTTATCATGATATTGCTGTAGAGTTTCGGCTTTCAATTTTGCCATATCCACATTAGAAGGACATTCCGACTTACAGCCTTTACAGCTTAAACATAAATCCAAAACCTCCAACAGATTTTCATCATCAAACTTATTGGTTTTTGATGAGTTTGTAATGGTTTCTCTGAGCATATTTGCACGTGCTCGAGTGGTATGTTTTTCATCTCGAGTAGCCATATAACTCGGACACATTGTACCACCGCTTTTCTCTGTTTTTCTGCAATCGCCAGAACCGTTGCACATTTCCGCTGCACGAAGAATTCCGTTGTGTTCTGAGAAATCGAAATACGTTTCAGGCATTGGTGTCTCCTGCCCTGCTGTATATCGCAGACTTGTATCCATAGGAGGCGTATTCACGATTTTCCCAGGATTAAAAACACCCCAAGGATCCCAAACTTTTTTTATCTGAACAAATAACTCATAAATTTCATTTCCCAGCATGAGCGGAATAAATTCTCCGCGTAGTCTTCCGTCACCATGTTCTCCGCTCAACGAGCCTTTGTACTTTTTGACCAAATGCGCAATGTCGGTTGCAATAGTTCTAAAAAGTGCTTTTCCTTCATGAGTTTTTAAATCTATGATCGGACGCAAATGCAATTCACCCGTAGCAGCATGCGCATAATGCACACAGTTCAGATTTCTCTCTTTTAAAATGGCATTAAAATCTTCAATAAAATCAGGCAGATCATTTACGTCAACTGCTGTATCTTCTATTACAGCAACTGCTTTGGCATCACCCGGAATATTAGACAATAAACCTAATCCTGCTTTTCTTAATGCCCAGACTTTATTGGTGTCTTCGCCATAAACAATCGGGAAATGATAACCAAGGTTTTTAGAACGCATTAAAGCTTCCATTCCTCTGGCAATGCTGTCAATTTCTTCTTGTGAATCTCTCAAAAATTCTACCGCCAAAATAGCTTGAGGATCACCATTTACAAAAAAGCGATTCTTGCTTTGTTCAATATTTTCTTTCGTGCATTCCAGAATATAATGGTCAATTAATTCTACACTATCCGGATTAAACTTCAGTGCTTCAATATTGGCTTTTAAAGATTCATGAATACTTTCAAAATGCACACAAACCAAAGCCGAATAAGGTTTTAAGGCATCAACCAAATTTAGTTTGATTGCTGTAGAAAAAAATAATGTTCCCTCAGATCCTGCAATTAGTTTACAGAAATTGAACTTTTCAGCAGAATCATCAAACGGACTGCTGTCTGATAATAAATCTAGCGCATATCCTGTATTTCTTCTCGGAATTGATTTTTTAGGAAAATTGGCTTCAAATAAATTTCGGTTATGTTCAGATGATAGTATTTCTTTAGCTTGAACATAAATAGCCTGTTCTAGCGGACTTACAACATTAATCCCATTGCATTTATCTTCAAATTCGGAATTAGTCAGAGAACCAAAAACAACTTCGTTTCCATCTGCTAAAAAACCTTGTATTTCGAGCACATGTTCGCGGGTTGATCCATAAACAACAGATCTTGCTCCACAGGCATTATTTCCCACCATTCCGCCAATCATGCAGCGATTACTGGTTGAAGTCTCTGGACCAAAAAAAAGTTTATACGGTTTTAAATGAAGATTCAGTTCATCACGAATAACTCCTGGTTCTACCCAAACCGATTTTTCTTCCTGATTTACCGAAATAATTTTGGTAAATTCTTGCGAAATATCAACCACAATTCCGTTTCCAACGACTTGCCCTGCAAGTGAAGTTCCAGCGGCACGAGGAATGATACTGCTGTTGTTTTCTTTTGCAAAAGCAATAATTTTTTGGATATCTTCTTTAGTTTTCGGAACAGCTACAGCCAAAGGCATTTCTTTGTAAGCGCTTGCGTCTGTTGCGTACAGCAGACGCATGGTATGATCGTAAAATAATTTTCCTTCTAATTGCTTTTCTAAATTGACAAGTTTATTATCATTCATTTTTTTGCTTTATTGTATACAAATCCACTTCTACCAAAAATGATAAAAGAGAAAAGCTGTCGCTAATTTTGGTTTGCTTAAATCGTTGTGTAGAACTAATGAAAGCTTCCGTCTATTGCAACGAAAGACTTTTTATTTTAATGGAAAGGTTTTATAATTCGCTTAATGCAATATCTAGCAACTCAACCATTTCATCAGCATTTTGTTTATTAAATGGCATTGGCGGTTTTATTTTTAAAACATTATGCAGAGGTCCGTCTGTACTTAACAAATAACCTTTGGTTTTCAGTTTTTCAACTACAATATCAATCTCAGGAATCGCAGGTTCCATGGTAATTCTGTCTTTTACCATTTCTGCACCAATAAACAAACCATGCCCGCGAACATCACTAATGATAGGATATTTAGCCATTAAACCTTTTAATCCATCCATCAAGTAATTTCCAGTCTCTAGAGCATGCTTTTGCATTTCTTCTTCTTGAATAACATCTAAAACTGCCAATCCTGTTGTCATTGAAACAGGATTTCCTCCAAAAGTATTGAAGTATTCCAAGCCATTATTGAAAGATTCAGCAATCTCCTCGGTTACAATTACAGCAGCAAGTGGATGCCCGTTTCCAATTGGTTTTCCTAAGACAACAATATCTGGCACTACATTTTGCAATTCGAATCCCCAGAAATGATCTCCAATTCTTCCAAATCCAACCTGAACTTCATCTGCAATACAAACTCCTCCTGCTGCACGAACAGATTCGTAGACATTCTTTAAGTAGTTTTCTGGCAACGGAATTTGACCGCCAACTCCTAATAAGGTTTCGCAAATAAAAACGGCAGGTGCTTTATCTTCTTTTTTTAAATCTTCGATAATTCGCTGTACATCTTCAGCATATTTTTCTCCTGCTGCTGCATCTCCATATTTATAAGGCCCGCGATACAAATCTGGGTTAATTGCTTTATGAATCCAAGGCATTTGTCCAGAACCGCCTTTGCTGTCAAATTTATACGGACTCATTTCCATCGCTACAGTCGAAGTTCCGTGATAAGCATGATCGAGTACAATAATATCTTTTTGTTTGGTAAAATGACGACTCATACGAATAGCCAAATCATTGGCCTCACTTCCTGAATTTACAAAATAGCAGACACTTAGTTTTTCGGGTAAAGTTGCTGTCAGTTTCTCTGCATAATCGGTTATAGCATCATTTAAGTATCTTGTATTCGTATTCAAAGTCGCTATTTGATACTGCATTTTTCTAACCACAACTGGATGGCAATGTCCAACATGCGAAGGATTATTTACACAGTCAACAAAAGTTCTTCCTTTGTCATCGTATAAATATTGCAAAGCTCCTTTTACAATTTTTAATTTGTCTTTGTAGCCAATGCTTAAATTTCTTCCTATTTTTTGTTTTCTAATTTCAAGAAGTTCCGAATAATCATCATTATTTATTAACCCGTCAAAACCACATGCTTTTCTAAATTCATCTTGTGCTTTTATAGGGTTTATTTTTATCAGTTTGTACAACAAATCCCAAGCTGGTTTTTCAGTGACAAAATGATGTTCATTGTCACTATCCAACGATGCATTATAAGCAGATTGTGTCACACTGATGCAAAGTCTTCCTGCAATGAGATAATACAATAGATCTAATTCTTGTTCGGTAAGCGCATACGAATTATGATATCCTTTGACAATTTCTGTTGCTACAGCCAACGGATCTTCTTCATCAAGCATCGCATAAACACAAGCAATCGCTAGATTGTTGATTAAAGCGGTATATACCATGTCTCCAAAATCGATCAATCCGCTAATGCGATTGTCTTTTACCAAAACATTGTAATCGTTGGCGTCATTGTGAATATAAGCGTGTCTCAGTCGGTGCAACTGCGGTAATACTTCTGTATCAAACTGCAATAAAAAATATCCAGCTATACGTCTTCTTTCGTGATTTAAAATATACTTTAAATTATCTCCAGCTTCGCTTGCGTGGCTAATATCCCACGTATAATTGCGATGCATTGCCGGATGAGAAAAATTCGCCAGGTCAGCATCCATATTACCTAAAAACGAACCTAAATTGTAATGCAGTTGACTGTTTTTGTTCTTTTCATCCACCCAAAAAATGCCTTCCAGAAAGTTGAGAATTCGAATATAATAGATTTGCGAATCTGTTATAATCTGAGTCAGCTCCTCTCCTTTTGTATTTAGACAGAAATGCTGAAAACAATCAGAAATATCACTTTTGGCAAGATGCCTCATAATGGCAGCCTGCGCTTCTAAAAATGGAAATGAATGGCTCTCATTTGATACTTTTAGAATGTACTTTTCATTCTTATCATCAGATAAAAGAAAATTCAATTCATCATATCCATTTAATGCTTTTACGGTTACATTTAAACCGTAATGTTCTTTTACTAAGTCCTGAATAACTGTTTCTGAAAAAGTCATTGTATTCAATTAAATTGTTTTTTCTTTTTTTTTTAGCCACGAATTACACCAATTTTCACTAATTTTTTTAAATGTTTTCTCTTAATTCGTGTAAATTCGTGCAATTCGTGGCAAACTTTATTCTATTCTATTTCCAAATAACAGCTTGAGCTGGTTCTAATGGATTTTTTCCAACTAATATTTTACTTCCAGCAGGAATTGGCAAGTTTATCGTTTCATTTGTATAATTTACACCCACATAAAAACCATCACGCCATTCTACATAAACCCCTTTTGGCAAATCTTGAATAGCAACTTTTGCACGTTCATATACCGTTCTTACCACTTGTCTCTCCAGATTCCCATCTTTACTTTCAGCTCCAATATAAGTAACGGTTCCTTTTCCTAATTTTCTCGTAATCGCAGCCGCTTTGCCTTTGTAAAACTGATCGGCATAAGAAGCTAAAACTTCAGTTCCTTGTTTCGGATTTAAAACATCAGCCCAAACATTCCACTTATAGGTATTGTTTCCTGCAGTTATGGTTCCGTTTACATCTTCAACCAACATATCAAAAAACTCAACATCTGCACCGATTAAAGGTACAATTGGTCCGCTCCAATTTGCTTCGAAGAAATGACCATTTTTATCTTTCTGTCCTGTACGGCATGAAAGAATTAAATTTCCGCCATTTTCAACATATTTCGTCCATTTGTCTACCAGTTTCTGATCAACTAATTGATACGCTGGAGCAACAATAAACGGATAATCCGAAAAATCGCTTTCTTCTGTAATAAAATCCATTGGCGCACCCGTTGATTTTACTGCCGAAGTATAGGTATTTCTATGTCTCCAAGTACTCCAAAACTCAGTTTGCTTCTGATTTTCCAAATCCCACAGATTCTCGTGGCTCCATAAAAACCCAGTCTTTCTTTTTGCTATTTCTTGCGGAATGACTGCTTTCGGATTGTATTCTTTACGAAGCAGTTTCATGTCATCGATTGATTGAACAAACTCTTTTCCTCCAGTAGTTAAAGTCACGCCATCAGTTCCAACAATTCCGTCATGATACATTTCGCTGCTTCCAAGCGGATGTCTATATCTATATGTACAAGTAAAAGAACAGCCTCCACCAAAAGCCTGAGAAATCCACATGTGGACAGTTCCTGGCAATAACTGTGGATTAATGCTTGCCCAATTTACTTGTCCAGGCTGCATTTCCATTACTCCTGTAACACCATTTATAGATCTATAATAATCATTGGCTTCCGAAATTTTATTAGGATGTCCCATTCTGAAATTTTGTCCTCCTAATTGATTTCTTCCGCTTACAGGATACATCGTATAAGTTGCAAAATCCATTTTATCTGTTCTTCTCGGATCAGCACCATAAACCACATTGGTATAATTTGTCGTAATCCATTGTTTCGGATCGATATATTTTCGAAGTATTTCAGCTTGCAAATTCAAATATTCTGCTTGAGAATCTGCTGTAAATCTTTTAAAATCTAGAATAGCGTGCGGACTTAATTTATCTTCAAAATAAATCTCTGCATTTGGAATCGCAATCTGCTCAAAATTATTGTATCTGATGCTCCAGAAACTGGCTACCCATTCCGTATTTAATTTTTCGATTGTTCCATATTTCGCTTTCAGCCATTTTTGAAATCCTTTTTGTGCTGATGGACTAAAGTCATCCGGCGCTCCCGGTTCGTTATCAACCTGCCAACCAATAACGTTTTTATTATTGCCGTATCTTTTTCCTAATTCGGTAACAATTTTGGCTACAAATTCTCTGTACTTTTCATTAGAAACAGACTGGTTGGCTCTGTTCCCGTGTTCTCTGCGTCTTCCGCTTGCATCAACCAAATAAATTTCAGGATATTTTTCTCCCATCCATGCTGGTGGCGTTGGCGTTGGTGTGCACATGATTACTTTCAAACCTTGTTTCTCAGCAATTGCCAATGCATCATCCAACCATTTGAAATCGTATTTTCCTTCTTCTGGTTCCATAAAAGTCCACGCAAATTCAGCAAAGTGCGTAAACTCAAAACCTAGTTTTTTAATATTTTTTAAATCACGTTCCCATTGTTCTCTTGGCCATTGCTCAGGATAATAATAAACTCCAATCTGCATTAAATCAGGTTTGGAGAAAAATCGCTGCGGATCTTTATTTTCTGCAACTGAGTTTTTCTTATTTTGAGCAAAAACAGGCGTTGAATGGCAGCCTGCAATAAACAATCCTGCCGTTATTATTTTTGTGAAAGATATATTGTGGTTAAACATATTTAGTTGTTGTATTCGTTATTAAATTGAATAATTAAATTCAAATTATTTATCTTCTAAAAGTAGCATTAAATAATGTGAAGCCGACCAGCTGAAGTTAAACGCTTCTAATCCTTTTCCGTTTAATGGCTGATAGTTTTCTCTTATGGTAGTGCCTTTATCCAAAGCACCTTCGGCATTATGCATCAGTTTATGCGCCAGTTCATTTGCTTCTTTTGTGTAACCGTATTTTTCTAATCCGTTGATGCCAAAATAACTTTGATCAAGCCAAATTGGCCCTCTCCAATATCCGTTATCAGGCTTAAATTTTGGATGATTTGCCGCCAATGTTGGCAAAGGCACAAAAGTGTTCAGACTAGCTGGATCAATCATATTGTTTTTTGCAGATTTGGCTTGTTCTGCAGTAGCAACTTCTGCCCAAATCGGACAATATCCTTCGCATCCCATCGCTTTTATCAATGTTTTGCCGTCAATTGTCGTGTCATAAAACCAGCCTGTCGCTTCATCCCAAAATTGCTTTTGAATTTTCTGCTTTAATGCATCACTTTCGTCTATCCATTTTTTTGCTTCTTCACTTAATTTTAAAACTGTCGCCATTTTGCTGAGATAATTTTTCTCTGCAAATAAAAACGAATTTAAATCAACACTTTCCTGATCTAACGAATACGCTTTTTCGCCGTTTTTCAAGATTTTGCTATCATCAAAACGAACAGCATTATCCATTCCGCTTTCCCATTTTGCGGCGATTACAGTGCCATCTGTTGAGCCAAATTCGCATAAACCATCCTGATCATGATCGCGTTCTTTGTACCACCAATTGTGATATAATTTAAGCTTTGGATAAAACTCTTTTATGAAATCAGCATCTTTCGTTTTTTCATAAATCTTCCAGATTGCCCAAGCTGCAAGTGGTGCTTTTGTATTTCTGTAATTGTTTTCTTCAAGAAGATTATTTCTGTAAATACAATCTGGAATAAAACCATTTGGATCCTGATAATCGAACAAAGCACGCATTTGATTTTTGGCTAATTCGGTATCATAATTAGCTACTGCAACGGCATGTTTCCAGCTGTCCCAAGCCCAAAAACCGTGAAACCACTCGTAATTATAACTCGGGAAAAGACCTCCGTGTTTTAATCCTTCCGCTGCAATTCTTGTATTGTTTTGTAAAGTCAGCACCAATTTTGCTGCAAAATCTGAATAGATCTGATCTTTGTAAATGTTTTTCTTTTTGGCAATTAACTCTGCTAATAGTTTTTCTTTTTCTTTTTGTGTGTTGTTTAACAGCGTAGTAAATACCGTTTTTTGTATCGTTTCATTTTCTGTTTTCCAAGAATACTGTGGAAAAATAAAACTTTGCGAAACAATAATTTCTTTGGTTTCATTTGGTTTTAAAACCAATTTTTCTGTCTGTGCTTTGAATCCCTGTTTGGTAATTTCAAATTCAGGATTTGATTTTAAAAACTGAATATATCCTACAGCAGTGCTTTTTGTAGAAACAATTTTTAAAGTGTTTTTTTCATTAGACAATTGTAAATCATCTAAAAAAAGAGACGCATTATAAGAAGGAAAAATAGTGATTGATTTTGTGCTTTTATTTGTAATGCTTGTTTTTTGCAAAGCCGAATGGCCTGATAAAAACACCAATTGCTGTTTTACTTCTAATTTCTCATTTTTAAACTGCTGTTCTAAATGGCTATTGAAACTGTTTTGCGCAACCAATGAATTTTTCCAGTTGATGATATCTTGCTTGTTTTCGTCTTTTAGCTCAAGCGAAACAAATGATGGACTTATCCAAACTCCGTTTTGTTCTGTCATCAAAAAAGGTCCTGAAAATCCTGCTTGAACATTTGAACCTTCTAAAAATCCAAATGCAAACCAAGCTCCTTTATCAGAGAACGCCAATGGTTTTCTGTCGGTTGCGTTTGTCAGATTTCCTTTATAATTAATGCTATTTTTAGCAAATTCTAAGTTTGGAAAGCTTTTTTGAGACCAACCTGATTGTATTAGAAAGAGGGATGAAAGAATAAAAAGTATTTTCTTTTTGCTCATGTTGTGTCATTTTTTGTGTTGTGTTGTTATATAGCTATAGGTCAACCCATTTTACTGAGCAGACCAATATCTTTAGATAAAAAGAATAGCCAAGAAATATAGGCTATTCTTTTTAAATATTTAAATCATTTTGAGAGAATTAATTCGTTTGCAATTCTGTCAATGGAATTGGGTAAAAGTTATTCTTTGCTGCGTCGAAACCTGTGCGTCCAACTGCATCAAGAGCTTGTTTTGTTTTTCCCCAACGGCGTAAATCGTAAAAACGGAAATTTTCAAGAGGGAATTCTAAAATTCTTTCGTGCTCGATTTGCGCTTTTACCTCAACACCACTTGTTCCTGTCATTGCAGGCATATCTGCTCTAGCGCGAACTTTATTGATATACGGAATTGCTTCTGCTGGACGACCCAATTCATTTAAAGCTTCAGCCTGCATCAACAATACATTTGAATATCGCATTAAAGGAATGTTAATTGCTGTAAATTCCTGATCCATTTTTTCTTGTGTGCTTGGAATAAATTTACGATAAACTGGTTTGTCTCTATCTCCAAATTTATCATCGTATGTTGTTCCTAATACCAATGGATTATTAGCATCATTAAAATATGGATCTTTGAAGAAAATTGTGCTATAAAAACGTGAATCATAGTTTCCTGTTGTCGCAATTTTTCCTTCTTTTTTGAATTCATTTACAAGCATTGGACTTGGTAGAATTTCGTCCCATCCGCCAAGCTCAGCCGCTGCCATCCAGTAGTGAAGTGCATTGCGGTAGAATGCTCCGTTTGCTGTAGTTTCTGAAAACTGAAGTTCAAAAATCGATTCTTTAGTATTCTTCATTGTTCCGTCAAACATAGAAACGTAATCTTTAACTAACTCATAACCTTGCACTTTGCTAAATGCCGTAAGCGCTTCATTTAGGAAAGCTTGTTTTTGGGCTGTTTCTTCATAAGATCTTGTCAAATATGCAAATCCTAAATAACTATTTGCTGCGCCACTTGTTGCACGTCCTGTTTTATCTGCAGATTGTTTTGCGGGTAAAACAGCTGCTACAGCTTTAAATTCGCTCGTAATAAAATCCCAAGCTTCTGCACGGCTTGACAACGGAATGTTTAAATCACTTTCTTTTGTAACATATTTATTTCTGATATAGATCTGATCCCAGTTTAAAATCAGCTTCATGTGGTAATATGCACGTAAAAAACGAGCTTCTGCCTCAATTTGCTTGCGGTCTTCATCGCTTATTTTTGCTGCAGGAACTTGTGGTAATTTATCAATAACCTGATTGGCATTACTAATTCCTCTATAGTTAATTCTCCAATAGCTAGTAAATTGGCTGTTTCCGTTTGTGTATGTAAAAGTAGAAAGTTCAACCCAGTTTTGGTAGTTCAAGGCATCGCTTCCTAATTCATTTATGTCTTCACGATATGCTTCGACTGGCCATTTTACTTCGGCGAAAGCCCATTCGTCAACAGCGCATTCTAATTGTGAATAAGTTGACGCCAAAGCCGATTCGGCATCAGCTTTATTTCTCCAGAAATTATCTGATGTAAGTTCATCTGGAGATTGTTGATCCAAATAGTCATCACAGCTTGTAAAAGTGAATAAACCTATAGCGGATAATATTAAAAATATCTTTTTCATGATAATGTCGTATTAAGTAGAATTAAAATATATACTGAACTCCAGAAACAAATGATCTTGTAAATGGAAAAACAAAACGGTCTACACCTGTGTCAATTACTTTGTCACGTGAAAATTCTGGGTCAATTCCCGAATAATTGGTGATTGTAAACAAGTTTTCTGCGCTGATGTAAAATCTAAGTTTGTCGATTTTTGCTTTGCCTAACATTTTGTTTGGAATAGTATATCCAAATTGCAACTGACGCATTCTGATAAAATCACCGCTTTCAAGAAAACGGTCTGATTCACGGCTGTTTCCGTTTGGATCCTGCAATACGGCACGCGGAATATTACTGTGGTTTTCTGGTGTCCATGAGTTTAATGTAGAAGCTAACATGTTAGTTCCAGCATTCATAGACTCATAAAAATATCTGTTTCCGTTGTATAATTTATTGCCCCAGCCACTTCCTATCAAAGCAGAGAAGTCAAATCCTTTATAACTAGCTCCTAAACTAAGGTTTACTTCCAGTTTTGGTAATCCTGTTCCTGCATAAGCTTTATCTTTTTCATCTATAACGCCGTCTCCGTTCAAATCTTTAAAGCGAATATCTCCAGGCTGTGCATTTGGCTGTAATAAAACACCATTTTTATTGTGAGCTGCTACTTCTTCAGCTGATTGGAAAATACCATCTGTTTTGTATAAATAGAATCCACTGATTGGGCTTCCTACACGTGCCTGAGTTGGAAAGTGCTCGTCTCCGTATTTTAATCCTTCTCCATAAATAGTCTGTCCGTCATTAGCTAATTCTTCCACTCTATTTTTAAGCGTCGTAAGATTCAACCCTGCGTTGTATTTAAACTCATTAACCTGATCGCGGTAATTTACTTCAAATTCAAATCCGCTGTTGCTAATTTTACCTACGTTAAGAACTGGATCATCAATTCCTGCTGATGGAGCCAGTTTTTTTGTAATCAGCAAATTGTCTGTTACATTATGGTAGTAGTTCATCGAACCGCTAATTTTTCCTTTTAAAAGCGTATAATCTAAACCGATATTTTTAGAATCTGTAGTTTCCCATTGCAGATTTCTATTTTCTAATGCTGTCGCAATACTTCCTGGCCAAGGATTGCTTCCAATACCCTGAACATAACCGTTGCCTAAAAAATTTCCTGTTTTGATCAATGTATTTGCAGAATAATATCCTAAAGCAGCTTCGTTACCCAATTGTCCCCAGCTTGCACGCAATTTTAAAGTAGAAAGAATCATATCTTTTGGGAAGAAATCTTCTTGCTCGATTTTCCATCCTAAAGCAATAGAAGGGAAAGTTCCCCAACGGCTGTCTTCTCCAAATTTAGAAGAACCATCTTTTCTAACTGTCACCTGAAGTAAGTAACGATCATTGTATGAATAATTTAATCTGCTAAAGAAAGAGACTCTGTTGTATTGAAATTTTGAACCATCAGCAGAATAGGTTCCTCCTCTTCCTGCGCCAATGGTTTCAAAACCAGGATCAAGGAATCCTGAAGGACGATCGATAGAAACCAATTGTCCGTTTTCTACAGTATAATCAGTTGTTTTTCCTTCAACACTAACATCATTCCAGTTTGAAGCCTGACTGTTAAACGTATTTCCAAGCATTAAACCAAAAACATGTTTTCCGAAAGTTTTATCAATGGTGATAATATTATCTAATATTTGCTCATTCCAAGTAGTTCTCAATTCTCTTTGCACAGGATAAAGATGCACCTCTTTCGGGTTGGCAATGTATGGAGGAAAATGAAACATTTGCTGATTATTCTTTACACGGTAAGAATAAGCCAGTTTGTATTTTAACCAAGGTGTAATATTTGCTGTTGCTGCAATATTTGCTGTTATGTCCTGTCCGATGTCATTGTTTTTCTTAAAATGCTCTTCTGCAACCGGGTTTGTTCCCGCTGGTAAACCATTTTTATTTGCTAGTCCATAACCGTATTCCTCATTTTCATCATAAACAGGAACCAAAGGAGCCATCGTATATACTTCTTTTAGCTGAAAACTAGGCAATGCATTTTGCGTTCCCATATACGCCATTTTTGCATCGATATCAAAAATTGATTTTTTAAAACTAACTCTAGCACTACCAGTTTGCTGACCAAATTCGTTATCTATTACAATACCTTTTTGCTTCACAAAATTACCATAAAGTGCAAATTTAAAATCTCCTTGTCTTCCCTGAATTCCTAAGCCATAGTTTTGTGTAAAACCAGAACGGAAAACTTCGTCCTGCCAATCTGTATTTACATCTGATGGTGCTGTAATATAAGCCGGAAGTGGTTTTGGTGAAGTTGCATATTTATTGTATTCATCATACATTCTTTTATTAACAGTACGATAACCATCAGCATCTAACATATCTAATGTTTTTGATGGATTTGTAATGCTTAAGAAAGAACTGAAATCTACTTTTACACCTTCTTTTTGTCCATTTTTAGTGGTTACGATAATTACACCATTTGCAGCAACAGATCCGTAAATTGCAGCTGCGGCACCATCTTTAAGAACCTCCATAGATTCTATATTGGTTGGGTTTATCGTATTAATAGATCCCTGAAAACCGTCAATGATATAAAGTGGTTCTGTTGCTCCAAAGGTATTTACACCACGAATTTTCACGCTTACTGAAGCACCTGCAACACCACCGCTTTTTTGCACATTTACTCCGGCAACTAATCCTTGAAGAGCTTCTGATGGACTTGTTGTCGCACGAGTTTCTAGGCTTTCTTTCTTAACTGTAGAAATAGCTCCCGTAACATTACTTTTCTTTTGAGTTCCATAACCAATAATAACTACTTCATTCAATTTATTGGTTTCTTCCTGCATAGATACATTAAGTTCTGAACGATTGTTTATACTCTCACTTATGGATATAAATCCTACATAAGAAAAAACAATAATTGGATTCTCCAACGTCGATGGATACACTAAGGTATAATTTCCATCAATATCTGTCCCAGCATTGTATTTAGAATCTTTGATCGAAATACTTACCCCAGGCAGCGTATTATTTTTGTCATCCGTCACTTTTCCTGAAATTGTTTTTTGTGCTTGTGCAAAACTGATGTTTGGCAGCCACAAGCATAACAGCAGAGGAATAAAATAAATTACCCTAATTAGTTTTCTGTTCATCTTGGTAATGGTTTTAGTTAGTAAATTTTTAGGTTTCTTTTTTTTTAATTTTTAATATTTAGTTTTTGTATTGCATGTATATACATCTTGTTTGACAATGCTTTAAAACATTACCAAACAAAATGCAGTATTCTAATTGATGTTTTTTGCTAAGCTTTAGCTAACCTAAATAGGTTCTACAAGTCAAATTTTATTCCTTGAGCCAACGGCAGACTTGTAGTATAGTTGATTGTATTGGTTTGCCTTCTCATGTAAATTTTCCAGGCATCAGATCCAGATTCACGGCCACCACCAGTTTCTTTCTCACCGCCAAAGGCCCCACCAATTTCAGCTCCAGATGTTCCGATATTTACATTTGCAATACCGCAATCAGAACCTGTTACCGATAGAAATAATTCGGCTTCTCTTAAATTATTGGTCATAATTGCAGAAGACAATCCTTGCATTACACCATTTTGTATCTCAATTGCCGCTTCAACAGTGCCCGAATATTTTAATAAGTATAAAACAGGAGCAAAAGTTTCGTGCTGTACAATTTCAAAAGAATTATCAGCCTCCGCAATTGCAGGTTTTACGTAACAGCCGCTTTCATATCCATCACCAGAAAGCACTCCACCTTCAACCAGAATTTTACCTCCTTGCTCTACCACTTTTTTCAAAGCATCATTGTACAATTCAACTGCTTGCTTGTCGATAAGAGGACCAACATGATTTTTTTCGTCTAAAGGATTTCCGATACGCAATTGTCCATAAGCAGAAATCAGAGCTTCTTTAACTTTTTCATAAATGCTTTCATGAATAATCAAACGTCTGGTAGAAGTGCATCTTTGTCCTGCTGTACCAACAGCACCAAAAACGGCACCAATAACGGTCATCTTAATATCTGCATCTGGCGTGACAATAATGGCATTGTTGCCACCTAATTCCAATAATGATTTTCCAAAACGTCCTGCGACTACCTGCGCCACAATTTTACCCATTCGAGTAGAACCTGTAGCCGAGATTAACGGAATACGTTTATCATTGGTTAACAATTCGCCTATTTTATAATCTCCCGTAATTAAACACGAAATTCCTTCAGGCAAATTATTTTCTTTTATAACTTCTGCTATAATATTTTGACAGGCAACTGCGCATAGTGGTGTTTTTTCAGATGGTTTCCAAACGCAAACATCGCCGCAAACCCAAGCCAAAGCTGTATTCCAAGCCCAAACAGCCACTGGAAAGTTAAATGCCGAAATGATTCCCACAACTCCTAGAGAATGGTACTGCTCATACATTCTATGTCCTGGTCTTTCTGAATGCATCGTTAATCCGTGAAGCTGACGCGAAAGTCCAACCGCAAAATCACAGATATCTATCATTTCCTGTACTTCGCCATAACCTTCCTGCAAGGATTTACCCATTTCATAAGAAACCAGTTTGCCTAAAGCTTCTTTATTTTTGCGCAATTTTTCTCCAAATTGTCGCACTATTTCTCCACGCTGAGGCGCTGGCATTAATCTAAATTGTTTAAAAGCAGCTGTTGCTGCTTCCATTGCTTTTTCATAATCTACGGGAGTAGATGTCTTTATTTTTGCAATCAATTTTCCATCTACAGGCGAATAGCTTTCTAAGATTTCTCCATTAGAAAAATTATTCAATCCTGTTGAAGTTCCTTCGTTAATGTCCTTTATATTTAATTCTTTTAAAGCTTCTTTTATTGTAATTTCTAATTCTTCGATTGCCATTATGAACTTTTTAATTGTGCTTTTTCTATTAAATGAATGTTAGAGCGTTTTTTGAAGCTTTACATCAGTACTTTCAAATATCTTATCTGCTGATGATGCCACAAATCCTTGATATAATTCTCCGTTTGACATCGGATAACGCAATGCAAATTCATAATAACATGATGGCACTTTTAATGTTCCTTCCTCAAAATCAATATCGTACAAATCTGCTAAAGTGCTTGATTGTTCCAATAGCTGTTCTGGAGTTCCTTTAATTTTTCCTCCAGATGCATTCAATTCCCATCCGCTAGATTCTAAGAAATTATTCAATTCTTCTAAGGTTTTAAATCCTTTTAAAGCATTGGTATTGATTGTAAAGTGATTGGCTCTAAAACCATAAACATACATCCAAGCTGCATATTCAGACTCTTCCAATAATGATTTATAAACCGCTTGTGAATTTCCATTCCAAACAGATCCACTTAAAACCAATTCTGGATTATTAAAAACGCTTTGATCGCAGTTGTTTAATAAATTCTCTACTGTAGCCTGTAATTCTGCAGAACATTTTTCCAATTCCAGTTCAGAAATAAAAATTCTTGGTGCGTCTTTATCAGTTGCGTGCTCATAATGTTTAGCAAAGAGTTTTTTAGTGTCAAAATGATACTCCCCTTTTGCCTCATAACCCACATTTAGAAATGGTTTCTCTAATACTTCGATATTCACACGCTTATCATTGAAAGTACGAATTGCGATATGATCGTTTTTAATTTCTTCTCCTTTGTCTTCCAGAAGTTCATGAATTTTTAATGCTGACGGAGTAATTTCAACATATTGCTCCCATAGCTTTGTAAGTAGTTGATCTTTATTCATTTTGTAGTTATGTTAAAATAGTGTTATTATGACACAAATCTATACATATAACTGTTATAATAACAGTATAATAACACGATTATTTATAATTAGACATTTGTTATGTTATTTTTTGTAATTTTGACACTTTAAAAACCATTTTTAACAGAAGAATTGTCAAAATAATAGAATCATCAATTAAAAACTACTTATGGCAAAGGTCAAGAAGAATGAAAATACTGACTATTTAGATCGAGAAATCATACAAAAACTTAGCGAGAATGCAAGAATACCATTTTCTGATCTGGCTAAAGAATTAAATATTTCTAATTCGCTGGTACATTTAAGGGTTAAAAAACTCCAAGACGCAGGAGTAATTAATAGCTTTTCTGTAAAATTAAACCCGAAAGAACTTGGTTTTGAGACTATTACCTATACAGGAATTGTTACTAAAGAGGCTCACTTTTCCTACTCAATCGCCGAAAAGCTAAAAGCAATTCCCGAAGTGATTGAGTGTCATTGGGTATCGGGAAAATATGCTTTGTTTATAAAAATAGTTGCTGCAAACAATGAAGAGCTTCGTAAAATTTTATACGAACAAGTGCATCAAATTGAAGGCGTTGGAAGCACCGATTCGTTTTTCTCTTTTGGTTCTGCTTTTGAGAAAAATCTACCAGTATAACTACAAAATTCCAAAATAATGGTATAGGGCTATCTTACATATCTCTATAAACCTAATTTTAGTTTATAATAGTAGTCAGATATTCTTTCCAAGTCTGTTTGCCACTATTATTTTCTGGACACAGATTTATTCCTGTAGTAAATAATCTATGGCGAATATCTTCTGGCTGTATTAAAGCCAGATTTTTATTGCTCTGAATTACTTCGAGGTAAGTTTGAATCATTTCTTCTAAATGAAGCACATTTGGGCCTCCAAAATCTTGTATTAAACCATTTGGAGACTCTAATGCAATAGAAGCTAATAGTGCAGCGACTTCTTGTACCGCCACAGATTGGAACCTCAGCCCAGATGGAATTGTCATTACATTAGATTCTGCACTTTGACTTTCTAATGCCTTTATCATAGTAAACACAAAATCATGAAATTGTGTAGTTCTTAGAATTGTAAAAGGAATACCACTATTTGCGATACTATTTTCAACTTCCAATTTTCCTTGGTAATAAGGATAATCGCTTTTATTAATTCCGACAATAGAAATATAAATGAAGTGTTTGATTGAGTTTCTATCTACTGCTTGCAGTAAATTTTTGGTGCCTTCTATATCAGTTTGCTGAAAGTCTCTAGGATTACTTGCACAGTGAATAACGATTTCTGCTCCAGCTGCTGCTTCTTTCAAACCAAAATTTTTAAACAAATCTCCTGTAAAAAACTCTAAGTTATTTTGAACACAATTATTTGCTTGAGTTGTTAATACAGCTGTTTTGAAACCTTTTTCTAATAATATATCAACAATATATTTTCCTAGATGTCCATTTCCGCCAGTAACTAATATTTTATTCATTCGGTTTGCAATTAGAATACTATATTAGAAAAAAAACCTCGTAACCTCAAAATTTTTTAGGTATAAGTAGACCATTATGCCGATTCTTTTAAGAAAAAATAAATTGGCTCAATCTTAAAGACGTTAAATCTAGAATTAGTAACCGGACTACTCAAAATATAAAAAGTGGTACATTTTGATGATACAGCAAAACAATACATTTGACCAAAAATCATTAAAGCATATCAAAATAAATGAACACGCAAATAAGACACGACTGGAAAAAAGAAGAAATTCAAGCTATCTACGATCAGCCTTTATTAGAATTGGTTTATCAGGCTGCAACCGTACATCGAGAGTTTCATAAACCTTCAGAAATACAGGTTTGTACGTTGCTTTCTGTAAAAACAGGCGGTTGTCCAGAAGATTGTTCGTATTGCGGACAAGCAGCACGTTATCATACAGATATTAAAGTTCAAGCACTACTTCCAACAGAAAAAGTATTAGAACATGCACAAAAAGCAAAAGACGGCGGTTCTTCCCGCTTTTGTATGGCGGCTGCTTGGCGTGAAGTGCGTGACAACAAAGATTTTGATCGTGTTATCGAAATGGTAAAAGGTGTAAACGATCTTGGTTTGGAAGTTTGCTGTACTTTAGGAATGCTTACCGAAGAGCAAGCTGTACGTCTTCAAGAAGCGGGTCTGTATGCTTATAACCATAATTTGGATACTTCTGAAAGTTATTACGATGAAATAATCAGCACGCGTAAGTTTGACCAACGTTTGGATACTATTAATAACGTGAGAAAAGCAGGAATTACGGTTTGTTCGGGCGGAATTATTGGCCTGGGAGAATCTAATGGCGATAGAGTTTCTATGCTGTTAACTTTGGCAACAATGCCTGTTCATCCTGAATCTGTTCCTGTAAATGCCTTGGCCAGAGTAAAAGGAACCCCACTAGAAAACAATCCGAAAGTGCCTATTTGGGATATGGTTCGAATGATAGCTACAGCGCGTATTGTGATGCCCGCTTCTATTGTTCGTTTGAGCGCCGGACGTATCGAAATGACCGAAGAAGAACAAGCTTGGTGTTTTATGGCTGGTGCCAATTCTATTTTTACAGGAGAACGCGAAACTTTATTGGTAACACCAAATCCAGGTCTTTCAGAAGATATGCAGATGTTTCAAAATCTTGGGCTTAAGCCTTTGGTTAAAGAAAATAAAAGTGCTTGTTCTTTGATTTAAAAAGCAGCTATAATATCTGACAAAAAAAATATTTTATTGGATATTTTTCTATCTTTGAAATTCATCAAAATGGCTTTATCTTTGAGCCAATAGAAAAATAAAACGCAATATGGAACAGAAAATTCATCAGGGAAGAAACATAAAACGCTTCAGAGAAATGCTTAACATTAAGCAAGAAGCATTGGCTTATGATCTTGGAGAAGACTGGAGCCAGAAGAAGATTTCTATGCTGGAGCAAAAAGATACAATTGAAGATAGTCTGCTTAAACAAATCTCAGCTATATTAAAAATTCCTGTTGAAGCTTTTCAAAATTTTGATGAGGAACAAGCCGTTAATTTAATTTCATGTAATTTCTCAGATAATGCAATGTTCAATAACCGAATTGAAGTTTTTAATAACAATCCAATTGAGGAAATCAAAAAACTTCATGAAGAGAAAATTGCTTTGTTTGAACGTATGCTAAAAGAGAAGGATGAAATGATCGCTAGGCTTGAGAAATTAATTGGTAAATAAGATTTATTAGAATATTAGTTCAATAAAAAAGAGGCTTTTTTAAAGTCTCTTTTTTATTGAAAAATTAGCTATTCAGCTATACCTACTTGCATTATTTAATTCTTTCTGCGATAAATTCTTCTGCAATTACATAGGGTTGCTTAAGACTAAAGTCGTTTGGACTAACATCTTCATTACCAAATATTAGAATTTTAGCATTTGGTTTATCTTCATAATTTATCTTTTTCCTAATAAGTTCATTTTTTATTTGAAAATCCATATTATGCTTTTCACAAACTCGCATTATAGAGTTTCCTAAAGACTGAGGCAGTATGATTGTTCGTTTTGAATATTTTTGGTAGAATTCCTCATTATTCCAAAAATATTCATTTACAGTAATCCAATTTCCAGTTTCTTTTTCCAAAACATTACTTATTTCACCAATAAATTCGTTGACGTTTTCAGGTTTACCTTGTATTTCACATTCGATTTCGTTTTCATTAAAAATTAGTAACAATGGGTGATCATCCAAGATTTTCATTTTTACGTAAGGTAAAGTTAAACTCCAAAAAAAGCCGTTGAATTTTTTAGTTTCTAAACAAGTTATTTTCCATTCTTCATATTCAATAGGAATATCATAACTATTCTGATTAATTGACACTATCATTTCTAAAGAGCTATCTGAAGTCTGAAATTTATACGATTCAACTTTTAAATCGCAATCATTATAAAACTTTTTATCGTTGGTTTTTTTTAGAAGTTGCTCTATCATAAATATGTATTTTTTTAGTAATTATCCCCCCTGTCCCTGCTCTGCAAAGTGTTCTCCTTATTAACGCTGCGCAAATGTCTCCGACTTTGCGCTTTTTTATACAACAGTTCATTAAACCGTTCATTTCTAAAAGTCTCTGACTTTATTATAAAATTACTAATAAAGATTATCTCGAAAAATAGACTTTAAATTTAAAACATCGACAATTGGATTATCTGCTTTTTCAATACTTAGCAATCCTTTATCATTAATATAATTGCTTGCGCTAGAATAAACATATTCTGATGCTCGATTCACATAGCCTGCTCTTACAGGATTTAAATGTATATAATCCAGTTTAGACCACATAAATTTATTGCTGTAAATTTCTTCCGCGTGATTTCCATACTGCCAAAATTGATAAAGTTTATTTCTGGTATGTTTTTCTGCAGCAAGTTTAAATCTTTCCAGCATCCATTCTCTTCTGCTTTCTGGACTATTTTGTATTTTGTCTAGGATAGTTTTTGCTGTAAACTTTTTAAAATCTCTTACTAAATCCGAAAGCTTTCCATCTTCCGACTGCACAATCATATGAATGTGATTGCTCATTATGACATAACCATACAAAATCATTCCTTTATTTTTAATACAGTAATCTAAGCATTCAATTATAACATCCCTATAACTCTGTCGTGTAAAAACATCGATCCAGTCTACAATTGTTGGCGTGATAAAATGCGGCAGTTTTTGATCTCTTATTACATAGCCTTCTTTCATTTTTTTCTTTTTGGACAAAAATATAAGATTAAACTTATTATTTATCATTATGCAAAAGAAAAAAGTCGGGAGACTTTTGTCACGTTTACAATTTCTAAGGAAAAAAAATTGCGCAAAGTCAGAGACATTTGCGCAGCTTTTCAGTTGAACTCTTCGGAGAGCGGGTTTGCCTATTTAGTTGCCTCTACGCAAATGTCTCCGACTTTGCGCAAGTGTACTTTTCTTATGTACTAAAACTTTCTAAAAGTCTCCGACTTTACAACCAAATCTAATACAAATTATAGAAAAGCAAGATAAAAAAATTGCGCAAAGTCAGAGACATTTGCGCAACTTTTCAGGTGAACACTTCGGAGAGGATAAAAGCATTGAAACACTACCTTAATCTACCACATAAACTTCTTTCGAAAACAAGCAATCACTCGTTCTTAAAATCATTTTGTCTGGTGGTGTATTTTTTTGTGATTTCAAAAATTTATTGTCTCTTATAACTATATTTAAAATTTGCTTACCTTTCTTTTCAAAAACAGCTTTAAAATCAAACTTTCCTGTATTTAATGAGTCAACATATGACAATAAGCGATTATTGTTAATTTCATCGTACTCTGCAAGCTCTTTGTTAATGCTTGTTGATAACAGAAGCACCAAAAATCTGCTACTTGTTATACTAGAGTCAGCATTTCTTACATCATATTGAATTTTACCATCCATTACTGTATTTATCTTTACTGTGTCAGGAAAGCTACAATACAAAATTTTACTTTTATTTGAATTCTTTTTTATATCCTCGTTTAAGTTTTGATCTTTTTTGTTATTACACGAAATAATAATAAATAAAATAAAAACACATCTACTTATTTTAAAAATTTGTTCCATACTTTTTATTAAACTTTTCAATATCAATTTGTTGCATATTTTTTTGCTGCGTTGCTTACTCTTGCAGAATCTTTTCTAACTACAGTAGTGTCCTTATAATGTTTATTCATTGATTTTGAATTTGGACTTACATCAAATTTAACATCGGGTACACTTATTGAAATTTTTTCGTTGTTTTCAGCGTTCCCCCTGCTCCGCAAAGTGTTCTCCTCATTAACGCTACGCAATTCCGAAAGCTTTCCGGACTGACTTCGCGTCTCCTCAGTTTCTTTTAAAATGTAAATATCTAAAAGTTTTTTCTTTTAAAACAAATCGAATATAAGCAAAGATATTTATTGATTTTGATTTCAAATCTTTATTGGTAATTTTACGAAGAACAAAGAAGAAAGAAGCCAAAAACATGTATAAAAAAGCCCTTCAACCATTAATAGATAATTCTACAGTAATTCTAATTATGGGTACAATGGCGGGTGAGCAATCTATTGCCAAACAAGAATACTATGCCAATCGAGGAAACCTTTTCTGGAAAATTCTGTTTGCTATTTTTGATGAAGAATTCAGCACTTCTTATGAAGATCGAAAAGCGCTGGTCAAAAAATACAATATTGGACTTTGGAATGTTCTTAAAAGCTGTAAAAGAGAAGGAAGCAGCGACGCTAAAATAACAGAAGAAACTCTTAACGATTTTGAGAGCCTACACAAACAGTTTCCAAATATAAAACATGTCTTTTTTGAAAGCAAAGCTGCCGCAAAATACTTTCACAAGCATACTATACCGCAAGAAGGAATAACTTATACAACGCTCCCTTCCACAAGCGGACTAAACGCGGGTTTAACTAAAGCAGAAAAAATGGAACAATGGAAAGCCGTATCTCAAATAGCGCTTTCTAAACATGAGGGTTAATTACAAAATAATTTCAGGCAGAATTATCTGTTTCGCATAATATAAAAAAGTATTTCTTCCTCTAATTCTCTTGACAGATTCTCAAACTTCATTCGGCGTCTGAAATTTTTTTCGCTCCTATCCTTATATAACTCTGTTTTAGCCGTACTTACGCAATAAGCGTCGCACATTACTTTAAATTTTTGGTCGAGTATATACAATTCTTTCATTGAATCAAAGTATGCTGCAAACTTAACATTATACAATTCGTCAGGAATAGCGGCCATAGGTTGGATTGTATTTAGATTAATACTTTGTTTTACCTTATAAGTTCATATACACATACTCAATTATAAGTAACTGTATATATTTCAATTCATTTCTCTGCATATAGAAAAACTGCTTTGAAATAAATAATACTTAAAATTAAAATGAAAAACTTTAATCCTCCTGCCTGAGCCTCTGGAAATGGTTTCAGATTATAATCTGAAACCAGAAATAGTAAAATGAACCTTGAACCGTTAAAATGAAACAATGAAAAATTAGGTATTTTTTACATCATACACATAAATCTGTACCTCATCGTCATTGGCTAGAATTCTGCGATCGACAGCGCATTGCTGTCCGATATCTGATTTAAAAGATTCCATCATGACTTCTATAGATTCAAAATATAAATTAGCCACAAGATACACATCTGAATGTCCTGTAAGCGATAAGACAGATCCATTGCTTACTTCATATTTTATAATTCCAGGAAGTTTTTTTGCCAACGGAATATGCACTTCATAATAGTGCTTTTCAAAAAAAGCAGTGTCTTTTGGAGTTTTGTAAATTACTGTCATTTTTGCCATAATACTGTTTTATTATATTGATTAGATAATACTTAAAGTAAAATTAAAAGCAAATACTGAACTTTATAATATGAAAACTAGACATTCTTAGAGGTGTATTTGGACAATGACTTTTAGTATCTTTATATAAAAATATCATGAAACAACTTATCATTATAGTTCCTGAAGGAGACAATAATCTTTCGAGTATTTCTGGCGCGTACGAAATCTTTACAAAAGCAAATGCTTTTAATAGAGTAAATGGCAAAAAAGAATTGTTCCATATTCAGCTTGCTGGAATTTCTGAGAAAGTAGAATTCAATCAGGGAATTTTTACTGTGAAACCTCATCTAAATATTTCGCAGGTTACTAAAACCGATTTGATCATCATTCCGTCATTAAACCACAATTATAATCTCGCTCTTGAACATAATGAAGAATTAGTGCTGTGGCTACAAAAACAATATAGAAAAGGTGCCGAAATCGCGACTATTTGTACAGGAGCTTTCATGCTTGCCGCATCGGGGCTTCTTGACGGAAAAAGCTGTTCTACACACTGGTCTGTTAAGGAAAATTTCAGTAAGATGTTTCCAAAAATAAATCTTAGAATTGATGAACTAATTACAGACGAAAATGGAATTTATACCAATGGTGGTGCTTATTCCTTTTTGAATCTGATGATTTATCTTATTGAAAAATATTACGGTAGAGCTACAGCAATTTATTGCGCAAAAGTATTTCAGATCGAAATGAATCGAAGTACACAATCGCAATTTATTATTTTCTCAGGTCAAAAAAAGCATGAAGATGAAATGGTACTGCATGCGCAATCTTTTATAGAGCAAAATCTGAGCGAAAAACTGTCTATGAGTGATCTTTCTAACAGGTTTAACGTAAGCAGAAGAAATTTTGACAGAAGATTTATAAGAGCCACAGGAAATACTCCGAGCGAATATCAGCAAAGGGTAAAAATAGAAGCGGCCAAAAAAGCCTTTGAATCAGACCGAAAAACGGTCAATGAAGTGATGTACGAAGTGGGTTATTCTGACATAAAAGCTTTTCGTGATGCATTTAAAAAAATTACAGGAATTGCACCTATAGAATATAAAAAGAAATACCATAAAGGCGCGGCCTAAATCTCATTACACTTTAGATCGAGCGAAACTAGATTTTTAAAAGAGTTTAGATAATCCAAATTTCTTAACTCTTTTGCTTCGTTATCTTTCTATTCTTCTATCAAAACAAAAAATTGATTTATCTCCATACAGTTTGTACTTTTGCGCTTATGAATGATAATTTTATAAATGAATACTTTGGTATTGGAATACAAAATGGTAAAACGCCAGAAAACTTAGGTGTTTTGTGGAGATCGGCACAAAACTTAGGAGCTACTTTTATATTTACCATAGGAAATCGATATGCTAAACAAGCTTGTGATACACACGATGCAGTAAAAGCAATTCCTTATTTTCATTACGATACTTTCGAGGCATTTTTCGAAAACTTACCTAAAGGGGCAAGATTAGTTGGAGTTGAATTATCGGAAAATGCTTCCGACTTAGAAACTTTTGAACATCCGAGACGATGTGTTTATATTTTGGGTGCAGAAGATCACGGCTTATCAAAAAAAGTTATGGAAAAGTGCCACCATTTGGTGAAATTCAAATCAGAAAAGAGTTTGAATGTCGCCGTAGCAGGAACCATTGTGATGTACGATAGAAATTTGTCTAAACCGCGTTCTTAAAAAATCGCAATAGTTTTCCCATTATCTAATAAAAAATATAAAGATTAATTAGCAACTAAAGCTTTCTTACCGAATAAAGTATACTTTCAGTTATTTTGGAAAAATCATTATCGTAATGGTGAGAACCTGGAATTTCGATAATTTTAATCCCCGCTTCTGAGAAATGATTGCGAATTTCAGCATCTTCTTCACTTCCAAAGAAACAAACTGGGTTGTAGATTTTAATTTTCTTCATTTCGGAAATAACATCATAATTATCGCTGGAACTTTCCATGCTTAACATATCAGCAATATGAATTTCGAAATCAGCTTTTATATCAGGAGATAGAGCATAAACTCCCATTAGTTTTACTTTTAAAGCTTCAGATATATTTGCAACCGTAAATGGCACAACAGATGCTCCAAATGAATAACCTACAAGTATGAATGTCTTTTTGTTCCATTGCTGCAAATAATATTCAACAGTTTTTGATATTGCGCTTGCGGTTTCTACAGGAGTTTTTGAATTCCAAAAATATTTCTGTGCATCTAATCCTATTACGGCAACTCCTTTATCTGCCAGAGTTTCTCCAAACGATTGATCAAAGCTTGTCCATCCTCCATCACCAGAAATCAAAAATGCGATTGGCAATGATTCATCTTTAATTTTAGCAGGAATCACTGTTAGTGGCATTTCAAAATGCTGTTCTTTTAATAAAGAATTCTGCTCCAATTTTTGTTTCGCATAACTTGGTGTGTTTAATATCTGCTTATAAGCTTCTATAAATTGCGGCAACCAATTTTTTGTAACAGAAAATCCATGGCCTACTTTTGGCAATGATACTAACTTTCCCTGTTTCAGTCCATCCATATACTTTTTGGTATCTGCATAATTACAAACTTGATCTGTAGTTCCCTGCAAAACTATAAAGGGCGCTGACAATTTTTCCGTTTTTTCAAGATAATAAGCCTTTCCTTCTTTTAAAACATGTGACGTCAAACCAGAACCATCGCACAGTGTTCTGTCTGTTTCAATATCAGGGCAAAAACCTAAAGCAATTGCACCATTAAAAGTATTTGCTGGAGCCTGAGCCAGCATTCCATAAACCAGAGTCGCTCCAGAAGAATATCCGACCAAAATTGGTTTTAGATATTGATTCATCTTTAACTTCTTCTGCAGAATCATACTCAACTCTTCAAAATCTCCTGCCGGATAGTAGCATTTTGTTTTTTCTTTTTTGATTGCTTTAAAGTAATGCTGAATATCAACACCTGCCACCAAGGCTCCTTGATCGACAATACTTTTTGCCATATCTACAACACCACTGTTCCAACCTCCATCGCCAGAAACAAATAAAACTACTGCAATAGGCGTAACTTTAGGTTTGTAAATAATTACTTTTCCAAAGGCTCCTACTTTTATAGTATCGGCTACTAAAGCAAATGCATTGAAATTAAAAATAAAAAGGTGCAGAATGATAATTACAATTTTCTTCATTTAATTACTTTTTTACATTATGAAATTAAACTAACTGTTGTGCGCAATTATTTTGAATTTATAGAAACATCTTTCTTTTTATATAATGCTAGCCAATGTGTTAAACGATACTTTTTTTATTAAACATTATAATCGAAACTGCAATAAAGTAGATATAAAGATTTAAAAGAAAAAGTCTCTGCCACAAGCCTTTGTAAAGGACTATGAAATCATTTTCATTTGAAGAAAATCGAATTGTAAACAAAAGCGTTGTAATAAGCCCAACAACAAACACTATGTACGAGAACAGATAAAAAAAACGGCTTTCGGTTTTTGAGATTACTTTGCTCATAAATAGCGGTAAAAGCAATGCTGCCAAAACTCCGATGCCTCCAGCAATATTATGCAGTATAAATGAGCTTGTCATTCTCCCTTCTATTCTATCTGCTTTAAATGCACCTGAACCAATTCCTTCACCTAATCCATACAAAATAATCAGCCAAGAAGCGATACTGACATTTTTTGTTTGACGGTTAAATGCGCTTTTAAGATGAAATCCGAAAAAAATAAAAACAATTCCAATAAATATCCACCATACTGAAATTATTTCAGACACAGGACTTGCTGAAGCTCCTAAAGAACTTATTGTATTTTTTAACTGACTGTAACCTGGATAATAATCGCCTAAAACAAATAATACAATAAAATCTAGTATGCATACTAAAATGCACAACAAAGCCACGATTTTGATCTCATTTAAATTCTTCGCATTCGTAACTTCCATCGCTTTCAATTAAGGTTTAACTACTTTATTTAAGATTATTGGCACTTGCACTAAATCATAATCATGAGAATACACCAGATATTTATTATACCAAACTGGTGAAAATTTTTCTTTAAAATCACGCAGTCCTTTATAATGTGAAAAGAACTTAATTCGTTCATAGGCAAATTTCATAGATTTTTCAGGAAATGTTTCTGCTTCTTCTAATCCGCTCATTGCGGCCAATCCTAAATTTACTTTTGTGCAACCTTGAGATTTTAAATACTTAAAAAGCTCCAAAAGAATAAAATCCATAATACCATTCGGCGCATCAGTGGTTTTTCGGATCAAATCGTAAGTACCTTCATCTTTCGCGTAATCCGGAATTACATTTAGAAATGCTACTATTTTCTCTTCTGTATTTTCTACAGTAATAATAGTCTGCTGTTTTAGCTCTTCCCAATCAAATCTTCCTTGCGAAAAAATTATTTCACTCCTTCCTGTATCAGCAAGCCATTCATCACTAACTGCTTTTATTTTCTGTAATAATCCATCCTTAATCGGTGCAGTATGTATCGTTGCAATAAATCCTTTTTCTTGTACTTTGCTAACCGCATTACGAAGTGATTTTTTGGCGCCTCCTTCTAAACTAAATGTGCTTAAATCTACAACTCCTTCCTGTCCTATAAACAAAGTCTTTTTGTTTAGTGAATGAAACAGGACTACACTTTCTTCTGAAACACGATAATAAATGCTTTTTAATCCGTTCTCATAACAATAATCATCGAACTCTAGGATGCATTTTTTTATTTCATTTTCCGATTCCGCAACTGGACTCTCCAAAACCACAGCAAAATTATCTGTTACGCGATATGCTAAAAAAGCTTTTTTACTGGCAGCTATGAAAATAACTTTGTCATTGTATGTTTTAAAATAATCGAGAGCTGAATTTCCATATTGTTTCATGATTTCATCTGCCATTATAAAATCATTTTCTACAGCTTTCTTTTTTATTGTATAAGGCCTAATTAGGGCAAAAATTAAAAATCCCAATGATAAAAATCCGCATATCTTTATAGAAAGCAAAAAGCGTCTTGCAAAACGATCTAAAGGAACTAAATCTGAACTTCCTATTAAGAAATAATTCTGAAGTCCGTACTTAATCGATTCAAACCAATTAAAATCAATATTAAAATGTTTTTTATCCAAAAAATAAAATCCTAGAATACTGTATACCAAAACAGCGATAATACTAATTAAAACGGTTTTGAAGCCTATACTCTGGAAGTGTGAATCACTTTTAATATAATATTCTTTTCTGGTAAAAATTAAAGTCAACAATACAATTAAAGCAATTACGGCCTCTTCATAATCAATTGCCTTAGTAAGATGTCCAATAGCAGAAATACTTGTCAAGAAAACGGCAAACCACCAAGCTGTTCGTAATCCTTTAAGCATGAAAGTAGCATTTACAAGCATAAACAAACCAGCAGTAATGACAAAGTAATTCGATGCTTTAATAGCCGAAATGGGAATAAAATTTTCTAATGCATGCAAACGTTCTGAAATAGCAGGCGTTAATACTGAAACTATATTTATTAAACCTAAAATAAAAAGCAGAAAAGAAGGTATAATTCTCATCAATATATTATTAGCACTAAATAAGAAAAGCGCCGCACCAGCGAGCAGGGGAACCCAAAATTCAAAAAAACGATACAAAAAAGTAATGGCAATAGCATTAACGTTCTCAAAACCAAATTGTATCAATATAAAACTCATTGAAATCTCAATGGCGCCAAGTCCACGAAGAAAAGGAGAAACAATCAAAAATATAACTGAAATAATATAGCCTACTGCGGCAGCAGCCAGCGAGGGTGTAAAACCCAATGCAATCATGGCTACATACAAATGCGCTATACCAACAAATTCAATAATTAGGGAGTAAAAAACAACTTGCAGAAATTGATTCTTGTTTATTTTATTGTTTCTGAAATCTTCAATAAATATCTCTGACGAAGGTGAAATCTTCACTACAAAACGATAGATAGTTCCTTTATTTATAATTGAAGTATAAATAAAAAAAACAAGAATACTTAATCCCACTACTGCTGCAAAAGCATACCATATACCAGCTCCTAAAGTTCCTTGAAAGAGAGAGTAAATTAAAGCTGGTATTGCTACAATTATTACTGATAGTATTCCAACAAAACCATAGATTAATGAGGCAAAATGGATATGAATAGGTTTGACTCCGCTCTTTTTGATAGATTTTGTAAAAAATGCCAAAGAAGAAATTCCACCAGCAGGAAGAAAAACACTGATAAAATTTCGTTTAAGAAATAAAATTAGCGCTTGTTTAAATGATATTTTGCTTTGAACCGCTTTAAAGGAAGCAAAGTACATTAGGGCCTGAAGTATTATATAAAAAACAGCTAGAGCTATTCCGAATAAAATCCAGAAACTTTGAGCATCAGCCAGCACATTTTTTACTTCTTTTAATTCCGAGTTTTCATGTTTAATAAACCAGATTCCAATTCCAATAAAGAAAATGGTAAATATAAACTGTCTGATAATTTTATCATTCTCCCGTAAGAAAGAGATTCCTTTTCTTGCTTTAAAAAAACTATACAATCTATTGGGCGCTATTAATCCGTTCATATTATACTATTATGCAGAATAAGTGACTCATAAAAAACATAGATGAAACCTTACATAAATGTACAACAATTTTAAATTGAATTGCATAATTAGTAATTTGAAAGAATAAGGAGCAACGAAAATGATTACAAAGAGAGTTTCTTTGACTTTTTAATATTTAAACTTTTATCATGGCGGAACTAATTCAACTGCTTTAAATTCACATAAAATAAAAAGGAGCAAAAGATAAACTTTTGCTCCTGCTTAAAAAGCATTTTCACAAAGCCAATGAGATCTATTTACAATACTCCTTCTCGGCTTCTTTTACGGCAAACTGCCGTTAATGCTTTTACTTAATAGACATTTCAATTTCAAAATATCTATTTTCAACTAACTTAAACTAACCTATTATAAAAAATATTAATAGCCAGGATTCTGATAGGCTGCTTTTTCTTCAGGCGTCATCTGCATCCCGTCGAGCTGGCTTGTTGGTATTGGACGAAGGTAATTCTCAGGAGCAATTGTTCTTGTAAACACCTTAACGCTATGATCTTTCCAATCGTTTGGATTAGTAGCTCCCGCAATTGAAAATGAATTTCCGTATTGGGTCCATTTTTGCGTGCGTACGAGATCATACCATCTATAGCCTTCTCCAAAATATTCACGAGAACGTTCTGCAAGAATATAATCAATATCAATAATTAAAGGAGTAGCAGCCGTCATCGCAGCACTGTTGTCCTGTGTTTTAACTTTATTGCCATTATTATCAAAAGTCCATTTTCCTGCACGAGCGCGAATAACATTAATCAAATCTCTTGCTGTTTTTCCTCCTTGCACTGCAGCACCTTTAACAGCGGCTTCTGCAGCTATAAAATACAACTCCGAGAATTTAGCTATTGGAAACGGACGCGTACTGCTTCCATTAGGAGATCCTAAACCTGTTCCATTATCTGTACGATATGGGCCTAATTTCCAATTTCCTGGATAACATATTCTAGAGATTACGCTTGGCTCAATTACAAAATCTGCTCTTCCAGGAAGCACACCTGCTCCAATTGAACTGTTAAATACAGAATTAGAATAATCAATACCTGGGGTATCATTATTTAAAAAGGTAAGAACTGGATCTCCGTTTGAAATAGGAAGATAATTGGCATTATACAATACTGGCGAAGTAATTCCTGCTTTCGCCCAGTTTCCACGATATACTGTGGTGAAAGTTCCGTCATATCTAGAATCATTTGTTTTATCGGCAAATGTCTTTTTAAACACTTCAATAGGAGGCGCAAGCATCGTCCATGGTCTTCCTAAATGCTGTTCTGCTTCACGTTGCACAGAACTTACCGCAGCCCAACCGGTGCTGCTTGAAGAACTTCTTACACCAGTATAATTAAACTGACCAAACCATCCTGCAAAATAATCTGTGCTAAAACCTCCGCCACTATAGCCGATGTCACCTCCGTTATAAAGAGAACTGGTCTCTGTATGATCTGCATACAGCAGCATTTCTTTATTGCGGTCATTTTTACCAACACTTACTTCGTAAAAAGAAGACACTAATCCGAAAGGTCCAGGATTATTTATCGCTTCTACTGCAACGTTATAAGCTTGCTGATAATACCAAGCTGCATCATGTCCATCTAAATCTTTGCGATCGGCTAAAGGATAAGTAGGGATATTATTCGGATTTTCTAGCCACCATGCAAATGTCAGGTATGCTTTGGCAAGATAAAAACGTGCAGCAGTTTTAGTAAGACCTCCAGTCACACGTCCTGTTACTGGCAAGTCTTCAACCGCTTGTCTTAAATCAGGAAATATCGCTTTGCTATAAACTTCTGGAACCGTATTTCGCACAGAAGTTCTTACTGTAGAAGAATTAAATCTCAATTCTCCTGCTCCCAAATCTAATGGCACACCTCCAAAAGTCTGGACTAATAAGAAGTAGTCAAAAGCTCTAAAAAATCTTGCTTCAGCAATCAGAGCCGGAGAAATGGTTCCAATTTTGGAAGCGTTTTCAATTACACCACTTGCCGTATTGATATTAGGAAAAGTATTCCCCCAGACTATACCAGTATTACTTGTTTGGGCATTAATTACTCCTACTCCAGAGAAGTCAAGATTTTTAACATTCCCATCTGAGTTTTGTCCCCATGTAGATTCATCGGTTGCAATCTGTCCGGTATTTAAAAAATAACCGCTACCATACATATATCTCAAATGGCCGTACATTGATGTTATTCCTCCCATTACTCCTTCTGGAGTAGAAAAATAATCTGGGGTAAAAATAGCTCTAGGATTTTCTTCTAATATATTATCTGAACATCCTGCCAGAAAAATTGAAGCAAATGCTGTTATAATATATTTTTTTACTTGAATATGTTTCATTGCTGTTTTCTGTTTAAAAAATTATACTAAGTCCCAAAATCAGATTGCGTGACTGAGGCGTGTTATAACCTACAGTTAACAAACGGCTTAAGTTTCCTGAATAGGCAACAGCCATATTTGAAGCGTCGTTTGCATAAGAATTAGTTTCAGGATCTAATCCAGATACTTTATGATAAGGTGAATAAATTACCCACGGATTCTGAATAGTACAGTAAAGTTTCAGCTTTTCCATTCCAGCGCTTTTAATCCATTGCTTATTGAGACTGTAACCAAGGGTAATAGTTTTTAACTTAACAAATGATCCGTCAAAATACCCTAAAGTAGAACCGTATTTAGGATTATTACTTTCTGTAGGACCTCCTGGTTTTGGAAACTGAGCATCGGTATTCTCAGGCGTCCAGTAATCTACATCAATTTGTCCGCGTCTTCCGTCATTGATATTTAAATAACCGTTAGAACCGTAAAGTGTACTGTTTAAAATACCTCCGCTCTGGAAAAGACCTACAACGCTTATATCAAAATTTTTATAGGCCACTCTTGTATTAAAACCACCTTGAAAATCTGGATCTGCATTTAACACCTGTCTGTCTTCTGCTCCAATCAATCTCTTAGGTGTTCCATCAGCATTATAATCTCCAGTATAAGCAACTCTTACCATTCCAGCTTGACCTGCAGGTCCTTCATATTGTTTTGCCTCAGCATCGGTCTGCCAGAGTCCTATTTTTTTATAATCGTAAATTACATTAAGCGGTTTTCCAACAAACCACCAGTTATTCTGATCTTCTGTCATGCCCGAAGCAAGAGATACCAATTTGTTTTTATTGCTATAGATGTTAACACCTGCATCCCAAGTCCATCCATTATAGTTGTCTAGAATTACACCATTAAGACTTAACTCCCAACCTTTATTCTGAGTTGATCCAACATTACCTACATACGAACTAACTCCAGAAGTTACAGGAAGATTAACGCTCAACAAAAGATCTTTTGTATCTGTTGTATAGTACTCAGCTGTTCCTGAAAGCCTGTTATTAAAAAGAGAAAAATCTAATCCGAAATTTGACGTGATAGAATACTCCCATCCCAAATTAGGATTAGGAAGAGTGGAAACGTAATAACCAGTGGCATTACTTGCTCCAAAATTATAAGGTCTTGTACTTAAATAACCTAAAGTTGCATAAGGTGCCACGGACTGATTTGAAGTCTGACCATATCCTCCTCTAAGTTTTAAAGCATTTACCCACTTTACATTCTTCATGAAAGACTCTTTACTAATATTCCAACCCGCTGAAAATGCTGGATAAGTGTGCCACTGATTAGAAGGCGCTAGACGAGAAGAAGCATCAGAACGTACTGTTGCGCTAATCATATAGCGATCTGCGTAAGAATACATTGCACGAGCCATATACGAAATAAGACCACTTTGAGTATAAGTCTGATTGCCATTATTTATAGTAATATCATCATTATCACCTGTAGAAGTTTGACCTAAATTAAAATACTGAAAACTATCTCCTGCTATATTTCTTCTTGAAATTAAAGAACTGTTGTACGTATCTTGTGCTGACGAATACATCGCCAATGCATTTATTTTATGTTTTTCAGAAAATGTACGATCATAGGTCAGCAATGTTTCAACTGTCCAGCTTGTAGATTGTGAGTTTCCAATAGATGCTACATTTGGATTGTCCGGATTAGCATTAAAAACTCCTATTCCTGTATAAGTGCCTGAATTGCTGGTTCTGTAGTTCCCTCCTAGATTCACACGAGCTTTTAAACCTTCAACAGCTGGTATTTTTAGTTCGCCGTAAATAGAATTATAAGAACCGAAAGCTTTGTTTGTATCGGCCCACTTATCTCCTAGATTTCTCATACTTTCTTTAGTATAAACCCAGTTTTCGTCTTGAGGCATTTTTACGGTTCTTTTTAGCGAACCGTCTTCATTATAAGGATTTGCAATTGGCGACATACTTAAAACTCCATACATTCCCAAACTAGCACCATCTGTTATACTGTAATTATTATTAGAAGAAAAACCAATTTTGAAAATGCCAATTTCTTGATCTAAAGCCGCACGAATAGAGTATCTGTTATATTCTGATCCTGGTATTACAGCTTGGTCTTTATAATAGTTAACTCCAACATTATAATTGCCGTTTTCTGTTCCTCCTGTAACTGCAATATCATGATTCGTTACAATTCCTGTTCTATAAAATAAATCTTGCCAGTCTGTGTTCACATCATCAGCTTCATCTATTCCGTTTACAAGATTTTTACCTGCCAATTTTCGAAATTCAACATATTTAGGTCCTTCCATCATAGGATACTTAACAGCGGTTTTATATCCTGTGTAAGTATTATAGGCAATAGAAGTTCTTTGTCCTTTCGTTCCTCTGTTGCTAGTTACCAAAATAACCCCATTTGCTCCTCTAGAACCATAAATAGCAGTAGCAGATGCATCTTTTAATATGTCTACACTTTTGATATCTTCAGGACTTATATCTGCCAGAGTTCCTGAAAACGGAATACCATCAAGCACCACTAAAGGATCATTGCCTGCTGTTAATGAACGTGTACCTCGAATACGGATCTGCATAGCAGCTCCTGGTTTTGTAGAGGTCTGTGTAATTTGAACACCAGGAAGACGTCCCTGCATAGACTGAGTAATATTAGCAGAAGGAACCTCACGTATTTCACTTCCTTTGATTGAGGCTACCGATCCTGTAACTGCTTCCTTGCGCTGGGCTCCATACCCAATAACAACTACTTCTTTTAGATTATTGGAATCCTCCTGCAATTTTACGTTAATAGTTTTCTGTCCATTAACACCGACTTCACGAATTGTGAAACCTAAAAAACTAAAGACCAGCACTCCGTTAGAAGGTACTGCAATAGAATAAGTACCGTCAAAACCTGTACTGACACCAGTCTTTGTCCCTTTTACATTTACATTGGCACCTGGAATAGGTCCTTTATCATCTGAGACTGTTCCTGTGACTGTTGTCTGTGCATTCGAGTGAATCGAAAAGACAGACATTAAGATCAAAAAACCAAAGCATTTGAGAAGCTTTGATCGACTTGCAACAAAAAAGTTAGTCATAATAATTGATTTAAATAATTAAAATATGGTTTATGGTTTAGTTAGAGATCTGAACTTATTATTCAGAAATAAATAGTAAGTTTTTGAACAAATATATATCTTTTTTCAAAAAAACAATCGGTTGTGTAATTATTTTTTTGTTTAATATTCAAAAATTATAGAATAAAAAAACATAATACTTATTTTATACTTAAATTATTTAATGATAAATCAATAAAAAGTTGCGTAATGTATTAAAAAACAAATAAACATTCATAGAAAATTAAAGAAAAAACAAAAAGCATTATTATAAAAATTTATCTAAAAATCAGTTTTATAGTATCATAATGTCCTAAAAAACAATAAAAAACAGACAACAATGAATTATAATGCAAAAATTGCACAATAAAGCCACTTAAGTAATCATATTACAGCAATCGGTTGCTTATTTATGGTGATTGTGAAGTATCATTGGCAAAAGCGTATCCGTGAACATAACTACTGAAGAGCTCAATGGAAGCAATGATGAAGAAATACTTACTGCCAATAAAATAAAAAGCAACTCAGTTTTTTTGTCTTACTCAATATCATTATCTTACAAGTCTCTTTTTCTAATTATAAAAACTATGAAAAAAACATTATTAGCACTTAGTTTTTCTACATCTCTCTTGGCAGGATGCTATCTTCTTTCTTCTAATGGCCAGCCTTCCAAAGAATCTAACGCATATAAAGTGCAGGAAATTCCAGGAAAAATAGAATGTGAATTCTATGACCTAGGCGGACAGGGAGTCGCTTACTTTGATTTGGATAGTGTCAATAATGGAAGCGGAAAACTTAATCCTGTAAATGGAAATCCTCTTAACGAATTTAGAATTAATGAAGGTGTTGATATTTCATATACTAAATCGGACAGTATCGACGATACTCCATATAGTAAAGTTCCCGTGAAACTAAAACAACTTTATGTTGGTTGGACTCAGCCTAAAGAATGGATTAACTACACTGTTGAGGTAAAGAAAACCGGGAGATATAAAATAGGTCTTCAATATACCGCAAATGGAGACGGCGTACTATCTTTTGATGTAAATGGAAAAGATGCCACAGGAAATATCAAAATTACTTCAACTCACGACGATAAAGATCCTGTAGCATGGAGACAATGGCACCATTGGAACTTTTCGGGAAATATTGGAAACATAACGCTAAAAAAAGGCAAACAGCTTGTAACATTGCATATTGTTGAGAACGGCAATATGAACTTAGATTATCTCATTTTTACGCCTTATTGAAAGTTTACAACCATGGATGGTAAAAGATTGCAAAAAACTATTCCAAGGCTAACTTAAAAAAGCAAGAAAAAGACCGTGAATACAAGGATTATATGATATAAATTCAAATAATATAAGATTAAAAACCGAAAAAAAAGCTTATCTTAGTGGCTTGATTTTAACTGCAAAAAACAGTTTTAAAATCTAATTTTTAATTCCGTATCGCAATCTCTACATTTTACATCCGGAGCTATATTATAAAATGAGGTTTCTATGAAAAATAGCCCTAAGCTAATTAGTAATTATGAGTACAAGAAGTTCTTTCTTCCCGATATAAGCACTCACAATCTCTTTAATAATTCCAATGTACAATTGTACCGAATTGAAAACTATTTAAGGAAAATTGTAATACCAGTTAATCCATATCAAACCACTTTCAACTTTCTAATTTTTGTTACAAAAGGATTTGTAAAACAACAGCTAGAAACTTCCGTTTTTGAAATTAATGCGAACCAAGCGCTTAGTATTAAACAAGGGAATTTTACGGCAACCTTAGAATTATCAGATGATGTTGAAGGATTTTTTGTTATTTATGAAAACGAGGTCATCACTGAAATTGCGTTGACTACAAGTGATCTAAACTTTTTTTACACTTCCCCTTTCTCTATTTTAAATCCTAACCAAATTAATTGGCTTATCCGTTTATTTGAATTACTGGAAGAAGAATTGAACCAAACCGAACATATTAATGCAATCACTACATCTCTTCTTCAATCTGCATTATTAAAAATTATACGAACAGAAAACACAGACAATAAATCACTTAGCCGTGCAAGTTTTATCTCTTTTCAGTTTAGGGAATTGGTTCAGAAAAACCATATTCAACATAAAAACATAGATTATTACTCCAATCTATTAAAAATATCAGACAATTATTTAAACAAATGCGTTAAAGAGACTACTGGAAAGGCCCCAAAACAATGGATAAACGAAATTACGATTCAACACAGCCAAATTCTTTTACAAGATAATTCGAAAGAAATAGCAGAAATCGCATTTGAGCTGCATTTTCAATCGCCTTCTTATTTTTCACGTATGTTTAAAAAAGTGACAGGAGAATCACCTTCTGACTATCGAACACAGTTTTTAAAGCATTAAGATTTACAACTCATTCATAAAAAAAGAAAACGCTTAAACAGGATGTTTAAAAATCCTGTTATAAGCGTTTTTTGTCTAAAAAAGACTCTACTTAAAAAATATAAATTTTAGCTGATAAATTAAGCTGGCGTACCTTCGCTGTTAGAAACAACAGCGTCAACTTGGATCAAAGCATCCACAGGAATTGCCGAAACTCCAATTACCGTTCTTGCAGGCAAATCTCCGCTGAAAAATGAAGTATAAATTTCGTTGACAGCATCAAGGTCTTCAATATTTTTTAATTGAATGTTTATTTTAACAATGTCATCCATTTTATGGTCGATGCTTTCTACAATTGCTTTGATATTATTTAAGCATTGTGCCGCTTGCTCTTTAATTCCGCTTCCAACTATTTGATTGTTTTCTGAAACCAAAGGCAATTGACCTGAAATATGATTGTAATGTGAATAAGCAACTGTATGCGAATACGGAACTTTTGGTGCGTTTTCTGTGTTATTTGCTTCAATAACTAAAAAACGTGCATCTTCTGGAAGTTGCGGAGGAGTTCCGTCACCATGTGAGACTGCAGTATCAATCTGCACCAAAGCATCCATTGGCAAAGCAGAAGCACTAACAATTGTTCTAGCTGGAACATAGTTTGGGAAGAATTTTGCTAAAACTTCGTTTACAGCTTCAGCCTCAGAAATGTCTTTAAGAAAAACGGTAGTTTTAACCACATCATTCATAACGTGTCCAATGCTTTCTAAAATAGCTTTAATATTTTCTAAACACTGTTCAGTTTGTTCTTTTACGCCACCTGCAACAATTTTACCAGATTGCGGATCGATAGGCAATTGTGCAGAAATATTACTGTAGTGAGAAAATGCAACATTATGTGCATGTATGCTCTTTGGTGCGTTTTCTGTATTTCTGGTCACTTTAATAAGATCTAAAGCTTTTTGCGGAGTTGTTCCCTCGCCGTTTGAAATAAGTGCATCGATTTGAATTAAAGCTCCTTCTAGTGGAAGAGCTTCTACAGCAACAGTTGTGCGAGTTGGAAGATTGTTTTTGAAGAATCTTTTGTACACTTCATCTACTGCTTCTAAATCAGAAATACTCTTTAAGAAAACAGTTAGTTTTACTGTATCATCCATAACATGACCAATGCTTTCTACAATTGCTTGAATATTTGTCAAACATTGTTTTGCCTGCTCTTTAATATCGCCACTAACAATTTCTCCCGTTTTAGGATCAATAGGCAATTGCGCCGAAAAATTGTTGTAATGAGAAAACGCTACGGTTTGCGTTGAAAATGGGCTTTTTGGCGCATTTTCAGTATTTCTCGAGTTCTTTTTAATTTCGCTCATAATTTATTTGTTTTTCTGTTTTAATTATTACTTTTTTTTTGTGGACTAATGAGTTGAGTGATATTGAGTAAGATTTAATTTTAACACATAGCTCTATGTGTATTGAAATTAGTGAAACGCCTTTTTTTTGAGTTTACAAAAACTATGTTTCTATGTGTTTAAAATAATTTTACAAAATGTGTTAAGCACTAAATCTTTCTATTAGTTTATCATGCCCCAAAAGGATTTTTCCAAATTATATCTAAGGCCAAATAATTCACGTCTGAAATATCAGATCCTTTACCAATGAGGTTATACATATAGCCTACATCGAAAATAAATGGAATTTCATGTGGTGTAAGTGAGTAGTAAAGTGTGAACCTGCTTTCTTTATAATCAAATTTTGACCATTCCTTCTCGGGTTCATTTTCTTTGCTTATGGCAAAAAGCGCCTCTGCTCCGCCTATAATATGATGCGTTTTACTGCTACCTAAATCTAGGCTTAGCTGTGTTTTGAGGCGAGTACGCAACTGAAAATTCTCTTCGGCATTACTGAAATCTGGATTAAAAAATTTCCTAAACTCTTGTCTTATCGTATTTTTCCATTTCAATCCGTTCCCTTCTGTGATATAAGAATAGCGTCCGTATAATCTAAATTCCTGCTCAATTGCAGGATTCAATTCCGCATAAGGTGCCTCAGAGTCGTAATTGTTAGATCGTCTGTAGCTTAACGCATAAGAGTATTCCCAATTCTTTTTATAGCGATTTGAAATTTCTTCATTGATTACCAGAATAGCCATTTTAGAAAACGGATTGTTTTCATCTGGACTGCTCTTTAATCCATAGCCAACATAAGTTGTCGATTCTTTCTGTTTAAGTGAATCTAAAGACTGTCTAACTCCAAAGGCAAACCAAGCTGCGTTTTTTCCTTCTCCTAAACCTGGTGGACTTAATTGTGCGTATGATTTACTAAATGTGACCACAAAAATGACCACTGCCAATAGCAATTTGCTTTTTGCAGACACGTTTTTCATATTTTCTAAAGTTTAAAATTTGTAGCTAATTCCTGCTTTTACAGCGAAAGGGGTACCAGGAGTAAAACATAATTCTGATACTGAACTAGTCTCGTCTCTAAGTCTGGTTTCTGTTTCAAATTGCGCTTCATTCCATTTGGTATTAAAGATGTTTTGAAACTGCATGTTTACTTCCCACTTCCTTTTTCCATAAGCCAAGACAAGATCATTAACGAAATAGCCACGTGTTCTTACTGAATTATCCTCGATAGCAGGTCTTGAATCCATATAGCGGTATCTAAGATTTGCTGAGAAACCCGAAGGAAGTTTTACCGCCACGCCACCAGTGCTCGTAAAAGTTGGAACTAATGGAATATAATCTTCTCCTTTTGGTTCATCAATAAAACGGGCATGAGCATAATTTAGGTCTCCGTCTAAATAAAGCCAAGAAATGGGTTGGTATCTCAAACTCAAATCAAAACCCAAACGGCGTGTTTTTCCTGATGGTTCTACCACAGCCTCGTCTCCAACATATACAAATTCTTGCTGCAAATACATGTGCCAGATAGCCGGCTGAATAATCATATTGGCTGTTGGGCGCAGAATAAAACCTAAATCACTTCCAAAAGAATAAGGAAGAATATCTTTTCCATCTTGTGCTACTACAACTCTTACGTCATTAGAATGAAACCCAAAACCAGACTTAATATACCATTGCACATTTTGGTTCTGTGTATACGAAATATTCAATTTTGGACTTACTCTAGCCGCCGAAGCTTCTTTCGCCGCAGGTAAACTAGCAAGACGATCATGAAGACTAAAGGTTAAATAGTCTAGCCTCGCTGATGGATTAATAAGCCATTTCCCTATTCTATAATCGATTGAGGTATAACCGTGAACATTGACTTCTGTAGCAGATCCATCAGATAATCTATCTAACAATAAATCGCGCTGATAGACATGATTTAATTGTAAGTCCTTGATATCATCAAAACGGAATCCTGCTCCCGATGTCCAAGTCATGTTGCTATTTTCAAATGCAAATCTTCGCACATACTTATTTTCAAGACCATAAATAGAACGATTGTCAGTTTGCTGAATCTCGTCTCCGTAAACAGGATCATTTAGAAAAAATGTAAAGTTTGAAAACAGATTGAAATCATATTTAGAATAGAATAAATTGCTGGAAAACTCTTCATTTTCACTAGCTAAGTATCTATAATTTAATGCCAAATTAGTTCTCGAAGTCCTTCCCCCCTCAGTTGGATCTATAGATCCCCATCTGCTTATAATTCCTTCTTCTACTGCTCTTTCCGGAATTTGTCCCGAAGCATTCCAGTTTGAAGAAAAGGTAGATCCTAAAATAGAGATATATTGTTTTTCATCAATCCACTGGCTGTACTTCGCTAAAAAATTAATGCGTGTAAAATCCTGTTTGACATCAAACGGTCCATCGGTATAATTGAATTCGCCTGCTACATAGAAACTCTTATCCTTATTGTTTTTATCTAAAAGATTAAGCATTGTAACCGCTCGCATGGTATTAAAAGAACCGCCTTCAATCTTAAAAAGATTATTATCCAATCTGTCAAAAGTGCTAAAATTGACATATCCCGAGGTATTAAAATCTCCTTTATCGGCATAATAAGATCCTTTACCAAAATCGATATCTTTGATTGTTTCTGGAATCAGAAAATGCAGATCAGCATATCCCTGACCATGCGCATGTGATACTATGTTTACAGGCATTCCGTCAGCCATAACGCTAATATCTGTTCCATGATCATTATCAAAACCTCGCAAAAATATTTGTTCTGCTTTACCTCCTCCAGCATGCTGAGCGATAAAAAGTCCAGGAACTTTTCGCAATAGATCCTGTGCAGAATTTACGGGTGACATTTTTAAATCGACTTTCATTATATGCTTCCTGAAGTCGATATTACTAATTACTATTTTGCTCAGATGCATTGTATCTGCTTCTGATTTGTTTACTTCTATTTTTTTTGCATCTGGCTTATTTGCTTCTTGAGCAAATCCATTCTGCACCGCTAACAATACTATTACAATTGCTGTAAAAAGTTTGTTTCTCATTATTATTAATTTTCTTCTACAATTGCCATTTTATTTTCAAAACGGCCTACTATTTTTTTTAGGAAAACAATTACCCACATCGATAATACAAATGGAAACGTAAGTGTAATCCATCCGTTATGCATCATAAAAATATCAAAGTACGTTGCTATGATTACTGATAGCAATACATATAATCCATCTCTTGGTTTTGTTCCGCTGCATGCAATTCCGCATAAAACAGCATTGAAACTAAACATTCCATCTTCTATTAATTTTACAGAATCTTGATCAAAATGCGCAATTGCTGCTGCAATTACTGCCGCTAGGAATCCGTATAAAGCTGCTGTAGGATTATTGAGAAAAACCCCAATAAAAAACAGTAAACCTGCAGCGATAGTTCCCTGAAAAATTACTTCACTATAAGCATGCGCAGCTACAGCAAAATCTTCAAGTTCCTTCATCTCTACATTAGCTGCAGGTATTCTTGCAACTGCTAATCCAAAGTGCTGAATACTCAAAACAGCAATTACCGTGATGACAATAAAAGGAAAGGTGAAAAAGGGAATCTTTTTACGAATCGAAAATTCCATTAGCAATGTGCTTAGTACAGATCCTAAAACAAGTAAAAACCATATTAACGGACTTGTTTCAAAGAAGAAAACTAATCCTACTCCTACTAGCGTTGCATTAAATCCGTATAAACCTGCCTTTATATTTTCATCACTAAAATTGCATATTTTTGCTGTCGCGGTACCGATTATAGAACTCAGCAAAGCTGCAACTCCCATCAGGATCGAATCATAAGATATCGCAATTAAAAATAATAATCCTGTCCAAGCACTTTCTTGAAGCATGATTTGTCCAATGCCCTTAAGCACTGTTTCTACTATTGATTTTATTTTTTTCATTTGTGTATACTTCTAGAAATAAAAATTAATTGAATTACCAGCCTAAAAAGACCATCCCGACACCACATGCTAAAACTACTGCTCCGCTAATTGCTGGCGTATAACGTTCGAGCTTTTCTGTTTTGAAAAAAGAATACCCATATACTCCTAAAAGCACCATACCAAGCATAGTTAAAACTGTGCTTAATGTGAAAACACTAATAATTGTGGAAATTTCGCCAACAGAACGATTCAATCCTGAATAGAACAGTAAAGGAATTAGCGGTTCGCTTGGGCCCATTACGAAAATGGCAAACAAAACCAAAGGCGTTACTTTTACTCGATTTGTTGGCATAACGACTTCTCCATGTTTATGCGAAAACACAAATACATCTTCTCCCATTACGTCAAAGTGTTTGTGCGCTTTGTTTTTGTAAGCAGCCCAAAGCCCATAAACAAGGTAAATTGCACCAAATAACAACAATGCCCAGCTTGCAACATTGCCCCTAAAATCTTGGAAAAATGTTATTTTATTGATTTGCCATCCTAAGAAAACCCCAATAAATCCTAAAACTACCGAGCTCAGAATATGTCCGAAACCGCAAACTATTGTAAGCATAATGGTCTTAGACATACTCCACTTTCGAGATCTGGATAAAACAATAAATGGCAAATAATGATCCGGTCCCGAAGCCGTATGAAAAAAGCTGATACTGATCGCTGTAATTGATAATGCTATTAAATTTGAATCCATAATCTGCTTAAATTTGTATTACTGCTTTTTCTTCCCAAAGCACATCCTGCACTTTTCTAAAGAAATCAAACATTTGCTCTCCTCCATGTCCTAGAATTCTAATGGCAAAACCATTTGATTCTAATTCACTGATTCCAAATGCTACATTTTCCAATCCTTCCAATTCTTTAAAAAAGAATTCGATATTCTCCTTCACATCTTCATTCCTTGTGTTTAGATAAACAAAAGTTCCTTGATGTGTAAAGCCTTCCAATAAACCCATAGCCGATAAAGGCATAATATCTGGTCTTAATAGAACATTGTCTTTTAAAACCAGTCTATCGTGATGAAAAACTTCTAAAAGGTTTTGAAAATGAGCATACTTAAAAGTTTCTCCGTGATGCTTACGTCCACAGGTAATAATTTCGCTTATTGTCAAGTCACAATCATCTTCAAGTTGAATTTTATTATGACTTTTAAATGTTGAATCTTCATGAGGCACGACAGGATGAGGAACATACGAGAAAGAAGTTCCTTTTTCCATTTTGACATTCATGATCTGTGAAGCACTCCCATCCATATTAAACAATCGCTGATAAGATTGTGACTGCAACTGCAAACGAGCATTTTCTTTTACATTCACCTGTATATCGTAAACGTCACCGCTTAAAATTCCAGGAGATGAACTCATGATCATCAAATACGAAGCTCCATCAGATTTATACTGCCCAACAGGCATAACCCTGAAGGGCTGTGTCACGTATGCATCTCTTAAAAATGATTCCCCATCCCTTTCTTCTACTTCTATTTTTAGGGTACTTACCATTTGATTAACGAACTAAATTTGGTTCTTCAATATCTTCTAGCAATGCATATTTCTTGATCCAGCCAATAACTTCATCAATTCCTTCTGTAGATCTAAGGTTTGAGAATACAAACGGCGCGCCTTTTCTCATTCTACGTGCATCGTTCTCCATCACTTCTAAACTTGCCCCAACATAAGGCGCTAAGTCAATTTTATTGATCAAAAGCAAATCAGATCTTGTAATACCAGGTCCACCTTTACGAGGAATTTTTTCTCCTTCTGCCACATCAATTACGAAAATCGTAACATCGGCCAAGTCTGGTGAAAAGGTTGCGGAAAGGTTATCTCCACCGCTTTCAATTAGAATTAATTCGATGTCCGGAAAACGAGAAACCAATTCATCTACCGCTTCCAAATTCATACTTGCATCTTCACGAATTGCTGTGTGAGGACAACCTCCCGTTTCTACTCCAATGATTTTTTCTTTTGGTAAAAGACTATTTTTTACCATAAATTCGGCATCTTCTTTAGTATAGATGTCATTGGTGATTACGCCTAAATTATAATCGTTTAGCATTTTTCGGCTTAAACGTTCTAACAATGCAGTTTTTCCTGATCCTACAGGTCCTGCCACTCCTACTTTTACATATTTTCTAGTTTCCATTTTCTTTATTTCTTTATTTTTTAAGTCTTTTCTCTTTATTCTTTTCTCTTTGTTACGACATGTACAATCTTGAATAAAGTCTTTCGTGCTGCATGCAGCGAATATCAAACGCAATGCTGCAAAGACCAACAAGTTCTCTGTCGATTGTTAGTGTTTCTTTTGCTAATTTTTTAATCAGCGGTTGTAATTCGAATAAAACATCTTGTCCATCTAATTGTCCCAGAGGTACAAGCTTTACCGAATTGGTAATCATTCCGATAGCGGCATTGTAATAGAATGCGAATAAAGCTTCGTCAAGCGGAATTTCCAATAACTGAGCATACAATCCAAAAGCGATGCAATAGTGGGCAGTCGCTTCTTTATTTGCTATTGCACGTTCATAACCATCAATAAGGTCAAAAGCTTTCTGTCTTCTGAAAATCTTAATTAATCGAATTCCCAACTTCTGACTTGCCTCACGTATTTCACGCGGACTCTTTAAAGCGCTGCATTCTTGATCTAGTTTTATGATCGTTTCCAAATCATTATTTGCAGCCGCTACATAAGCTAATTTCAAGAAAGATGCATCATTGTATTTAATGTTATACATTAACATGTTTGATACAAACTCTTTTGCCGAAGCCACAGAATTTACCTCTTCATCTTGAACATAAGTCTCCAATCCGTTGGAGTGTGTGTATCCTCCAATTGGCAAAGTCGGATCTGCTAAATGCAGAAGACTTCCTAAATAGGTGTTTTCTATATTAGTCATTTGAAGAAGCCATGTTTAGGATTTTTGTAAAAAGAGATGAATTTCCGTGACCATGAGGCGCTACATTTGATTTTAGCAGATGCAAGAGCTTTATCTCTTGTTTTTCTGGTGCATAACCACTCGCTTCCAACCATCTAAACATTGGCATCTCAAAAGGCATCATAATCTGATCATTCTGAATAAATAATGGAAGATGTTTATTTCCAATTTCATAGCAAATTGTCCCCATTTCTAATAAAGACGAAGGTGTCATTACAATCGCTTCGCAAGGTTTAATGTTTACAACAATTGCTTTTTTATCATCTTGATAAAGAATATCATCTTGATTCAATCGCTGTCCTTCCTGAATAAACTTAATCGCAATTTCAATCCCTGAATTTGTTCGCTTGCGCTGAATTCTCTTAGTAGTTTCAAACCATTCAATTTCCAGCAGATCAATCTCAAGGCCTTCTATTGAATGTGTTTTTAAATTACCTATTATCTGTTGTATAATCATTATTTCATTCTTTTAAAAGAGATATTCTTTGAAACGCCAAGCCCTAATGTTGAGCCATTTATTCCTGCAACAAATGTTCGATTACTGGTTTTATTTGCGTCATTTCCTGTTGTGTTTTCATATGATAATTCACAGAATTTGGCTTTTAGCGCCCAGCCATGACCAAGAAATACGGCAACAATTGGATAGATTCTTCCTAGATAACCATTATAGCTATAAGAACCTGGAGTATTCATAAGTGTATTTCCCCATACATAATGTGCGTCAGCCTGAGCAATGATGGCAAAGTGATCTCCAATATTCCAAGAATCACTATAAAAAGGACCAATTTCATGTTTAGAGTCGGTAAGATTTCCTGCTGCGTTTTTCTCTTGATCAAAAGCAAAATTCATCCCTGCAACAACGTGATCATTAAAAAAATATCCTACTCCAATTGGGTTTGCACCAAAACTACTTCCTGTATTATTATTGTCTTTATAAGTTAAAGAACCATAAAGCATTAAAGATCCCTTCTGTGCATGAACCGTTGTAAGACTGGCACATACTAAGAGAAGAATTAAACCCAAATTTATTTTCCAATTTTTCATAAAATTCTTTTGATTTTTGTTTCTAATCTTACTGCGACAAAATAAATTGTCACAGTAAGAAGTAGAATTTTTATTGATTAAAACAAATAGTATAGTTGTGCTAACGGAAGTTTATCCACTGGTTCGCAAGTGATTTTTTCTCCATTGATTGTCACGGTATAGTTTTCAGCATTTACCATAATCTCTGGAGTTGCATTATTGTGAATCATATCAGCCTTGCCAATGTTTCGGCAATTTGAAACTGCTAGTAACTTCTTTTCCAAACCATATTCTTCGGCAATATTATTATCGATACCAGCTTGAGAAACAAAGGTGAAAACTGTTTTAGTTAATGCTTTACCATAAGCTCCAAACATATTACGCATAATAATAGGTTGTGGTGTTGGAATAGAAGCATTAGCATCCCCCATTTTGCTTGCGGCAATAAAACCTCCTTTTACGATAATTTCTGGCTTAACTCCAAATAATGCAGGTTTCCAAATTACCAAGTCAGCAATTTTACCTGCTTCTATAGATCCAACGTAATTAGAAATTCCATGGGCAATTGCAGGGTTGATTGTGTATTTAGAAACATATCTTTTTGCACGATAGTTATCGTTTTTGTTTGCTTCATCTTCAGCCAAATACCCTTTTTGTATTTTCATTTTATCTGCCGTTTGCCAAGTACGCGTAATTACCTCTCCTACACGTCCCATAGCCTGCGAATCTGAACTCATGATACTGAATACTCCCATATCTTGAAGCACATCTTCTGCCGCAATAGTTTCTGGTCGAATACGTGAATCAGCAAAAGCCACATCTTCAGGAATTTTTGGGCTTAAGTGATGACAAACCATTAGCATATCTAAGTGTTCATCAATCGTATTTGTTGTGTAAGGTCTTGTTGGATTTGTAGATGCTGGCAATACATTTGGATACATTGCGGCCTTAATAATATCTGGTGCGTGTCCTCCACCTGCTCCCTCGGTATGGAATGTATGAATAACACGTCCTGCGATAGCATTCATGGTATCTTCAAGAAACCCAGCTTCGTTAAGCGTATCGGTGTGAATTGCTACTTGCACATCATATTTGTCTGCTGCCTTTAGAGAAGCATCGATCACAGCAGGAGTTGCTCCCCAATCTTCGTGGATTTTTACTCCTAATGCTCCAGCTTCAATTTGTTCTTCAATTGGAGCTTCTGTCGCCACATTTCCTTTTCCGAAGAAACCAACATTTACAGGAAATGCTTCTGCAGCTTGCAACATTCTTTTAATGTTGTGTTTTCCAGGTGTTACAGTTGTTGCATTTGTTCCGTCAGCAGGGCCAGTTCCACCGCCTATCATGGTTGTAATACCACTATACAAAGCGGTTTCGATTTGAGTAGGGCTGATAAAGTGAATGTGCGTATCAATTCCTCCGGCAGTAACGATATAACCATGTCCACCATGAACTTCTGTTGAAGCTCCGATAATCATACCAGGAGTAATATTGTCCATAGTATCTGGATTTCCAGCTCTACCAACGCCAACAATTTTCCCATCTTTAATACCAATATCTCCTTTTACAATTCCCCAGTGGTCAATAACTGTAGCACCAGTAATTACAAAATCAAGAACACCTTCATCACGTAAAGCAGTCGAAGATTGGCACATTCCGTCTCTCACGGTTTTTCCTCCTCCAAATTTTGCTTCATCTCCATAAGAAGAGAAATCTTTTTCAATTTCGATAATAAGATTTGTATCTCCTAAACGTATTTGATCACCTACAGTTGGACCAAAAATACTTGTATAATTTTTTCTAGTTACTTCTAAACTCATGATTTCACATTTTTAAATTCGCCTTCTTTTAAACGTTCTAATGCAACAGCTTTGTTATGTGGAGATAAGTCTCCGTCTACTAAGTTGTTGTGTCCAAAAAGTCGCTGGTTTCCGCCAAATTGAGTTAATTCAACTTCTTTCTCTTCTCCTGGCTCAAATCTTACTGCTGTACTGGCAATAATATTTAATCGCATTCCGAATGCTTTTTCTCTGTCAAAAGACATCATTCTGTTCACTTCAAAAAAATGAAAATGTGAACCTACTTGGATCGGTCTGTCTCCAGTATTTGTAACTTTTATTTTTAACGTTTCACGGCTATCATTACAAATAATAGGACTGTCTTTTAGTATAATCTCTCCTGGAATCATTGCTGTTTTTTTTTAGGGTTATCGCACAGGATTGTGCACTGTTACTAATTTGGTTCCATCTGGAAATGTAGCTTCAATCTGTATATCATGAATCATTTCCGCGACTCCTTCCATCACATCTTCTTTACGAAGCAGTGTCGCGCCATATTGCATTAATTCGGCTACGGTCTTTCCATCTCGTGCACGTTCCATCAATTCACTGCTGATAAGAGCAATAGTTTCAGGATAATTTAATTTTAAGCCACGGGCTTTTCTTTTTTGAGCTAATTCGCCAGCTGCATGTAGCATTAGCTTCTCAACTTCTCTTGGTGTTAAATGCATAATAAAATATTTTGGGTTATGAATATAGAGATCCGCATAACTGATCTCTTTTTTTTAGATCAATAATGATTTCTTTAGATGGATAAAAATGGATTAAAGTCATGGCAATAACTGCCACTCCAAATAGGATTCTACTTGGACAAATCTAGTGGTATCTTTTTTTAGGAGGATCTGCGCCTGTCTTATTTGCTGCAAAATGTAATGACTACTTGTGGGATTAAGTGTCTTTTCATTCTTGTGTTAAAATATAGGCACGTTTTTCCTCTCATGATAAAAATCTGTGCTTTACCATGAATATAACGCGCTAAATTTTAATTAGGCAGCTAGTAAGAAAAAGTTAAATGTGGATTTTCAGGCTGTGAAATAGGATATTTCGTGACATGTTTCTAAAAGGAATTATGTTTCGTTCCCATAATCCCTGACTGTTCAATTTTATATTTTCTATATAAACAAAACAGTCATCCTTTAAATTCTTGAAATTTAAATTAAACGGAGAAGCAGGCAAAGAACTGCTGCATTTTTCCGTTTCAGAAGTATTCTCCAGTACAACAAATTTTAGCTCATCAGAATCTGAAAGTGCTTTATTTACAATAATCTTATTTGGAGTTACTATTTTTACTGATTCAGTTGCTGTATCATTGTATATTTTCTTTACAATACAATTGCTATAACTATTGGAAATAGTTAAGAGGCAAATTTGTAAGAATAAAATGTAAGCTAACTTCATCGAGAAGATTTCAATTATTAGAGAATTGTTCCTTATACACGCAAAATTAGTGGAGTTGAAACACAATTGAGTAGCACAAATCTTGACTTTTCTGTTCCAAATTTACAAATAACAGAAATTTAACACTCTTTTATTGGGTTTACAAATTAGCAGAAATTGACGTTTAATCTTGCGTTACAAAACTTAGATATGAAAAATTATTACAATCAATCTAATTCCATATCAAATATTTTTTGCTCTTTCGTTTCTACAAAACCAATTTTATCATAAAATAAATGGGCTTCTCTGCGAAGAGCATTGCATCTTACTCGTATTTTATGGCTTCTTTTCAAATGAGCCCATTCTATTAGTTTTTTAACCAAAATTTCGCCAATTCCGTTTCTACGATATTTTTCATCTACTATAAGTCCTCCAATTTCTACAAAAGGATCAGACTCAACTCTAAGAGAGTAAAAACCATGAATCCAACCAATAATATTTTCATTATCGAGAATTACTAAAACACAATTATCATCATTCTTTAAAATTTGGCTAAGACGATGCTCTGTTTTCTCAATTGCAGATTTATAACCTAATTGACTAGATAATTCGTCAATCAATTTAGCATCATTCAATTCTGCTTGTCTTAAAAACAATTTTATGTTTCTTTTATCTTCCATTACTGTTAAATTATATAGTGTTATTTAATTACAAAGTAATAATAAAAAATATTATTGTCATTTCTTCAAATTGACACCAATGTCTTTTAAGCATTTAAAACTTTTTCTTTTATTCTTTATGTGATTAATTTACTGTCAATCAAAAAATATTATTAGGAGCTATTTTTATCAAAACAATTTATTCTTATTTTTTTCATACTTTTTTTACATAAAATATTTTTTACTTCTTAAAAAGCCACTAAAATATATTTTCAGGACATTATTACACCTAAAAATGTATTTTATTTCTCCTTCCAAAAATCATTATTAGTCAATTTTGCACACGAAATTACTGAAGACCTCCATATAAAACCATGTTATAGGTAATTTCCAAAACTAACTATTCAATTAACCAAATTACCAACCGAAATGACAAATTTTAACAGGATTAAAATGGGTTCTAACGGTGTATCTGGATTTAGTTCGAAAACAAAATTGATACTATTCTGTGTCTTGTTTTCTTTATCCCAAATCCATGGATATGCTCTTAGTTCCAAAGGCGTGGCGAAAACGCAAAATGTACAACAACAAAAAAACATTACTGGACAGGTCAATGATGAAACTGGTATGCCGCTACCAGGTGTGACTATTTTAGAAAAAGGAAGTAAAAATGCTGTCTTAACAGATTTTGACGGGAAATTTTCTTTAAAAGTAGAAAATGAAAATGCCGTATTAGTATTCTCTTTCATGGGTTATACGAATATTGAAGTTTCCGTAAAAGGAAAAACTACCGTAAATATAAAAATGCAAAGAGCAACAGCTTCACTAGAAGAAGTTGTGGTTGTAGGATACGGTAAAATGAAGAAAAAGGATTTAACTGGAGCAATTACTCAGGTTTCTCCTGATAGATTAGTCAACCAAAATCCACAGACCGTTCAGGATATCTTAAGAGGAACTCCAGGTGTGCGAGTAGCTTATGATCCTTCGGCAAAAGGAGGCGGAAAAATACAAATTCGCGGGCAGACTTCTATATATACAGCCAGTACGAATAAGGATGATAAAAGTGGTCCTCACAACGCTCCATTAATTATTCTTGACGGAATGCAGTTTTATGGTGAATTATCAGAAATTAATCCTGACGATATTGCACAGCTAGACATTCTAAAAGATGCTTCGGCATCATCTGTTTACGGATCGAGAGCGGCAGCAGGGGTTATTCTTATTTCAACCAAAAAAGGTAAAACAGGTAAACCTATGGTTAATTTTACTACGAATACAACCATTAGTAACAAGAGCGCTTATCGTACCGTATATTCTCCAGAAGGTTACTTAAAATACCGCGAAGATTGGGAAACTGCTCAAACCTACGGCGTTAATCCTGCTACAGGACAATATGAGGCTTTTATAGCCGGAACAGTTGCAAATGGCAGACCTGGGTATTTTTCAAATCCAAATGATTTAGCCAAATGGGGCATTACAGAAGCACAATGGTTAGCGTATCAGCCGGCTTCTCAAACAAATGGAAAAAGCAGCAAAGAAGTATGGGGAAATCGTTTAGGATTAAATTTTGATCCTTCATTGATGGCAAATTTCTTAGCAGACAAAACACACGATTGGAGAGATAGTTCTTTTAGAACAGGAATTAATCATGATAACAATTTGAGCATTTCTGGAGCAAGCGATAGAGTAAATTATTATATGTCTTTTGGCTACTTAACTTCGGAGGGAGCGATTGTTGGAAATGACTATAAATCTGCTCGTTCTAACATGAAAGTGGATGCCAAAGTTACAGATTGGCTTGACCTTGGATTAAACGTAAATTTCCAAGATCGATCAGATGGAGATGTTACGCCTTCTCTGGACACTCGTTCTGGATTCAATAATATGATGAGAACCAGTCCGTTTGGGACCTTTATAGATGCAAATGGCAAATACGAGAGACAGCCAATGGGGAAAAATGTTTCTGGACAAAATTATAACTATTACTACGAGCGCCAATTTATTGATAAAGAGACAGGATACGTAACCTTGAATACCATTTTTAATGCAAAGGTAACTTTACCATTAGGTATTACATATTCATTTAATATTGCTCCTCGTTATCAATTTTTTCATGACCGTTATTTCAAATCAACACAAAATCCAAACTTTCCTGCAGCTACCAATGGGGTAAACAGAAACAATGCGACAAGATTTGATTATAACCTGAATAATACCATAACATGGGATTATACAATTGCTGAAAAACATCACTTTATCGCCACTTTTGTTCAGGAAGCTGAAGAACGACGTTATTGGTCAGATGAGACAGATGCATATAATATTCAGCCTTCAGATGCTTTAGGATTTCACTACGTGAATACGGCAACAATGGCCAATAGTGCTATTAGATCAAATGACACACATGAAACAGCAGATGCTTTGATGGCTAGACTTTTCTATTCGTTTGATAACCGTTATATGCTTACAGCTACCATACGTCGTGATGGGTATTCGGCATTTGGTGCTGCAAAACCTTATGCAGTTTTCCCATCTTTTGGAGTTTCATGGAGTTTTAAAAATGAAAAATGGTTTAACTGGGATGCAATGAGTACTGGTAAATTGCGTATATCTTGGGGAAAGAATGGAAACAGAGCGCTTGAGAATCCATACATATCATTGGCAAACTTGGTAAATACGGGAACAATGGGATATCTAGATGCTTCAGGAAAAGCGCTAGAAATTAAGTATTTATCTCTTGATCGTATGGCGAATCCACATCTTGAATGGGAAAAAACAGCCGCAACAAATATTGGTCTTGACATAGGCTTCTTACAGGATCGTATTACTGCTACTTTAGACGTGTACAGGTCATCTACTCGTGATATGATTATGAACCAATCTTTACCAGGCTTTACCGGTTTTTCATCGATTGCTACTAATCTTGGAGAGGTACAAAACCGCGGTGTTGAGTTGAGCCTTAACACTCTTAACATGAAAAAGCCAAACTTTGAGTGGCGTACTACATTTGGAATTTCTTATAACGAGAATAAAATTGTGTCATTGTATGGTAACATGGTAGATACTAAAGATGCTAACGGCAATGTCATCGGGAAAAAAGAGGGAGATGATTCTGCTAATGGATGGTTTATAGGTAAGCCAATCACTCTAATTTGGGATTACAGAGTAACTGGAATCTGGCAGAAAGATGAATGGAAAGAAGCTCAAAAGTACGGACAGCGTCCTGGAGATCCAAAAGTAGCAAACAGCTATACAGCAGATGATGTAGATGCGGTTGATGCAGATGGACAGCCATATAAAAAAGCAGTTTATAATGAAAAAGACAAACAATTTTTAGGAAATTCAAACCCTCCAGTACAATGGATGCTACGTAATGATTTTAAAATTTATAAAAATTGGGATTTGGGTATCAGCATGTATTCTAATATGGGTGGCAAATCACTTGATTCAAATTACATGAACACTTTCAATGATTCAAGTTTGTATAAATTCAACTTCAATCCATATTTAAATCCATATTGGACACTTGATAACCCAACAAATGAGTGGGCACGTCTTGATGCCAAAGGACCTGCTGGAACTCCAGCTGCACCAGGAAGACTATACGACCGTAGTTTTATTCGTCTAGACAATATTTCTTTAGCCTATACTCTTCCAAGAGATCTTATGGACAAAGTGCATATTAAAAGTATAAAAATATATGCTTCAGTTCAAAACGTAGCAACTTGGGCTGCATCTAAAGAATGGAAATATTATGGAGATCCAGAAACAGGAGGATTAGCTACGAGACAGTTTAATTTAGGTTTTAATTTCCAACTTTAAAATTATTCAACAATGAAAAAATATATAAAAAATAGCATTTCAAGACTAGTGCCTTTTGTATTATTGGCAGCGCTTTCTAGTTCTTGTTCAAAAGATTTTCTCGAAGCAGATCCGCTTTCATTCTACGAACCAGAAACTACATTTTCTACAGAAGCGGGGTTACAGGCAACTTTAGCATTGTGCGATAAACAATTGCGCAATAACTATATTCACTTTGGCTATTCTGGTGTTAGTGTGCCAATTGGTACAGAGTATCTTTTCTCTGACATGGCACAATATGGAAAAACAGATACAGGAAGTAATATTGCTGATTATGCTAATACTATTGTTCCTACAGGAGATTATAGAAGAGATGCAGGTGGAGAACATATTTATCTTGGGTTCCTTTGGACTGAAGCTTATACGGGTATTAAAAATGCAAATACTGTATTAACCTATATTGACAAAGTGACAACTTTAACAGAAGATGTTAAACGTAAATATATCGGGCAAGCTTATTTTCATAGAGCATACCGTTATCTTAACTTAGTATACCAATTTGGAGACATTCCTTTGATTACTAAAATTTTAGAAGTTCCAAAACAGAGCTATTATTCTACTAAAAAAGAAGCTATTATCGAAATGATTACGGCAGATATGGAAAAAGCTGTGGAATGGGTTCCAGAACAGGCAAAAATTGGATATGTTGGAATGATTAGCAAAGGTGCTTGCCGTCAGTTATTAATTAAATGCTATTTGGCATCTGGAAGATTTGCTGATGCTGAAGCACAAGCTAATATTTTGATTAATCAATCTGGTTATACTTTGGTACAAGGCAATTTAGGATTTTTTGATCCAGGAGGAAATCCTACTGCATGGCCTATTACAAGAAATGTAATCTGGGACTTGCACAGACCGGAGAATAAAGTAATTGCTGCAAACACTGAAGCTATTTTAATAGCTCCAAATGGAGGAGCACAATCATTTTTAGCATTTTCTTCAATGAGAATTTTTGGGCCAAACTGGAATGATGCCAACTTAATTACTCCAGATGGTAAAACAGCAGCGCCTCGTTTTCCATCGAATGATAAAACAAACTATAATGTAAAATATGATTACCAAAGAGCAATCGGACGCGGTATTGGTACCATCAGTGGCTCGTATTATTCACAGCATCCAATGTGGGTTGTTAATGGTGTTGAAGACAAAGTAGATCTTAGACATAATAGTACAGTTGGTAACTGGGTAAATATGGAAGACCTTAAATATGCTCCTGGGGCTGGCGGAAGTGCAACATGGGCTGGGCAAAACTTCAGAATGAAGGATGCTACAGGTAAATTATTAGCACAAGATTCAATTCGTGATTGGTATGATTTCCCTCATTACAAAATCTTCTATCACGATGTTGTAGCCGAAGCAAATCCAGCAGCAAATGATTTCCAGGGAGCTACTGCAGGTGCAAGTGCTCATATGTATATTTATCGCTTAGCCGAAACGTATTTATTGCGCGCCGAAGCACGTTTTTATCAAGGCAATGTTTCTGGAGCTGCTCAAGATGTAAATGTAGTGAGAACAAGAGCTAAAGCTTCTCAAATGTACACAACAGTAACTATTGGTGATATTTGCGCTGAAAGAGGAAGAGAACTTTATATGGAAGAATGGAGAAATGTAGAGTTAAAACGTATTTCGCACTGTCTGGCTCTAAGTGGAAAAGCAGATGAATGGGGAAATACTTACAATAAAGACACTTGGGATAAACAATCAGGAAAAGATGCAACTGGTGGAAGCTACTGGTGGCAGCGTATTGTTCATTATACTCTTTACAATAAATATCCAGCAGGTATTGCTATTAAACCAGGAGTAAAATTTTATTCTATGGATAAGCGAAATAATTATTGGCCAATTCCCTACAAACTTGCAATAGAACCTAATATCAAAGGTCAATTAAGTCAAAATTTTGGTTATGACGGATATGATGCAGGAGTAAAAGTTTGGGATAAATGGCAAGATGCTGTTGCTGACGAAAGCAAAATTTAATCTTTTTGATTTTTATTTACTATCGAAAAGAATCAAAGAGAATGACTCTGAACTTTTAATAGTAAAACAAATCTAAAAGCACCCAATGAAAAAGGGCAAAAATGTTATTGATTAACATTTTTGCCCTTTTCTTTTATTCCATACATCCTTACTATTTACTTCAAGATTTATAAATGAACTCTCCATTATTCATTAAGGCCAAACTTTGATACAATAATTAGAGACGAAAAAAATAAGTTCAGTTCGTCACACAAATCATAGTGCTTTTCTGATACCATTAAAAAAACTGTTTTCCAATAGCCAACTATAAGCGCCAGCAATTGACTATAATTTAACGCTTATGGCCTTTATAATTCAAATGCTTATGGCGTTTCCCTGCGGGCCGCGCTGTCCGCTGTATCTTTTGCGGGGGAAGGATAATGGTGAAAGAGGCTTTTAGGTGTCCCGCAAAAGGATGCCGCTTCCATCGCTAACGCGGCATAAGGCCTATGAGCGGCTATTGCCCTCGGCCGGCCGGCATCTTTTCCAAAACCAATATAAACAGAAAAACCCTATCCGATCCGGATAGGGTTTTTCAAAAGAAAGGCGACGACATACTCTCCCACA
>NZ_JCAMPD010000011.1:0-181551 GCF_059511845.1 Flavobacterium sp. PLA-DH12
GTTCTTTTTCGAATCTCTCGATTCCATTACTCTTATATTTCTGTCCCGATCAATCGGGACGGCTGTCAATTCAATATGTCTACGAACGTAATTTCTTTGTCTTTCGCCTATCTCTCAAAGCGGATGCAAAACTAAAACTTCTTTTTGTTTCCTGCAAGAAAAACTTAAAAAAAATTTGAAGCTTTTTTTTCGCCTCATTCTCTCAATTCTTCTCCCAATCTATCAATGAACTTTCCATGTTTTGCGGGGTGCAAATGTAGAAAGCATTTCCGAATCCCGCAAGCTTTTCCGAATCTTTTTTTTTCGAAAATTTCTTTTCTTCAGATCCTTCCTTCCTGCCGGTATTTCGAAGAGCGCCTTTCGCTGTTGCGGGTGCAAAAGTAGAACCTTTTTCCGCTTTTCCAACACTTTTGCCCAGCTTTTTTCCATCTTTTTTTTCCTTTTTTCTTAACACTCTGATAACGGACGGTTTACATCTCAAAGTTTTTTCAATACGTGTAAGTTTTTACTGATTATGTTGTGATTTTCATATTCTACGCGAAGTTTTCCTTCTACATTTTACAGAGTTTTCAGGCTTCATCTCTGTTTTTATATGATTTTTTAATTTTTAAAACTCCTCTTTCCCCGAAAGCCTCTTTATGAAAACAGGTTTAATTAGCCCCGATAGGAGTGGAAATCCTTTTGTGCCGAGGTTCGGCACAAAAGATTGTAATGGATAGCGGGATTAAGCTCCTGAAAAATCATAATATTCAAATCATACTTATATATATGCATAAAAAAACAAACCCGACTGCTTCTCAAAAACTGTCGGGTTAGATATTAGGATTTTACTTTTTACTTAGTCAAAGCGAATTGCTTTTACTGGAGATATTTTAGTTATTATATAAGATGGGATTAACAACACTAAAAAGCAAACTCCAATAGTTAGCAAGTTTAACAGCAGTATATAGATCCAATTTAGATATACTGGAGCTTGGTTTACGTAATAGTTTTCAGGGTTCAGCTGAATTATTCCAAACTGTTGCTGAATTAACAGAATTGAAATCCCGATCAAATTCCCCCAGAACAGTCCTCGAAGAATTAAGTAGAAGGCATTATATAAAAATATCTTACGAACCGACCAGTTATTTGCTCCCATTGATTTTAGAATTCCAATCATTTGGGTTCTTTCTAAAATAAGAACTAAGAGCGCTACTATCATATTAATAGTAGCAACCATTATCATGACTCCTAAAATGATTATGATATTAAAATCAAACAACTCAAGCCAATCAAAAATATAACTGTATTTCTCTATAATTGTTTTCGTATCCAGGTTAGACGAAGTTGCTTCGTACACTTTATTCCCAACTGCTTTAATTTCGCCAAAGTCATTGACAAAAATCTCAAATGCGCCAACTTGATCTTCGTTCCATTTATTGATTCTTTGAATGTGTCGAATATCGCCAATAATATATGTAGCATCAAAATCTTGAAAACCGGAATTAAATATTCCAGCAATTTTAAATCGTCGGCTGTTTGGGAGTTTTCCTTGTTCTTCTTTTATAAAAAAGGTGTTGAATTGATCTCCAATTTTTAAATTCAAACGATCTGCAAGGAATCTTGAGATAATAACATCTTCATTTAGTGCTTTTGTAAAATCAGGCAATTTACCTTCTACAATATATTCTTTAATATTATTCCAATCATAATCGGATCCTACTCCTTTAAATATAATTCCTTCAAATGCATTTTCTGTTCTTATAATTCCCGCTTTACTTGCCACTGCTTGAATATGGCTTACTTCTGGAACGGATTTAAAGTTAGGATAGAAATCTTGTTTTTTTGAAATTGGAACTGTCGTTACTTCCGAATTGTTATTATCATAATTAGAAATTATAACCTGCCCATTGAAAGCCGAAACTTTGTCACGGATTTTTTTCTGCAAACCTATTCCAGTTGCTACAGAAACAATCATCATAATTATTCCGATTGCAATTGCAGAAATAGCAATTTTTATAATGGGTGCCGAAATACTGCTCTTATAATCTTTTGCAGTGATAAGTCTTTTGGCTATAAAATATTCTAAATTCAAATTATAAGTCTTCTTTGGGTTCTTTAATTATTCCTTTCTCAAAAGTACATTTTAAAAAGAGAAATTGAGATATTCTTGCAAACAATTGCCAATTTTCATTTATAGTGGCAATTTCTTTTTCATTTCTTCTACTATATTATATGCCGCTGGACAAATTTCGACGTTTTTCAAAGTCAAATTTGAAATCTGGTAAAATTTATTTCGATCTGTATGAGGAAACTCGCGACAGGCTTTTGGACGAACATCATAAATCATACAATAGTTTTCATTATCCAAAAACGTACAAGGAACACTTTTCAAAACATAATCTTTATCCTCATCAATTCTTAAATACTGATCTATAAATTGCTGTGGCTTTTGCCTAAAATGTTTTGAAATTCGCTCGATGTCCGCCAAAGTAAATAATGGCCCTGTTGTTTTACAGCAATTAGCACACTTCAAACAATCCGTTCTTTTAAATTCTGCATCGTGCAAATCTTGCATAATGTAATCTAAATTTTTAGGCGGTTTCTTTTTAAGCTTATCGAAATACTTTTTATTTTCGTTATGCTTATCTTTGGCTAACTTACTTAAGTTATTTAAAATCTGTTTCAAGTTTAAAATTTAAAGTTGATGTGCAAAATTAAACAACTTTGAACTTGAAACCTTAATCTTTGAACTAAAACATGAAAGATCTTTTTGGAAAAGCAATATTTGATTTTTACACCAAAAATTCACCTGAGGACATCATTACCGAAACTTCGATTTCTGAAGAAGACGAAATGAGTGTTGAATACCTTTTCCGTACTTATAACGAAATGCCAAAAATAGAACAAAAGGCTTTACAATTGGCTAAAGGAAAAATACTAGATGTGGGATGCGGAGCTGGAAGTCATGCGTTATCACTACAAAATGAGCGCAATCTAGAAGTAAGCGCTATTGATATTTCAAAAAAAGCAATTGAAACCTGTCTTCTTAGAGGAATTAAAAACGCTAAAGTTGAAAATATTTTAGATTTTGAAGGGGCAAAATTTGACACAATCCTTCTTTTAATGAATGGAACAGGTATTTTTGGTAAATTAAAAAACTGCAATTCTTACTTAACTAAATTAAAATCACTTCTAAATCCAGGAGGCCAAATTTTAATTGATAGCTCTGATATCATTTATATGTTTGATGAAGATGAAGACGGCGGCAAATGGATTCCGTCTGAAAATGACTATTATGGTGAACTTGTTTTTAATATTAGCTATAAAGGGGAAAAAGAAGAATCTTTTGATTGGTTATATTTGGATTACAATACGCTTCAAAATGCAGCAATTGCCAATGGTTTAAATTGCGAACTTATTCTTGAAGGTGAACATTATGATTATTTAGCTAGACTTTCCATTTAAAACAAACTAAAAAACAATGAACGAACTAGATTTAGAGAAATTAAAATACCCTATCGGAAAATTTATTGAACCAGAACATTTTTCTTTGGAATATCTTTCTGAAAAAATTAGAGAAATTGAAACGCTTCCAGAAAAATTAGCAAAAGAAACCATTCATTTAACTGATGAAGAATTGAATACTCCTTATCGCCCGAACGGATGGACCGTGAGACAGGTTATTCATCATTGTGCTGAAAGTCATATGAATTGTTACATTCGCCTTAAATGGGCTTTGACTGAAAACAATCCTGTCATTAAACCATATGATGAAGTTCTTTGGTCTGAATTAAACGATAATTTAACAATGCCTATTCAGCCAACCATAGAATTATTGAAAGGACTTCATTTTAGATTGGGGTATATTATGAAAAACTTATCTGAATCTGATTTGGAAAAAACTTTTGTACATCCAGTCGACAATTCAGAAATTAAACTCAAAAGAATGATTGGAATGTATGCTTGGCATGGGAACCATCATTTAGCACATATTACCACATTAAAAGAATACAAAAAATGGGATTAACAAATGTTCCCTTTTTACACAGTTACACACTCCTAGTAAACAAGAAATCTCTTCATGTGAAGAGATTTTTCTGTTTTTACGGAATATTAAGATATTTATGAGTCTGTAATGAAACTCTCCATTTTGGATTATTCATAACATAATCAACAATAAGTGGAGTCATTTCTTCTTTTTTGCTCCATTCTGGCTGAAGGAACAAAATCGCATTATCGTTCACTAATTCTGCTTGTTCTTCGGCAAAAATAAAATCATGTTTGTTATAGATGATCACTTTTAATTCGTGCGCATTGTCATATACTGTTTGTGTTGGCAGTTTATTCTTTTTTGGCGAAAGACAAATCCAGTCCCACGTTCCAGACAATGGAAAAGCGCCAGAAGTTTCAATATGTACTTTTAAATTTTTCTCTTTTAAACGTTTTGTCAAAAGTGTCATATCCCAAGACAAAGGCTCTCCACCAGTTACAACAACAGTATCTGCATATTTTGCTGCATTTTCAACAATTAAATCCACGCTTGTTGGCGGATGAAGCTCAGCATTCCAGCTCTCCTTCACGTCACACCAATGACAACCTACATCACATCCCCCAATCCTAATAAAATAAGCAGCTCGTCCTGTATGCGAACCTTCTCCTTGAATGGTATAGAATTCTTCCATCAAAGGAAGCATAGCTCCTTTATTTACTTCTAATTGTATTTCTTTTGGTAACATTTTAATATTTTAAGAGTGCAAAGATAGTCAATAAAATACGTAACAAAAAAACCGATAGTTTTTTTGAACTATCGGTTTTCTATTCTTTTTTAAAAACTTAATTATTTTAAAGCTTTTATAGATTGTGTAGCATATGAATTTGCAGGATCTAAAACTAAAGTTTTATTGAAATACTCAATAGCTTTAGCTTTATCTGTATTAGCATAAGCAGCACCAATACCATTGTAAGCTTCTACAAATTTCTTTGCTACAGCTGGTTTAGCAACTTCTTCTGCACCCTTTGCTGAAATTTTAGAAACATATTCTTCATAGTTTTTAATGATTAAATCATCTTTATCTAATAAAGAATTAATTCTTGCTTTGTATAAATATGCTTCATCATAACTAGGAGCTGTAGCCAAAATTTTATCAAAAACAGCATCAGCTTTCCCTAGAGCAACAGCATCACGGCTTTCTTTTGGTTTGCTAGCATTACCATAATATAAAGAGATACCATAATAAACACTGTCGTCCAAATAGTTTTTAGACTCTGGATTACTTGCACCAAGTTCGAAAATAGAAGCTGCTTGTCCATATTGTTTTTTACTAAACAATTCTTTTCCAAAGTCAGCAAATTCTTCAACTACTAAAGGCTCTAATTCAATAGCTTTTTTAATATCAGCCAAACCTGAATCAAAAGCAGCTTGATCTACTGTACCATCAGCTCCAGTTCCTTTTTTAATTTTCGAAAGTCCTAAATAATAGTAGTCTCTACCGATTACTTTGTTAGATGGAGTATTGATATAATCTTGAAGAGATTTAATCGCTACATCAACATTTCCGTTCTCATAAGCAGCATATCCTAAATATCTGTAAATTCTAGGATTCACTTTATCTTGAGCAATCATTTTGTTAGCAACAGTTTCCAATTGCTTGTAATCTTTAACTAAGATCAAGAAATCAGCATGACGCATTTTAGAATCAAGAGAGTAATCTGTCAAACTTAAATATTTCTCGTAGTTTGTAATTGCGTTTTGCAAATTAACTTTAGCAGTAGAAGGTTTGTTTCTTGCCCATTTGTAATACGTTTCAGCTAACTCTCTGTAAACTGGTCCATAATTAGCATCTAAAGCGATAACTTCATTGAAAGATTTAATTGCTTCATCGTAAGATTTAGCTCCTTTCAACAAAACTCCTAATTGCATTTTAGCTCTCAACAAAGTATTATCAGCTGTAAAAGCGTCACGGTATGCTTTGTAAGCATCATTTTGATTGTTTGCTCCATAATAAGCATCTCCAATTGCTAAAAGTGCTTGTGCATTTTGTGGATCAATCAATAAAGCACGTTTTAAGATATCTGTAGCGCTTTTATAATCAGGATTTTCAGAATTCATATAAGCTCTAGCGATGTAAATAAATTCATTTACATCTTTTTTCTTCATGTCTTTAGTTGCTAAAGCGAAGTTAGCTTGAGCCGCTGCTGCATTTTTTGCATCAAGATCTAACTGACCTAAACCAATATAGCTTAAGTTTTTCTTGTCTGAAGCTTGTAATCCATTATTGTAATAGATTTTTGCAGAATCAACAACAGATTGGTTTAAATAAACATTCCCTAGCACAAAATTAGCTTCACCATCTGACGGTTTTGCTTTAATAATTGATTTAAGAAGCGATTTTGCTTTATCAAATTGTTCAGCATCTATTGCCTTCTTTGCTTGGTTGATGTCTTGCGCTTTTGCTGCAGTGGCTGAGGCAACTAATGCAAGACTAAAAATTTTAAATTTATTCATCTTTATCGTAATTAATTTATTCTTTATCTTTTATAATTTCACTTCTAATTTTAAGTTTACGCCCTGGAGTTTTATACGGTAGCAATCCAGATTTTAAAACGATACGCTGTCCAATATCTCCTGCTATGAATGAAGCAAACCCCATTCCAAGCCCAGAATAACCTTGACAATTGATAATAAACAAATCACGTGCCAAAGGATATTTTCCAATTTCTAAGTCATTTTGAGTAGGACTGTAATATTCATTACTATCCAAACCTTTAACATAAAGGACATTAATCTTATTAATCGTTTCAGTCATATCAGGTGTTGGTTGATAAAACCAATTAATACCAATTACACCAATCATTCCCTCATTTTCAGAAACAAATTTGATAACTTCATTATTCGTTTTAAAAGAGAAAACTCCCGACTTAGGTATTTCACCAATCTTCGCTAAATCTTTCATGTAACGAACAGTACTCGAATTAGGATTATCGAAAACAAGACCTTTAATTTTACCATCTGGTTTTCCTTGCATAAAATCGATTACACTTTTCAACGCAATTAGAGTATCATTATTGCTTTTGTTTGAAATAAAAGCAATCGCATCGTGCGCAAAAGGAGTTACCCTAGGATTAATTTTACTTTTATCGAAACGTGCTTTTTCTTCTTTAGTTAAATCACGAGTTGTAATTACAACTTTAGCTTTTTGATTTAATAAATCATTAATTACTTCAGCTTCTGATTTTGGTTTTACCGTAATTTTTGCATCATAGTAAGTACCCTCAAAAACAGCTACCTGATCATCTACAATTTGCTTTACTGTTTCATCAACCGTAATATCAAGTGATCCTTTTAAAATGGTTTCTTTATTAGTTTCATTATTGCTTTTTTGGTTGCACATGACAAACAAAAAGACAAAAACGATCAAACCTAGAGCCTTACTATATTTCAACATAATTATTCTTCCTTTGAATTAATTAATCTTAAAAATCTTATTCCCGAATATACAATCAGTAAACCTCCAAAAGCATATCTATATTTCCATTCCATGTTTAGCGGAAGTTTCTCCCAAAACATAATCATTAAACCGAGCACAAGATATATTAAAAAAAACAGTATTCCTAAAACAAGAAGAAATCGCTCTTTGAGCGATTTCTTCTGAATATTATTAAGCATATCTTTTAACATTATTCTGCAGATTGAATAGTAATAGGCAGAGAGTATAATACCCTAACTTTTTTACCATTTTGCTCGCCGGGAGTCCATTTTGGACATTTTTTAAGAACTCGAATTGCTTCTGCTCCTGTACCGTAACCGATATCTCTTAAAACTTTGATATCTGTTAATGACCCGTCTTTTTCAACTACAAACGTAACGTAAACTTTACCTTTTAAACCTTCTTCTTCTGGAGTTTTGTAATTGTTTCCTACGAATTTGTAGAATTTATCAATACCTCCTGGGAAATCTGGTTTTACTTCGATACCAGCTGTGTTATATACAGTGTTATCTTCTTGTACCACCTCTGCTACTGGTCCTTTTCCAACTGGCTCATCAACAGTTAAAACTGCGTCTGGATCTCCTTTGATAGTCTCAGCACCAACTTTTTTGTCTTTTAAATCAACAATTTTTGGTGGGTCTTCAGTTACTTCTTCTGCCTTAGCAACCACAGGTTTAACGAATTTTACCTGATCCACTTTTGGTGGCGGTGGCGGTGGCGGTGGCATGTTAGGTTTAATTTCCTCTTTTTTTGGAGGTAATTTTACCGTAGCCATCTTAACCTCTTTAACCTCTTCTTCTTCTGCAGAGTCTGGTAAGAAACTTGCAATAAGAGGAGCAGCAATAGCAGCACTAAAGATAAGAGAACCAATAACAAGTGCTTTCACAGTTGTTTTTCCGTTTGATTTTCTCAGCTCATATGCACCATATATCTTATTACGACCTTCGAATACGATATCAAGCCACTGATTTTTTATAATATCTAATTTCATACTTCTTGATTTTAAGTCGATAAAATTTAAGATTGCTCTTATTTTTTATCTATCACTTTTGTTTCTTCTGGTGTAAACTCAGGAACGATTGCATACGTTTCAACTCCAGTGATAGCCATTTCATCCAAGATATCAACCAAATTACGGTAATTTGATTTTTTCGTTGGTTTAATGATCACAATGATTCCGTTTTTAGGTTTCCCTAAAGCAGTAGAATACGCTAAAACATTTTTCTTTTGTTTTAATAATTCTCTACGGATGCCATCTTTACCATATGCAATATCTTTTGGTCCCACTTTTGGTGTTGCCAATAACCCCATATAGTAAACCATCTTATTATTCTCCCCTAACATTACTGTCATGGTACGATTTTCGTCTACTTTGGTGTCCTCAGTTTTCTTATTTGGATCATCGTCTTTATTTGGCAAAGACAAATCCATCGATTGAGGTTTTGACAACGAAGTAGTTAACATAAAGAACGTGATCAATAAGAATGCCAAATCCACCATCGCCGTTAAATCGACTTTCGAATTTTGCTTTTTACTTCTTACTTTACCACCTTTACCACCACCGCCGTCGCCGGTATTTAATTCAGCCATCTTAGTGTATATTTTTTAATTAAAAGTCTCTTCCTCTCTTACCAGTAACTAAGTTAAAGGAATTGATTTTCTGATCTTGCAAAATATCCATAATTTTTTTAATTTTTGGATATTGCTCTTTAGCATCTCCTTTAATCGCAATCTGCAATTCTTTATCATCTAAATCAATTGTAGCTCTTCTAGAAATTAGAAGCCAGTCTTTTAATTGATTATCTAACGAATCCAAAGGAATTCCAGGTTGGTTTGCTTTAGTTCTGTCTGCCGCTTTCATATCAATGATTTGCTTAAGACCTGTAATTGGCACACCAAAATCATCCATCAATGCAAATTTGGTTTTATCTTCTTCTGAAAATTCAATACCATATTTTGCACCCATACCTTCAAGAGTTCTTTTACGAACTTCTCTTCCTTTGATGTCAAAAAATACTTTCCCTTTTCCTACTGTAATAATAGCCAAATCAGTATCTGGCAATTTAGTTATAGCAACAGAAGCAGGCATATCTACAGGCAATGCCTCAGGCACTTTAGCAGTAGCGGTCAAAATAAAGAACGTTAGCAAAAGGAACGCTACATCACACATCGCAGTCATATCTGTCGATGTAGACTTTTTTTTCATTTTTATTTTAGCCATTATCTTTTATTTTATTTTTTTGATTGTGAAAAATCAAAAATTAATTATTGTCTTAAACTTCCTCTGAATTTTCTGTAAGTATTAACGATAGTAGTACCAGCCTCATCGATAGAGTAAGTTAAATCGTCAATTTTAGCAGTAAAGAAGTTGTAAGAAACAATTGCTAAGATAGAAGTAGAGATACCTGTAGCAGTGTTGATAAGTGCCTCAGAGATACCTGTTGCAAGAGCAGCTTGGTCAGGAGTACCAGCAGAAGCTAACGCACCAAACGCTTTAATCATACCAGATACAGTTCCTAATAATCCTCCTAATGTACCTAAAGATACTAAAGTAGAGATGATAGTCATGTTTTTCTCTAACATTGGCATTTCTAATGAAGTTGCCTCTTCAATTTCTTTGTGGATTACTTCTGAAGCTTCTTCGCTGTTGAATCCTTCTTTTTTAACATCTTGGTATTTTACCAAAGCAGATTTAATTGCGTTTGCAACTGAACCTTGTTGTTTGTCACATGAAGCGATAGCAGCTTCGATGTTTCCTTCTTTAATACTACCTTGAACGCTTTTCATAAATTTGTCAAGGTTAGTTTTTCCTGCAGCTTTACCGATAACAATAAATCTTTCAATAGAAAAAACAACAACCATTAAAAACATACCTAATAATACTGGTACGATGAAACCTCCTTTATATACTTGTCCTAATGTATTGATTGGATGTCCTGTTTCTGGATTACCTCCTTCGAAGTTCGCAGCATCTCCCATGATTACTTTCCAAATAAACACCCCTACTAAGATACACGCTACAATAATGATTCCTGTGATCATTCCTCCGCCATTTGAAGTGCTTTCTTTTTTAACTTTAACGTTTGCCATTTTTTTTAATTTTAATAGTTTTAAATAATTTTTATTTTTTAGTTATATTTAACTTGTAGAGGAGCAAATTTATACGTTTAGTTTAAATAAAAAAACTTTTTTTAATTTAATTGACCGAAATTTAACTTCAAATTAAAAAATATCTCATTAAATTGCCGGTATCATTTTTTAGATAAAACAAAAAAAAGGACGATAATTAGAAAAATTACAACGTTTTAGTAAATATTCAAAGATTCCTTTGATATCTTCTTAAAAAGCTGCGAATTTTTTTTTTATTAAATTTTCAATCAAAAAAAGCTTTTTCTTACTAAAAAAAACCACATAAAAAGTACCCAAAAACAAAGCAATACTCATATAACAATCTAAATTACAAATAAAAACATGAATAAAAAAGAGAATTTTATTTCAGATATAACTACAGGGTATTCTTCGAAGGGAGACAGTATTATACTTGGAGGCGCAATGCTTGACGGTGAGCCAATTGCAGAAGCCCATGTAAAAATTCCGCTAAAAACTTTAAACCGACACGGATTAATTGCTGGTGCAACTGGAACAGGAAAAACTAAAACAATTCAGGTTTTTTCTGAGCAACTTTCTAATGCAGGAATTCCTGTATTAATGATGGATATTAAAGGAGATTTTAGCGGTATAGCCAAAGAAGGTAAAGAAGAAGGTTTTATCACAGAGCGCCATGCCAAAATAAACATACCTTATAATGTAGCCGCATTTCCTGTCGAGTTGATGTCTTTATCTAAACAAAATGGTGTACGCTTGCGTGCGACAGTTTCTGAATTTGGACCTGTTTTATTCTCGCGTATTTTAGATCTGAATGACACACAGGCCGGAGTTGTAGCGGTTATCTTTAAATATTGTGATGATAACATGATGCCTCTTCTTGATTTAAAAGACATTAAAAAAGTAATCAATTATATTACAGAAGAAGGTAAAGATGAAATTGCTGCTAGTTATGGTAAAATCTCGACTGCCACAACTGGAACTATCCTTAGAAAAATTATAGAACTGGAACAGCAAGGCGGTGATTTGTTTTTTGGCGAATTGTCTTTTGAAACGGATGATTTAATGCGAATTGACGAAAACGGAAAAGGTTACGTTAATATCATCCGCTTGACGGATATCCAGGATAAACCTAAATTATTCTCAACTTTTATGCTGAGTCTTTTGGCTGAAATTTACCAGAAGATGCCCGAAAAAGGAGATGCAGACCAACCTGAATTAGTCATTTTTATTGATGAAGCACATTTAATTTTCAATGAAGCTAGCAAAGCCTTATTAGAGCAAATTGAAACAATTGTAAAATTAATTCGTTCTAAAGGTGTTGGAATTTATTTTGTAACGCAAAATCCAATGGATGTTCCAAGTGGTGTTTTGGCCCAATTGGGATTAAAGATCCAACACGCTTTGAGGGCTTTCACTGCAAATGATCGCCAGGCTATTAAAAAAACAGCAGACAACTACCCTACTTCTCCTTATTATAAAACGGATGAATTATTAACGAGTTTAGGAATTGGAGAAGCTTTGGTTACGGCGCTTAACGAAAAAGGAATTCCAACTCCTCTTGTGGCCACGATGATGCGTGCACCAATGAGTAGAATGGATGTTTTATCTCAATCTGAAATTGACGAAATAAATGGCAAATCGAAACTAGTTAAAAAATATGCTGAAGAAATCGATCGTGAAAGTGCTTTTGAAATCTTAACCAAAAAATTATCGGATGCAGCAGAAGTCGCTGCCCAACAAGAAGAACAAGCTCCTGCCAAATCATCAAAAGCAGGACCGAGTACAACAGAAGTTGTTACAAAATCTGTTTTGAAAGTCGTAACAAGCGCTACTTTTATAAGGGGTGTTTTTGGTGTGCTAACCAAAATCTTCAAAAAATAAAAAAAATTAAACCATATAAGCGATATAAGTCAATATAATACTTTCTATAAAGATTTTAAACGAACTTATATCACTTATATGGTTTAAAAATTCTATCTATTTTCTAACAATTCCAGAATCTTATTTTCTACTTCAGGCGTGTTCCATATATTTTCGATATTATCGAGTTTTAAAACCTCTTCCATAATCGCATTTTGATAATCTCCGATTGCTAAAGCTTCGGCGTACGGACGATCACTAAAAGTAACACGGCTGTAAAGCGGAATCCATTTATCTGGGTGTTTGTCTGAAAAAACTTTTTCTATTTTCTTTTGCAGCAAGAATTTTTCATCTGCCGTTTTGGTGCTCATTTCTAAGAAATTTCGATATGAAAGCTCTGCAATGGCGTCTGCATTTGGTTTTCTAGAGATCTGATATTCTGCAAATATTTTTTTCCAATCGTCTTGGTACTTTTCAATCATTTCACTCAAAACAGTGATATCTTCAAAACCAGCATTCATTCCTTGTCCGTAAAATGGAACAATCGCGTGACAGGCATCTCCAATCAAAGCAATTTTATTTTCGTAAGTCCACGGAAAACATTTCATAGTAACCAAAGTACTGGTTGGATTTTTAAAGAAATCATTTGCCAGTTCTGGAATTACTTCAATCGAGTCTGGAAAATTTTTCTCGAAGAAATCTTCGACCATTTTACGGTCTGTTAATGATTCAAAAGAGTTTTCTCCTTCAAAAGGCATAAACAAAGTACAAGTAAAACTTCCATCAAGATTTGGAAGTGCAATTAACATGTATTCGCCTCTTGGCCAAATATGAAATGAGTTTTTATCTAATTTATGTGTTCCGTCTGGATTTGCCGGAATATTTAATTCTTTATATCCCATATTCAAAAATTCCTGCGAATAATTGAACATGCTCTGACGCTGCATTCTGTGACGAATTCTAGAAAAAGCTCCATCAGCGCCAAAAACCATATCAAACTTTCTTTCTTCCCACTCGCCTCTTTCGCTTTCACCAATATGAAGTGTCGCATCGTTTAAAGTGACGTCCCAAACTTTCTGTTCAAAATGAAACTCTGCTCCAGCTTCTTCGGCAAGATCGATCATTTTTCGATTTAATTTTCCTCTTGAAATAGAATATATAGATTCGCCTTCCTGACCGTAATTCTGAAAATTTAATTTGTCTACCAAGTGAATGGCACGTTTGTCCATCGGAATTGCAATTTCTCGAACCGAATCACCAACGCCAACTGCATCCAAAGCTTTCCATCCACGGTTGGACATTGCTAAATTAATAGAACGACCAGAAAAATTTATTTTTCGGATATCTGGACTACGATCATAAACGTGAACGCTGTGTCCAGCTTTTTTAAGATAAATTGCCAGAAGCGACCCTACAAGTCCAGAACCAACTACAGCAATTTTTAATGATGTTTGCATCGAGGGAAAATCTAATATTGGGTCGTAAAAATAACTAATAATAATACATGAGCCGTAAAATAAATGAACAAATTGTTCGTAAATAGTGATTCACAAACATTATCCTGTTTTTTGATATTTTATAAATATAACAAATTGTTGTTTTATTAAATTTATTTACAGAAATTAAACATTTAATTTCGTTATTAGATTTATACAATTAGTAAAACAGAAATCATGAACATCGAAATTTTACAATCAGACATTATTTTAGAAAATGACAAAGTGCTTTTGATTCCTTTTGAAAGCGAAAGAAATATAGAACTCAAAGAAATCATTTTTGATGATGAAATCTGGAAATACATGGGAATGTATGTTCGAAATGATCAGGATTTTGAAAACTATATCCAGAATACTTTACAACAGAAAGCGGCAGGAATTTGCTATCCCTTCCTTATTATAGACAAAGCTACAAACACAGTTGCGGGAAGCACACGGTATGGCTATTTAAATAATGCGAGTCAGAAATGTGAAATTGGGTGGACTTGGTACGGAAAAGCATTTCAAGGAACAGGTTTAAACAAAGCGTGCAAATATGAGTTATTGAATTTTGGCTTTGAGAAAATTGAGTTTCGAAGAATACAATTCAGTGCCGATCTTGAAAATATAAAATCGCAAAAAGCTATTGAAAAATTGGGAGCTGTAAAAGAAGGCGTTTTTAGAAACAATTATGTCGACTCTGAAGGAAAAAGTAAAACTGATGTTTACTACAGCGTAATTTTGGAAGAATGGCAGAATACTAAACGAGATAATTTTGGAAAGTTTATCTAAACAATAATTCAGAAAACTGTACTTTAGTATGCGATTTCAAATGATGAAATCGCATACTAAAATGCAGCTATACTCCGAACATTATGTAACTCCAAAAACGGAAAGATTCATCAATAAAATCTGGTGTCTCGACAACAGCATCGGCGAAGGCCTAATCGAGAACAAACTCGTTCTTCCAAACGGCTGTTTTAATCTAGCTATTATAACTGGAAATTCTATTGAAGTTCATACGAGTAAAGCTAAATATGCAATGAACGCAGGCGTTTACTTCTGTTCGCAAATGACTAATAAAGTTTTAGTCAATATTCATCCAAAAACTAAAGTTACTATTGTTCAACTTCAAACTTGGACACTTTCTATGTTTCCGAAATACGATTTAAGCAATTTTACAGATTCGATTATTAAAATTGACACTGCAGAACTGCCTTTCAAAATTCAAATTGATGCTGATATTAAAATTGTATTAAACACTGTGAATACTTATTTTGAAACATTATCCGACTTACATTCTGAGAAAAATATAATTGAAAAAATCTGCGAAATCATAAAATTAAGAGACTTTGAAGTTTCAATTTCAGAACTTAGCAAATTATTGAATTCTTCTCAGCGATTATTGCAAATCAAATTTAAAACCGCAACCGGATTAACACTTAAAAAATATATCCAAATCTTGAAATTCAGAAAATCAGTCGATCAGATGGTAAATTCTGATTTAGAAAAACTAAAACTGACTGATATTGCACTTTACAATAAATATTTTGATCAGTCTCATTTTATCAAAAAGTTTAAAGATGTAACTAAAACCACTCCGAAAACATTCGATCCTGATTCCTATTTTCTTTCTCACAAAAGATAAGTTTTCGCATTTGTACAATTTTGTAGATTTTGATTGATTTACTTTTGCAGTACCATCAATCAAAATCAATTACAAATGAAAATCAATCAATCTTTTTTTCAGTTAAAATTTCTTTTAGTTGGAATTTTATTCGCTCAAATCCAATTTGGATTTTCTCAGGAAGCTAAAAGTTCAGCTTTATATAAAACCATTGTTTCAAAAGACAGTCTTCTTTTCAATATTGGTTTTAATACCTGCGATGTAAAACAATTTGAGAATCTTTACACGGAAGATTTTGAATTTTATCACGACAAAGACAGTATTTCTGATAAGGCTAAGTTTTTGAAAACGTTTCAAAACGGAATTTGTTCTCCAACAAGAAAATATAATTATCGCAGAGAATTAATAGACGGAAGCACAGAAATTTATCCTTTATATAAAAATGGCATTTTATATGGTGCCATTCAAATGGGAACGCATCGTTTTTACGAAAGTTCTGCTGAAAATAAAGAACAAGCTGGAAGCTTTGCCAAATTTACCCATTTATGGCTTTTAAAAAATAAAGAATGGAAATTAGCCCGATCGCTTAGTTATAATCATCAAATGACAAGTTCTACTGCTGGCATATCAAATCTTTTTGATAATGATAAGGAAACCGAAAAATGGCTGAAAGAAAATAATGTTCCCGCTTTAGGAATTGGAATTATTACAGATGGAAAACTAAAACAGATTAAAGTTTTTGGTGAACTTAAAAAAGGAGTTTCAGCACCTTACAATACGATCTGGAACGTAGCCTCATTGACAAAACCCGTAACTGCTATGACCGTTTTGAAATTAGTAAATGCAGGAAAATGGGATTTAGACGAACCTCTTTACAAATATTGGATTGATCCTGATATTGAAAAAGACCCAAATTTAAAATTACTGACTACAAGAATTGTTTTGAGCCATCAAACAGGTTTTCCAAATTGGAGATCTTTTAACGAGTCTAAAAAACTAGATTTCAAATTCAAACCTGGAACACAATACCAGTATTCTGGAGAAGGTTTTGAATATCTGCGAAAAGCATTAGAGAAAAAATTCCACAAAACATTAGATCAATTGGCTTCAGAATTAGTTTTTGAACCTTTAAAAATGACCGATTCTCAATTAATTTGGAATGATAAAATAGACCTTTCGAGATACGCCGTCAATTATGACAAAAACGGCAATGCTTATGAACCAACAAAAAATAAATCTGCAAATGCAGCAGACGATTTATTGACCACGATTGAAGATTATGGCAGATTTTTATCGAGCATCATGAACAACGAAGGATTAAGCAAAAAAGTTTCTGAAGACATGATTTCGCATCAAGTTCAGACCAAGAAGAATAAATATTTTGGTCTAGGTTTCGAAATTTACGATTTAGGAAATGGAAATTATGCTTTGTCTCATGGCGGTGCAGATCAAGGTGTCCAAACCATTTTTGTTTTGCTTCCAAAAACCAAACAAGGTTTAGTCATTTTTACCAATGTTGATGACGGTTATAAAGTTTACGAAAATATCGTGGTGCATTACTTAGGAGAAAATGGTCAGAAAATAGTTGAGATCGAAACAAAATAATTCACATACAATTGAATATCAATACAAGAACATGCTAAAGTTATTTATCCTTTTTTTATTATATATAAGTAAAGTTTTGACTAATTAATTGTGTTTAAAAATATTTGTTAGTTATGAGCATAGATCTACTTTTAAAGTAACTGGTCTGTGCTCTTACTTTTTTATATTCTGAAAAAAATAAAAAATTTGGGTTAATCTTGAAACCAAATCGCGAATCAGTCGTCTAACATTTTAGGACACCTTATTTATTTCATTTAAGAAGTTTCAATCATCAATCAAAAACGAATTTCATTAATCTAAAACCATAATCAATCCATTATGAAAAAATCAATCAAACTTATTGCACTATTTGTCGCTTTTCAGCTTTCAGCAATGAGCGTTTTCGCTCAAGATAAAGCACAACAAATTGAGCAGCTTTTAAACAAATACAACGAATACGGACAATTTAATGGTTCGGCTTTGGTGGCCGAAAACGGGAAAGTAATTTTCAAAAAAGGTTTTGGTTCTGCAAACATGGAGTGGAATATTCCGAATGAGCCTGATACTAAATTCAGATTGGGATCTATAAGCAAACAATTTACCGCTCTATTAATTGTAAAGCTGGCAGAAGAAGGAAAAATAAAACTAGATGTTCCTATTACAACTTATCTTCCTGACTATCCAAAAGAAAACGGCGACAAAATCACTATTCACCATTTACTAACACATACTTCAGGTATTCCTAATTACACAAGCGCGCCAAACTTTCTAAGAGACAAAGCAAAAAATCCATATACGCCTGAAGCCTTTGTAAAAACATTTTCTAGTCTACCGCTAGAATTTACTCCAGGCGAAAAATTCAATTACAGCAATTCGGGTTATTTTTTATTGGGTTACATTATCGAAAAAATTACAGGCAAAACGTATGAGCAGAATTTACAAGAAACAATCTTTAATCCTTTAAAAATGGTGAATTCTGGTTACGATCATAGCGATGTGATTCTAAAAAACAGAGCAGCTGGTTATGAAAAAGAAGGAAAGAAAATTGTTAATGCCTCTTATATTGACATGAGCATTCCGTATGCAGCTGGGTCTTTATACTCTACTGTAGAAGATCTAAATTTGTGGGATCAGGCGCTTTATACCAATAAAATGCTTTCTGAAAAATCGATGGAATCTTTATTCAAACCTTACATTAAAGCGTGGAATGGTTTTTACGGATACGGATGGTCAACTTATGAAGTGCCAAACGGCAACGATAAATTAACTGTTATTGAACATGGTGGCGGTATCAACGGATTTAATACTGTTATCTCTCGCATTCCAAAAGATAAAATTCTTATCGTTTTATTGAATAACACCGGCGGAACTGTTTTGGGAGAAATGAACACAGCAATTCGCAATATTTTATACAATCAGCCCTTTAATCAGCCCAAAAAATCTCTGGCTCTTGATCTATTAGATGTTTATAATGAAAAAGGAGCTATTTCAGGAACAGATACTTATAAAAAACTTAAAAATGATCCAACTTATGCCATTAAAGAGGGTGACATGAACAGAGTTGGATATCAATTATTGCAAACTGGAAAAAAGAAAGAAGCCATTGAAGTTTTCAAAATCAATGTTGAGACTTTCCCAAAATCTGGAAATGCTTATGATAGTTTAGGCGAAGCATATTTGGCTGACGGAGACAAAAAACTAGCAATGGTCAACTATAAAAAATCTGTTGAATTGGATCCTACAAATCAAGGAGGAAAAAAAGTTTTAGAAGAACTTTCTAAAAAATAGACGCATAATTATAGTTTAAATTTTTAAAAATGACTCCGAAAAAGTAGGTTTTAAATCTATTTTTTCGGAGCCGTTTTTTGTTACAACTTGGGACATTCAAATTCGGTGAATTATTTTTTTTAAATATTATTTTAGCCTCACCCAAAATAATTGAATAACCTATGAAAAATTTGAAAAACTATCGTTTTCTAACTGTCTTGCTATGCCTATTTGTTTCTTTCAAATCTTTATCTCAAAGCAATCAACCGTTAATGCCTAGCCAGCAAAACAAAATTATAATCGATAAAATTGTTGAAGCTACTCATTACAAAAACTACGTAATTGATTTCTGTCTCTCAAAAATAAATGAAGCTTCGGCAAAAGAAGGCTGGAACGAACAAAAGGCAATGGAAATTACGCAGAGCATTAACTATAAAAACTTTAGAGATGCGATCTACAATAGTTTTGTAGTGTTTGACGAAGTTGAACTGGAAACTTTATTAAAAGCTTACGAAAAAGACACTGCTTATCAGACTCAAAATGTCATGACCAACAATAGGGTTCTGATTAATAATCTGAACATTTTTGCAAATGATATTGTGCTTGGGAAATATATTTCTAAATAAGGTGCTAAGGTTCTGAGGTTCTTAACCTTTGTCAAAGTTTTAAACTTTGACAAAGGCTGTAACTTCAAACCTGAAACATGAAACCTCAAACAAAAAACCTCAAACAAAAAACCTACTTCTTAGGTTTTAAAATCAGTTTTGTTGATGTTTTTATGATTTCGTCTTTGTTTAATTTCATTTTTCTGAACTTTCCTGCATTGTACATTTCGGCTTGATCGTCGTAATGTTTGCTAAACGGATTTCCAGATTGGCCAGTTGGCAAAATACTCCAGCTGTTTTCTACATCTGAAAAATCTACAATTCTTCTGGTTGAAGGTCCACCTTTGGTATAATATTTACCTTCATCGTTAAATCCGAAAAATAAATTATTGATTACCTCATTTGAACCTGGAGAATTAAATGGCCCAACATTAAACAATCCGCGAAGCGCTTTGACTTTTCCTAATGGATGTTCGTGTTCTACTGTATGTACTTTCCCCCAATTCCATTCTGAAATATTTTCACCTAGCTGATTCTGCAGAGCAACAACAGCATCATGAAAAGATTTTGAAACAACGTCTGTTCTGATTTCTTTTATATTTTTTGTTTTGATGTTATCCCACCAAACCGAATTTTCATTTTTTATCTGATTGGCAATAACTTGTTTTCCAAGAGAAATTCCCAAAAACAAATTGAAATCGTCTTTCCCCATTTCGTCTTCAAATGTATTTTTCAAATACAAATAAATCCATTTATTGTAAATCGTTGGCGCGACATCTTCAATATTTGTGGTTCCTTTCCAAGATTTTAAAGCATTTATAACCTCCTTTTCTTTATCAGAAAGCGATTTATTATCTAAACTTGCAATTAAGTTTTTAGTCGTTTCAACAGCAACATCAGAAGTATTATCATAAATCATTTTACTGATGGCTTCTTTGTCCCAATCTGATTTGGCATCTAAAATTCCTGAAATTCTTTTTGCACGATCTTCCGGTAGATAATATCCTGGATATAAATAACCATTATCTATTGCTTCTGGTTGATTATTAGCAGAATACACATATCCCCATTCTGGATTTTCAGCTGATGGATTTTCTTCAAAATCTAAAAACTTCGTAATATCATCTTTTCCGCTTGAACCATCCAAAATCAAATGCGTATTAACACCCTCATTATGTCGGTACAATTTCCCACTTGCCCACCAAGCAACATTTCCTTTAGCATCGCCATACATTACGTTTAATCCTGGCGCTGCAATTAAAGAAACTGCCTTTTTAAAGTCAGTTGTATTTTTGGCATGCGAAAGCCCGTAAGCAGCATCTAAAATTTGAATTGGCTCTCTCGTATACGTCCAAGACATTGCAATTGGATTCTTCTTTCCTAAAAGATCTATAAAATCGTTCATAACTGGTCCGTGACGAGTAATCTTAACCTCCAAAACAACATCTGATGAATCTTTTACTTTAATCGTTTTTCTTCTGATTTCGTATTTACTGAAACCTGTTGGTGTTTGATATTGAAAAGGATCATCTGCTTTATTTTTTTCTTGGTAAAAATCGATATCATCATTTTCAAACATCGTTAAACCATAAGCGTAATCCCTGTTATGCGCCAAAAGCGGAAACGGAGTTCCAGCCAAATAACATCCATACAATTCATGTTTTGGTGTTACAATATGTGCTTCATACCAAGTTGCAGGTTGCGAAAATCCAATATGCGGATCATTAGCAAAAATAACTTTTCCTGTTTTTGATTTATGTGGCCCAACAACCCAGCTATTGCTTCCAACAAATGGAGGAATTGGAGATTGATCCAACATGGCAGTTATAGATTTTGAAATCTCGGTATACTCTTCTGTTTTCTCTTTTGAGATTTTAATTCTTGTATTATTAAATTCTCCTTCAATACCTAAATCTTTCAAATAAGCAGTCCCATATTTATTTTTAATATCAGTTAACAAAGGATCTGTTTTCTGAGCCATGGCAAAACTAAAAGACATATATCCAAAAATATTATAAACGTCTTTTATGGTAAATTTTTGCTTTTTTACACCCACCAAAGTAAACTCGATTGGCGTTACTCCTTCTTCTAGATATTGATTGATTCCATCTAAATACGCTTGAGTCAATTTATAACTTTCACTGTTTTTATCCAATTTTGCAATGGCTTTTGCCGAAGCTTCTTCGATTCCGATTCCCGCAAAAAATTTATCATTTTTAAGCGCTACACCGCCAAAAAGTTCAGATAAACGTCCTGGAGCAATTCGACGTAACAATTCCATTTGCCATAATCTTTCCTGCGCATGTACATAGCCAAGTGCAGTCATAGCATCTTTTTCAGAATCGGCATAAATATGAGGCACTCCAAAATCATCAAAATAAACTGTGGTTTCTTTCTCGAGATTATTCAATTGCAAAGAGCCTTCATATTTCGGTTTTAGATGAAAAATGTAAGCGCATAAACCAATCGCAAGAATTACAATAAGAACCAATAATGTCAGCAGGATTTTTTTAATTATTCTCATATTTTAAAAAAGGATGAAATTCGTAATAATGTAACTTTTCTTAAAAATCTTATAAGAGACAATAGTCTTTAAAAGTCTAAATTTATGTATTTAAAATTAATCCTATAAATGTCTGTATATAAAAAAATAGCGATTGTCTTAATTTCTCTTCTTACACTTGTAATTCTTGCCAATGTCGGGTTGAATTACTGGATCAAAAAACAGCTTCCAATCATTATTCACGAAAAAAATAAAACCGCATATAATATCAATTATGAGAAAATTGAAGTCTCTCTTTTTTCTCGAAATATTAATGCACAGACTTTACTTGTCAGTCCAAAAAACGAACCGAAAGACAGCAAAAATGGACTTTTTTCTAAAATTGAATCTATCACAATAAAACATTTCAATATTTGGGATTTGGCTTTTCGCGATATCATTCAGGCAGAAAGTATAATTATCAATAAACCGCGAATCATTTTATACAAAAAAGGCGAAAAACTCATCAATAATAGCAAAAGCATTGAAAAAGAAATTATTGATCCGTTTCGAAAAATTATTGCAGTTTCTAATATTTACCTCAACGACGGATCGGTTGATGTTGTTTCTTTAGACACAGATAAACCTATTTTTAGCATAAAAAAAATACTTTTAAAACTAGAAGGCATTTTAATTACCGATGCAACTTTAAAAGAAAAAATTCCGATTCAATATAAAAAATATGCTCTCGTTTGCGACAGTTTATTTTACAGACCAAATGGTTTTTATTACATCAACATTGGAAAAATAAGTACCGAAAAGAATTTTTTAAAGATTAATAATTTCTCAAATCTGCCTCAATTTGAGCGTCGAGAATTTTTAAAACGTCTTGAAAAAGAAAAGGATATTTACAATTTAAAATTTGATTCGGCTCAAGTCGCAAAAATGGACTGGGGTTTCAAAAATAACCAGTTTTATTTCAAAGCAAATTCGCTGATCATTCATCATTTTGACGCTAATATCTACCGCGGAAAAATGCTGAAAGACGATCCAAGCAAAAAATATCTTTATAATCATTTATTGCGAAATCTGAAATTTCCGCTTCAAGTTGACACATTACAAGTTTTAAAATCGAAATTGGTTTATGAAGAAGAACTTGATTTTGCCAAAGGTCCAGGAGTTTTAACTTTCGATAGATTCAATCTGCAAGCAACTAATTTAAGAAGTGGTTTTGGTCTGAAAAAAACAGATGATGTAAAAATCAAAGTCAAATGTATTTTTATGAAAAACTCTCCGCTTGATGTCGATTGGCGTTTTAATGTTTTGGACAAAAGTGACGGATTTCATATTCAAGGTGTGATTTCAAATTTTGATGTTGGAGCTATGACAAGATTCACTAAACCCTACATCAACAGTACTTTTACCGGAACTTTCAATAAATACCGTTTTAATTTTTACGGAAACGACAACGGATCGAAAGGAAATGCTTCTTTAGATTATGAAGATCTGAAAGTCAAATTATACCAAAAGAAAAATCCTGAAAAAGAAGCTAAACTCAAAACAGCAGTTGCTAATTTACTAGTCAAAAACGATTCGAAAGAAAAACCCAAATCCGCCGAAGTCGAAGTAGAAAGGCTTCAAGATAGATCATTCTACAATCTTTTGTGGAGAAGCATTGCTGAATCCTTGAAGAAGATTTTGATTTAGGAGTTTTTTTTAGCCAAGAATTGCACGAATTGGCACTAATTTTTTATTCGCAGTGTGAAAAAAAGAAAAATTCGAGAAAATTTGTGCAATTCGAGGCAATCTTTTTGCAATATCCGCAATCCCTTTCAAACCTGACAATTATCAGGTTTTAGGACAATTTATTTTTCTTCATTTGTTCCTATTTTAATCCGAATACAAATGACAAAAAATAATCTGCATACTTTTCATATTCCAGTAATGGGACTTGCTTATACCATAGACAGTCCGATTCGAGTAGCGCAGTACGGAATTTCATCGGTTGTTGCTTTGGCAGACGATGATCTGATTGAAAAGATGCGTAATTTTTACAGCACAAAATTCAATATTCCTTACGAAGAAATTACTCAAAAATTTCATGACTACCGCGCTGAAAGAATTACCTCTTATTTAAATTTAGTCGATAAAATTGTAAAAGAGAAATTCGAAAACTTCAAAACAGAATTGGCAGAAAGCAAAACGGCTTTAGAAAACTTCATGTCAATGCTGCCGAATACTTCTGATATTAAAAAGGGATTTCAGGCTTTATTGGATGACGGAATTGCTTTTAAAGAAAACATTCAAAATTACATTGAGTCGCATCTTTTTCCAGGAGAAATCGATGTGAATATCATGACGAAATTAGACAAAGATAATTTTATCAAAAACGAACAGCTTCCAGTTGAGTTTAATGACGCACACGCAGCTTTAAGAGGTTTTGCCAATAGTAACCTGGAATCTTCTGTAGTTCTTTCTGCTGGAATGAATCCAAGGTTGTTTGGTTATTTCGAAAACTTCAAAGATTTTTTTCCGAATGAAAATAACGAACTAAAAAAGAAAATCATTTTAAAAGTAAGCGATTTTAGATCAGCAATGATTCAAGGAAATTTCTTGGCGAAAAAAGGACTTTGGGTTTCAGAATATCGAATTGAATCGGGATTGAACTGCGGCGGACATGCCTTTGCAACTGATGGGCTCTTATTAGGGACCATTTTAGAGGAATTCAAGCAGAAAAAAGATCAATTGATACAATCGGCCCACGATTTAATGATTAAAGCTTTACAGGCAAAAAATCAGCCTACTCCTGAAAATCCTTTAGAATTAAAAATTACGGTTCAAGGCGGTGTTGGAACTGCTGTAGAACATGAATTTTTGTTAGACGAATATAAAGTCGATTCTGTAGGTTGGGGTTCGCCTTTTTTATTAGTTCCCGAAGCAACGTCTGTCGATAAAGAAACTCGCAATTTGTTGATGAATGCCAAAGAAGATGATTTTTACTTAAGTAATATTTCGCCACTTGGAGTTCCTTTTAATACTTTGAAAGGAACTACAAATGAGTTTTTAAAGCAAAAACGAATTCATGAAAATAAAGCTGGAAGTTCTTGTCCGAAGAAATTTTTAGCATTGAGCAAGGAATACGACCCGCATGGAATTTGCACAGCTTCAAAAAAATATCAGGATATTAAACTTGAAGAATTGGAAGCAAAGAAAGATTCGCTAACTAATGACGAATTTGAAAAAAGCAAAATCAAAATCACCGAAAAATCATGTTTGTGTGTTGGTTTAGCCAATGCTTCATATCTGGAAAATGATATTAAGATAAAAGGTCAGGCTCAAGGCGTAGTAATTTGCCCTGGGCCGAATTTGGCTTATTTTGATCAGGAGGTTTCTTTAAAAGAAATGATCCAGCATATTTATCAAGGCAAATCGATTATTAGAACAGACCGCCCGAACTTATTTATAAAAGAGCTTAAAATGTATGTTGAATATTTTAGAAATGAACTTCAGTCTATTTCTGGAGAACTTACAACAGCTCAGCTTAAAAAATGGACTACTTTTAAATCTAATCTGTTAGATGGAATTGAGTATTATAAAAATTTATTTGAATCGACGTCAGTCTTTAAGGGTCATCTTGATCAACTCGATTCTTGTAAATCAGAATTAGTTGGTATTAAAATTCCCGTTTCAGAGTTGGTTTAAAATTGAAAACCCCAAATTAAAATTTAATTTGGGGTTTGTTTTTATTTATAGAATAATTATTCCTTCTTCTTATTTTTACTATCAATAACAGCTCCTGTTCCAGTTCCTAATGCTGCTCCCGCTAAACCGCCAATAATGGCACCTTCGCCTTTTTTCTTACTGACAATTGCTCCTGTTGCAGCACCTACTCCAGCACCAATTACAGCTCCTTTAGCAGTTGCGCTCCAACCTTTCTTTTTAGCTGGTGCAGCTGTCGTTGTTGCGTCTTGCTGATGCACCACAACAACTTTTTCTTTTTGAGCTTCGATCTTTTCCTCGTTTAATTTCGCCATTTCAGTCTTCATCGAATCGATAACACGCTGTTTGTTAATCTCAACTTTCATTGAATCAATACTGGCTTGCTTGGCTTTATTTATATCTACTTTGCTCTGATTTTGGCAAGAAGTTAAAAATATCACGGTCAATAAAATATATAAGCCTTTCATGATTGTAAGTTTTAAAAAATTATACATACAAAGTTCTTAATATCTGCTATAATGATTATTACAGAATTTCTTAGAAAGTTTATAAGATTTGAAGATTTTCTCGCTGCGTTTTATTTTTCAAGCTGAATGAAATTAATCTCGCAATCCCGATAGCTATCGGGAGCGAAGACGCAAAGTTTTATTATTTAAGTTTAATAGCATCCAACTTCAGCTGGATGAAAAAAAGTGATCAAAAGAAAAAGGCTTTAGCCAAACTGCACTAGTTTCGCTAAAGCCCCCTTAACTTCATCTTTAATACCCCTAGCTAAAGCTGGAGGCTATTTAAAAAATCTTTTTAATCCTTTTAATCTGTGGCAAAAAAACTTTGCGCCTTCGCTCCCGATAGCTATCGGGATTGCGAGATTAATAAATCCTTACTTCCCTAAAATTCCTTTTTTCAAAATTTGCCCGAAATCGTACATATCTTCATAAGAACAATACAAAGGAACAGGCGCCAGACGAATTACGTTTGGTTCACGCCAATCTGTAATTACCCCGTTTTTCATTAAATAATCAAATAATGCCCTTCCTTCACCGTGAAGAAAAACAGATAACTGTGAAGCTCTTTCTTCTGGATTTGAAGGTGTGATAATTTCAAACGTACTTTCTACTTCTTTATCGATTTCATGAAGAATAAACTCTAGATAAGAAGTAATATGATCACGTTTTTTAATTAAAGCATCCATTCCAACCTCAGCAAACATTTCTACTGAAGCTAAATATGGTGCTAGAGAAAGAACTGGAAGATTACTAATCTGCCATCCATCTGCACCATGAACAGGATCAAAGTTTGGTTCCATTTTAAAGCGACGTTCTTTGTTATGTCCCCACCATCCTGCAAATCTTGGCAAATCTGAATTATGATGCTTTTCGTGAACAAAACAACCCGAAGCATTTCCTGGACCCGAATTCATATATTTATAACTGCACCAAGCGGCAAAATCTACATTCCAATCGTGAAGTTCTAGTTTGATATTTCCTGCAGCGTGAGCCAAATCCCAACCCACTTTTGCTCCAGCTTTTTGTCCTGCGGCTGTAATGGTTTTAATATCAAAAACTTGTCCAGTATAATAATTTACTCCTCCAATTAATACCAAAGCCAGTTCGTCGCCAACTTCTTCAATCTTGGCTAAAACATCTTCCAGACGAATATTATGTTCTCCTTCTCTTCGTTTTATTTCTACAATTGCATCTTCAGGTTTGTATCCGTGAAAATTCACCTGACTTTGAAACATATATTGATCTGACGGGAAAGCTTTCTCTTCGCAGATAATTTTATAGCGTGTTTTAGTCGGCTGATAAAAAGAAACCATCAGCAAATGAAGATTCACTGTTAAAGTGTTCATAACCGTAACTTCAGACGGAAGCGCACCCACAATTTTACTCAATGGCTCAGCAAATCTTTCTTGATAATCCCACCAAGGTTTTTCAGCATAAAAATGACCTTCGACAGCTAGCTCTGCCCAATCGTTCATTACTTCATCAATGTATGCTTTGGTACGTTTTGGTTGTAATCCTAAAGAGTTCCCTGTAAAATAAATTACTCGTTTATCATTTACTTTAGGAAAAATAAATTGCTCTTGATAATGATTTAATGCGTCTTTCGAATCTAGCTCTCGTGCAAATTCGCGTGTATTTTGAAAAGTCATTGTGTTTTTGTTTTGCCTGCTAAAATAACAAAAATTGTTTGTTTTGTTTCAGATTGATATGCTTTGTGTGTTTTTTAACGCAAAGTTCGCAAAGTTTTTTTTATCAAGGCTAACGTTTATAAACGCTAAGTTCGCAAAGCTTTGCGTTCTTTTGTTTCTGGTAAACACATACTGAGCAAGAAAACTTTGCGCTCTTTGCGTTTAAAATTTCTCAACGAATGTCAAACTTGAAACCTGAAACTTGAAACAAATAAAAAACCCGACAGGTTATAAAACTTGTCGGGTCTTCTCTATAATATAAATTCTAATTAAAGAATTAACATCGCATCTCCGTAAGAATAGAATTTATATCCTTCTTTAATCGCTTCGTCGTATGCTTTTTTCATTAAATCGTGTCCACAGAAAGCAGAAATCATCATTAATAATGTTGATTTTGGTGTGTGGAAGTTTGTAATCATACAGTTTGCAATACTGAAATCGTGAGGAGGGAAAATAAATTTATTTGTCCAACCTTCGTATGGGTTCAAAGTATTTGCAGAAGAAACAGAACTTTCAATTGCACGCATAGAAGTTGTTCCTACAGCACAGATACGTTTTTTCTTTGCTTTTCCTTCGTTAACGATATCACAAGCTTCTTGAGTAATGATTAATTCCTCAGAGTCCATTTTGTGTTTAGATAAATCTTCAACCTCAACTGGGTTAAAAGTTCCTAAACCAACGTGTAAAGTTACCTCAGCAAAATTTACTCCTTTGATTTCTAATTTCTTCAAAAGGTGTTTTGAGAAGTGTAAACCCGCAGTTGGTGCAGCTACAGCTCCTTCTTCTTTTGCGTAGATTGTTTGGTATCTTTCAGCATCTTCAGCAGTTACTTCTCTATTGATGTATTTAGGAATTGGAGTTTCTCCAAGTTCTGTCAATTTATTTCTGAATTCTTCATAAGAACCATCGTATAAGAAACGTAATGTTCTACCACGAGAAGTTGTATTGTCAATTACCTCAGCAACTAACGAATCGTCATCACCAAAATAAAGTTTGTTACCAATACGGATTTTTCTAGCTGGATCAACTAAAACATCCCAAAGGCGTTGCTCCGAATTTAATTCTCTTAATAAGAAAACCTCAATTCTCGCTCCCGTTTTTTCTTTGTTTCCGTACAAACGCGCAGGGAAAACTTTTGTATTGTTAAGAATTAAAACGTCTCCGTCATCAAAATAATTGATAACATCTTTAAACATTTTATGCTCGATAGTGTTTTTTTTACGGTCAATTACCATTAAACGAGATTCATCTCTGTTTTCTGCTGGAAATTCAGCCAAAAGTTCTTTCGGTAAATTGAAATTGAAGTGTGATAATTTCATATTTGAGTTGTTGATTTTAGAGTGTAGCTTTTAGATTTGTTTATCTAAAAATTTAAATCGGTTGCAAATATACGATTGTGAGATAGGCGTTGTCAAGTGTTTTGATGTTTATTTTCAAAAGCCCTTGATTTACTGCACTTTCAGATTGACTTAAAAAGCTATTCTTTAAGTCAATTTTAACTTTTTTGAACTATATTAGAAATATAAGTTCATTTAAAGCAAACCTATAATTTGGCTAAAGCCAAAAAAACATCTATAAAACCTTGAGCTAAAACTGAAGGCAAATCAATTACAAAAAAATATCTAAAATTCAACCATAAAAAAACCTCTGGTTAAAACCAGAGGCTATGTTTTTAATTTAAATGAACTTATATCTCTTATATGGTTCAAAAACTACAATTCTGAGATTTGAAAGTTCAAGGCTTTTAAATCGTTCCAAAAATCTGGGTATGATTTAGAAACTACTTCGGCATCATCAATAATAATTGGAACTTTTATTGCCAAAGGCGCAAATGCCATTGCCATTCTATGATCATTATAAGTTGCAATATGAATATCGTGTTTTATATTATCAGACTTTACTAAAGTTAAACTGTCGTTTGTAACAGAAATATTTGCTCCTAATTTAGTAAGTTCAATTTTCAAAGCTTCTAGTCGGTCTGTTTCTTTAATTTTTAAAGTATGAAGACCTGTTAAATGGCATCCAATTCCTAAACCTAAACAAGTTACTACGATTGTCTGAGCAATATCTGGCGTATTGTTTAATTCAAAATTTACATCTTGATAATTAAACCCTTCCACTTTCTCCAAAGTCATTTTGTTGTTTTGGAAAGTAGTTTTCACTCCCATTTTTTCATAAAGAGAAACTAATTCTGAATCTCCTTGAAGGCTGTTTTCTTTGTAACTGCTTAAGGTTATTTTTGCGGCATCTGCCAAAGCTACAAGACTAAAGAAATAAGAAGCCGAACTCCAGTCAGATTCTACAACCATTTCTTTTGATTCAACAGTTTCTTTCGGATAAACTTTGATCACGTTTCCTTCAAAACTTGTTTTAATATCTAAATCATTTAGCAAAGCCAAAGTCATTTTGATGTACGGAATTGAAGTAATTTCTCCTTCTAAAGTAAGCTCTAAACCATTATCTAATTTTGAAGCCACTAATAAAAGAGCCGAAATATATTGGCTGCTCACATTTGCTGCCAAGTTTACTTTTGAAGCCGTAACTTTTTTTCCTTTAATTCGTATTGGCGGATATCCTTCTTCCCTTTCATAAGAAATCTCAACTCCCAATTGTCTTAAAGTGTCTACTAAAATTTTGATTGGGCGTTCCTGCATTCTACTAGAACCTGTTAAAACTACTTCTCTACCTTCGTTAACCGAAAAATAAGCAGTAAGAAAACGCATTGCAGTTCCAGCATGATGAATATCTACAATTTCGTCATTTCCTGCTAAAGCTTTCTGCATTACTTCGCTGTCGTCTGAATTTGAAGTATTGGCTAAAGTAATATTTGGAAATAATGCTTTTAATAACAATAAACGGTTCGTTTCACTTTTAGAACCGGTGATATTTAGTTGCGAATCATCAATGGTGAATGGTGAATTCGTCGTTAATTTTAAATTCATGATATTAGTTATGAGTTGCAAATTATGAGTAACATAATCCAAGCGCGCAATTTACCACTCCTCGCTCGTAAATCAAAATTCACACTGAAATTTCACAATTATTTCAATTTATCGTTGTTTTTGTGACGATCTTTATCTCTAACCGATTTTAAGTCCATTTTTTTATCAAAAGCCGCTTGTAAATCTATTCCTGTCTGATTTGCCAAACACAGCACAACAAAAACAACATCTGCTAATTCTTCTCCTAAATCTTTGTTTTTGTCGCTTTCTTTTTCAGATTGTTCGCCATAGCGGCGTGCAATAATTCTGGCAACCTCTCCAACTTCTTCGGTTAGCTGTGCCATATTAGTCAATTCGTTAAAGTAACGAACTCCATGTTCTTTTATCCAAGTATCAACATCCAGCTGTGCATTTTTCAAATCCATCTTCTATATTTTTTTAAGAATTATTTTTTCATTTTGGCTTACGATCATTTTCTGAAAAAACTCTTTTATCATTCCGTACTCCTCAGCTGCAAAAATACTATTGTTGATTTCTTTTTGACTTACAATTTGAATTTTGTTTTCAGTAACTGAAAAATTTAAGATAAAAGACATCTGTTTGTCTTCTGAGGTTATCTTTACTGGTTTTGGCATAGATTCGACAACATATCCTTCTGGAATCTGAATATTAAAATTATACTTTTCCATGTTTTTATATCCGAAATAAATAGGCATTTGTCTTCTTTCCTGATTGAAAGGGTTTTTGCTTCGGGTAAAAAATAACAATGGATTGACAAAAACCTTACCTTGGATAATATCTGATCGACTGCCTGAAGCAAAAGAAAAAGTTTCAATAACAGACTGATCTAAATTTGATTTCTGATTTTCTATTTTATAATTTGAAATATTCAAACCTCCTAAATTATTTTCAAATTTTTCAAGATAAGCGTCTTCCGTTTTGGCTTTGTTTTCTTCTCTGAAACTGTATGCATCATATTCTGTTCGCTGCACTCTGCCTTGGCCATTCATTTTTCCATCAGGATCAATTTTGACTATAAGGCTGTAAATTTCTTTTGACTGTATTGCCGGATCTAATTCAATTTCTTGAGAATTTCCATCTTTCATAATTAATCTTCCCTTCCAATTTAAAACATTTAATGGTAAAATGTTAGGAGCTGTAAGCTTACGAGATGCATCCAAAAGAATTCTTTTCCCGTCAATTTCGGCTGCCGCTATAACGTAATTGAATCCTGTTCTTGTGGGATAAACCGGAAGTCCGTTCTGGATTGTACTTACTAAAACCGGATTTGCTTCTATACCAGCCGCGCGAAGCATATTTATCAGAATAAAATTGATTTCCGCAACATTTCCTGTTTGTTCTTTATAAGCTTTTGCGACGCCTTTTTCTGTATAACAACTATTAATTTCATTCCAGTTCATTCGATTTTTAACGTAAGTAAAAATCAGGTTTAATCTTTCATTTTTATCTTCTACGTTAGACAATAATTTATTTAAATCATCTGTAAATAATGTAATTTCATTAAGCTGCTTACCAAAACTTTCGTCTTTAAAAATAGTTTTGGCAACACCTTCCCAAGTTAAACTGTAATCTTTAACAGGCTGATCAGGAAGACGAACCCTTTCAAGTTCCTGCTGAATGCTTCCGCGATAATTTTCGAGGTTATTGATGTATGGTTCTTCTTTTAATGCCGGAACGTCTTTTCCTGTATAAAAAGTTTCAATTTGTTTATAGCTAAATGAGTTTGTCTGATTATAAGCGTTATCAAAGTTCTGACTGGCATTTGTAAATTTAGATTCCGTTTCTAGCGGAATTCCTCCGATTAAAAGCGGTTTATAGATATAAAACTCTGGAATCTGTGTTTTATAATAAAAATAGTTAACAGGAATATCAAACTGAATATCGAAATCTGGAAATTTTATAAGGTTTTCGGATCGTAAAACATATTTGTATTCAATAATAGAGCCCTCTTTCACATTTGGCAGAGTGATCGTTTTTTCTTTCCAATACTTATTAATCTTAGTTTTAAATTCTCCCTGATTATTTAGTTTTGTTTTTACAATATTTCCGTTTTCTAAATTATATGTCATTGCTTCCGAAAATTCTAAACGATCCTCGTTTAACTTTTCATAACCAATATAAAAACGCACTTTCTGATCGGCCCAACTTAAACCTTCTTTCTTATAAATTTTAATTTTTACCTCGCAGACATGATTGGCATAAAATCCAACATCTTTGTTGTAGCCAAAATAAGTCCTTCCTTTTTTAAACAAGATAGCAGCGGGTGCGCTGCTGTCTTTAGGATGGACTTTCTCATTTAATTCTGCAATCGTTACTTTGCCCAATTCATAATTTTGAGCTTGAATGGTTATTGTACTCCAAAAAAAGGCGATACAAATTAGGAGAAATCTTGGCATACTATTTTTAGATACGTTTTAAAACTATTTTTTCAGTCTGTTTTGCAATCATTTCTTTATAGTAATCTTTAAGAACTCCATATTGTTCTCTAGATACTATAGGAGAATTAATTTGGTTTGATACTAACAACTGCAGCATATTATCCTTAACCGCAATATTATATCTAAAAACTCCAAGGCCTCCCTCCATTGACAATACGCCTGCAAGAGGAACTGTTTCTAAAGCAAATCCCTCGGGAATTCTTATACTAATAGTGTATTTTTCTACAAAAGGGAATCCAAAATCTACAGGATATTCTCTTGTTTCCTGTTTAAAAGGGTTTTCTGTATTGGTAAAAAAAAGCAGTGGTTTAATATATATTTTATCTCCAATTAACTCACACAAATTGGTACTAGCAAATGAAAAACTTTCTACAGCAGGCAATAAGATATCTTTTTGATTTAAACGACTGTATTCGGTTATTTCGATTTTACCGTATTTGTTTTCAAGATCGTCGATATAAACATCTTCTTTAACGTTTTCAAAATTATTTCTAGACTCCATTCCTTTGTGTTCGGTATACTGACGTCTTACTTTTCCATTTATTCTATCTCCAGATTCAATTGTATAATCAATCGAAATATTATCAACTGCAAATTTTTTAGGGACTAAATCAATGCTTTCTGAGGTTCCATTTTTACGAATTAATCTTCCTAACCAATTTAAATCTCTCAAAGGAAGTACATTTGGAGCTGAAAACGGATCTGTTGCATCGAGTAATATCATTTCACCTCCTGTCTCAACAGCTGCAATTACATAATTAAAAGCAGTCAAATTAGGAAAAAAAGCAATTCCGTTGGAACGCGTACTAATCAAAACAGGATTTGCGGTAAGTCCAGCACTTCTAAGCATTGCTGTGAGCATCAAATTAACATCTGCGCAATTTCCTGTTTTTTCTTTGTATGCTTTTCGGACACCTTTTTCGCATGAATATCCCGTATGATTATTCCATTTTACGTTTGATTTCACATATTCTAAAATCGCTGCAATTTTGGCGGTAACGGTCGTCTTTCCTTCCAATACTATTTTAAGATCATCTTCAAAATACCCTGATTTGTTTAATTCCTGCCCAAAAGAATCGAAATCATAAATAGTTTTAGCAACACTTGTCCAATCTGATGAAAATGTTTTAGACAACTGTCCAGGAACGGCAATCCTTTCTAACTCAAAAGAAATCCCTGTTCTATAATTATCAATATTATTTACATAAGCTTCTTCTCTAATTGCTGGGAGATTTTGAAAAACGTAGCTTGTTTCTGTAGCGACATAATTATAAGTATTTGCAATTTTTGAATTTATTTTAGGAGGAAAAAAACCTTTAAGATTTCTTTTAAATACAAAGGCATCTGGGAAAATTGTTTTAAATTCAGAATAATTAACTGGAATGTTTTCTTGAAAATTGAAATTATAAGTACTTAAAAATCCTCCTTCTTCTGTATACTGATATTCAATAATAGAACCTTCTTTTACTTCTGGAAAAGCTATTTTTTTTATCCAGTAATTATTATTGGTTTTTTCAACAAATTCGTTTTCAGGCTTTAATTTTGTCTTTACAATCTTTCCGTCTACTAAATTGTAGGTAAATGCACTGACAATATTTACATAATTTGTTTTTCCAGCTGCGAAATAAATCTGGATATTTGACAGATTATATCCTTCTCCCTTATAAATTTTAATTTTTTTTGCGGTAGTCTTTTGAGAATTTCCATTCATATGAAGATCTATAGTAACATTGCTATACAAAACAGCAGCAACAGAAGCAGAATCTTTAGGATATTTTTTTTCTTCCAGCTGTGCTATTGTAACATTTCCCAAAGAGTTATTTTGTGCATTGCCTTTTAGAAATGCACAAAACAAAAGAATCGAAATTAAGAGCCTCACCATAATCTAAATACGTTTTAAAACGATTTTTTCTGTTTCTTTGGCTATCATTGTTTTATAATATTCCTTTAGCATTTCGTACTTTTCGGCAGAAACAATAGCCTCATTTATCTGATGTAAGATAGCCAATTGTAAAGTATCTCCATTGGCTATAATATTAAATTTAAAAGCCCCAAGATTATCTTCCATAGATACAACAGCTGGAGCTGGCAATGTTTCTACTGCAAAACCTTCTGGGATTTTAATCGTAATATTATACTTATCTGCAAAAGGATAGCTAAAATCAACTGGATATTCTCGCGTTTCTTGTTTAAAAGGGTTTTTATCGTTGGTGAAAAACAACATCGGACTTACATATATTTTATCACCAATTAGTTCGCATAAATTATTTCCTTTAAAAGAATAAGTTTCTATAATAGGAAGAAGTATATCTTTTTCATTAGTTCTAGAGTAGTCACTAATTTCTATTTTATTATTTTGGTTTTCTAGCTTCTCTAAATATTCTTCTTCTTTTAAACTTTCAATATTACTTCGGGTAATCATTGCATTATAATCCATGGATTGTCTTCTTGTTTTCCCTGTAATCATTCCAGTATTATCGATACTATAAGTTAGAAAAACATTATCAGCTGATGTCTTTTCTGGCATTAAATTAATTTCTTCTGACGAGCCGTCTTTTCTAATCAATCTTCCTGACCAATTTAAAACTCTTAGCGGTAAAATATTTGGAACCGAAAATTTTTCTGATGCATCTAGTAAAATATATCCATTTGGTGTTTCAACCGCAGCAATTACATAATTGAATGCTGTTCTATTAGGAAACAAAGCAATACCATTTGATCGCGTACTTACTAAAACTGGATTGGCAGTTAAACCCGAATAACGAAGCATTGCCGTTAACATTAAGTTTATATCTGCAATATTACCTGTTCTTTCTTTGTATGCTTTCTTAACTCCATTATCACAGCCATAACCAACATAACTATTCCATTTTACGTTTGATTTTACATGATTTAATATCACTGCAATTTTTTCCTCAGGGGTGCTAATTCCTGTAAGTATTTTTTTTAAATCCTCTTCAAAATAACCCGTTTTATTTAATTCAGGACCAAAATCTTCATATTCATAAATCGTTTTCACCACAGAATTCCAATCTGTCGAATATTCTTTCATTGGACTATTCGGAAAATGTGTCAATGACAGTTCATGCTGAATACTAGAAGTATAATTATCGATATTATTTACAAAACTTTCTTCTTTTAAAGCAGGAAAGTCTTGAGCCACGTAGGTAATTTCTGTTTCTAAATAGTCTATTTTATCAGAATAAAATTCCGTTTGAGATACGCGCCCTCCGCCTCTTTCTTTTCCGTTGATTGTTATCGATCTTGAGTTTTTTAATGTTGTTGCTTTTGGAAATATATACCCTTTCTGTCTTGGTTTAAAGACATAATATTCTGGATAAGCTACTTTTAACTCTGAATAATTTACAGGAATTGAGGTTTGAAAATCCCAATCACGAATAATACCGGCATTTGGACATTTGATCGTATAGCGAAATTCTATTACCGAGCCTTCCTTTACATTTGGCATTGCGATTTTCTTTTGCCCTCTGTATTTAGAAATAACTTCATCAAAAGTTCCGTCGCTTTTTAATTTAGTTTTTTCAATTTTGCCATTAACTAAATTATAAGTTACTGCATCTGCAAAAAATACGCGTTCTTTTAAGTTATTCGTATTATAGTACCAAACTTGCTGATTAGCCCATTCGTAACCTTCTTTTTTATAAATTTTAATACGCGTTTCTACATCGGTCATCATGTAAAAACCATCATTTTGATCATACTCCATTCTAGAAACACCTTTTTTATAAAGGATTGCCGCTACAGCCGAAGTATCTTTTGGATGTACTTTCTGTTCAAGTTCTGCAACAGACACTTTTCCGAGTTTAAATTCTTGCGAAATTATTTTTGGACCAAGTAATAAAATCGCACAAAGGCTAAATAGTTTAATAATTTTCATTGGTAATTTTTGGTTGGTTTTGGTTTAAAATAGTTAGTTCTTGGTTAATATAATCTTAGCATTATCGTTTCTAGAAACTTGTTCCATAAACAAACGGTATTCATCATATTCTTTATTTGAATATTTTCCTTTGTTAAGGAACATAGATCTTTTATACGTTAATTTGTTGTTGTCTTTTTTAATAATCTCAGTCTTGTATTCACCAAATTTTCCTTTTAGCTCATAATTTGACGGAAGAAATTCGATACTGTATCCTTCCGGAAGATTAATCTCTATTTCATCGGTATCCAAATAGCCACGCTGAATTTGAAATGGATTTTTACGATTTCGAACCCGTTTTATATTCCCTGTATTCTGATTAAAGGCATCAACAACAAAAATCATTTTATTACCCGTCAGCGTTCCATAATTTGTTGCACTTAACTGAACATCCTCAGTAAAACGAATATTCTCTTTATCGTTGCTAAAAGTAATCTTACCCAATTTCAAGTTATTGATATTCTCCCAATAGTCTTTATAATGCTCCTCTTTTTCATTTGGCTGCATGTTTTCTACTCGAGATTTAAGTGCGTATTGGCTTCCTTGGGATACTATTTTTAACGTTCCTGAAAAATTCCCAGTTCCATCAATTGTATACGTTCCTTTACCGTCTTGAATGTTTCCTTTGTCATCGTAAATTTTGGTACGAACAATTTCTCCTCCTTCTGGTTTTACCACCAAAACATCACGATCGTCTGTAAAAATTCCTTGGTAACCAAAAGGATCATCTTGGCTTGTACATTCTAGCCAGATGTAATTATCTTTATTCGGAATCGCCAGAATCATGTGGTTTCCCTGCATCGAAACAAAATCAGACTGGATATCGGATTTATAGCGATCTCCGTATAAAATAGTGTTATACGAAGGAACATCTACAGCCTGTAAAAGTGCTTTTGTATAATTAGACAATGCTTTACAATCTCCATATCCTAGACGATCAACATCAGTTGCAAGCATAGGTTTCCAACCACCAATACCAACTGCAATGTTTACATATCGGGATTTTTTCTGGACATAATCATAAATGATTTTAGCTTTCTTTATAGGATCTTTTTCATCACCAACAAGAGCTTTAATTTTGGCTTTGGTTTCTTCAGTTAAAACTGTAGTTCCAGTTAAGATTTTATCATCATACCATTTGCCAAATGCTTCCCAAGTAGTAGCATTTCCATCAACTCCTTCCAAGTGGAAGTTTTCTAATCCCATCATAACCTTAGGAAAAAGATCTGACGGAGAAGGACTAAGATCTTCTTGTTTTTGAGCAACTATATTTGTTGCTAAATAACTTAAATTGGTGTCGGTATCGGCTGTTTTTTTTATATTGAAATTATCAAATCGGAACTCTTTTTTCTTAAATCCCAATCCTTTTGGAAAAGTAACATTCAAGATACATTTTTCCACACTTTCGTAGTAATTACCGATAAAATACCATTGCGGAATAAATGCTGTATTTGACGTTTCAGTTTCGCATGTAAAAGCAATTGTAAAAGGATATGAAATTGGAGTATAATCTAAATAAGCTACTCGATTATCTGAAAAAAGAGTGCTTCCGCTTACTGCGCTTTGATCTCTAAAATCTTTTCTTTTGATTTTCTTTATCTCATTTCCTAAAGCATCATAAACGATTGCTTCAATATTTTTTATTGACTTTGTTTTATCATAATGACTAAAAGCGTCAATGTGATTCAATCCTTTTTCATTTAAAACAGAAACGACCCTTTGAGTTTTAATGTTCATGCTTCTTTGTGAAGCAATGACAATATCCATCTGGTCTAAACGAAGAACAGCGTTGGCATTTTGTGTTAAACTATCAGGAATAGAAAATATTGGATAAATGTTCTTTTGAGCAGAAGAATTCGCAGTATATAATAATAAAAATAATGCGCAAAAAAGGTTTTTCATTAGTAGGTATTTTCGTCAAATATATAGTATTTTCAGAAATCCTTAACAAATGTTTAATAATATTTTTATTCCCTATTTTTGCTGTCTATTACAATAGTAACTGGACCGTCATTTAGAAGACTAACTTTCATATCGGCACCAAAAATTCCAGTTTGGACTTTCTTACCAAATTCTTTTTCAATCACTTGAACAAAGTTTTCATACATTGGAATTGCAAAATCTGGTTTTGCTGCTTTTATGTAAGAAGGACGATTTCCTTTTTTAGTGGATGCGTGAAGCGTAAATTGACTGACAACGATTATATCTCCGTCAACATCTTGCACCGAGCAGTTCATAACATCATTTTCGTCTCCAAAAATTCTCATTTTAATGATTTTTCCAGCAAGCCAATCAATATCTTCCTGAGTATCGGCTTCTTCTATTCCGACTAAAATTAATAAACCTTTTTGTATATCGGCAACAATTTTAGAATCAACTGTTACTGACGCTTGGGAAACCCTTTGAATTACTACTTTCATTTATTTTTAAGTCTGAAAGTCAAAAGTCAAAAGTCAAAAGTCTAGCACGTTTCTAAAAAACTTTAAGACTTTTGACTTTTGACTTTCGACTAATTTTACTTTCTCGTTTCATCACTCGCAGCACGATCTTCGCCATAAGTATCGGTACGATAATGTTCGTCGTCACCTTCAAGGATTTTAAGGTAACTATTATAGCGTGACCAAGCAATTTCATCTTTTTCTAAAGCTGCTTTTATGGCACAATGTGGTTCTTCTTTATGCAAACAGTTATTAAACTTACATTGATCTTTCAATTTAAAGAATTCTGGAAAATAATCGGTGATTTCTGTTGGCTCCATATCAACGATTCCGAAACCTTTAATTCCAGGAGTATCAATAATTCGGGCATCAAAAGACAAATCGTACATTTCGGCAAAAGTTGTAGTATGCTGGCCTTGTTTGCTTTGTTCTGAAATTACCGAGGTCTTCAAATGAAGACTAGGTTCCATTGCATTTACCAAAGTTGATTTTCCAACACCCGAATGTCCAGAAAACATACTAACTTTTCCAATCATCATTTCTTTTAGCTTATCAACACCTTTATTTTCTGTTGATGAAATTCGGAGACATTTATATCCAATTTCCTGATAAATATGTTGCAAATAAAGCTGATCATCTAAAGTCTGTTCTGTTAAAGTATCGATTTTATTAAAAACTAGAACAGCTTCAATTCCGTATGCTTCGGCAGTAACCAAAAAACGATCAATAAAGCTAGTCGTTGTTGGCGGATTATCAATGGTAACCAATAAAAAAACCTGATCGATATTGGAAGCAATAATATGAATCTGCTTGGACAAATTAACCGATTTACGAACGATATAGTTTTTTCGTTCATGAATATTATGAATCGTACCGGTAACGGCATCCGAAGTTTCATCTAATTCATAATCGACAATATCGCCTACAGCAATAGGATTGGTACTTTTTATGCCCTTAATTCTAAATTTCCCTTTCATACGGCATTCCACAAAATCTCCTTGTTCAGATTTTACGGTATACCAGCTTCCTGTAGATTTGTATACGGTTCCTGTCATTCTTTTATTTTAGATTTCTGATTTTAGATTTTAGATTAAAACCTAAATCTTTTGCAAAGATAAATGAATAATTTTAAAGATGACTCACAGTTGAAACCGTATGCTATATTATGCAAAACAAAAATCCCCACCACTTTTTTCAAAGCAATGGGGATTTAAAAAAAACAATCTATTTTTAATATTGTGTTATAAGAAAACTTAACATTAGTTGCGAAACAAACTTAAATCAACTTATATCACTTATATACTTTAAGACAAAATTATGCGTTGAAAATTTTCTCTTGGTGACCAATACTTTCTTGGTGGATCGCTTTGAACATTCTCAAAACGAATTCTTCAGTAAGACCTTTTTTCTCACCTTCTAAAATCATTTTCCCTAAGATTTCATTCCAACGGTTGTTTTGAAGGATTGCAACGTTAGCATCTTTTTTCACCTGACCAATTTCGTCAGCTACTTTCATACGTTTTCCTAACAATTCTAATAAGTTAGCATCCAAAACATCGATGTTAGCTCTTAATTTTTTCATTTTTTGGCTGTACTCATCTGTAGTATCATCCGTTTTTCTGATAGTCAAATCTTTAATGATTTGTTTCAAAGCCTCAGGAGTTACTTGCTGAGCAGCATCAGACCAAGCATTATCTGGATCAATATGCGTTTCGATAATCATACCATCGTAATTCAAGTCTAAAGCCTCTTGAGTCACTTCGAAAATCATTTTACGATCTCCAGTAATGTGAGATGGATCGATGATTAATGGCAAATCAGGGAATTTATTTTGCAATTCGATAGCAATCTGCCATTCTGGAATGTTTCTGTATTTTGTTTTTTCGTAAGTAGAGAAACCTCTGTGAATAACACCTAATTTCTCGATACCTGCCATGTGTAAACGCTCAACACCACCTAACCATAAAGCTAAATCTGGGTTTACAGGGTTTTTAACCAAAACAATTTTATCAGTTCCTTTTAATGTATCAGCAATTTCCTGAACTGCGAAAGGGTTTGCCGTTGTACGTGCACCAACCCATAAAACGTCGATATCGTGTTCTAAAGCCAGTTTACAGTGAGCTGCAGTTGCAACTTCAGTTCCCATTAATAAACCAGTTTCAGCTTTAGCTTTTTGCAACCATTTTAATCCAATTTCTCCAACACCCTCAAATCCTCCTGGACGAGTTCTTGGCTTCCAGATTCCAGCTCTGAATACGCTTACTTTTGAATCTTTTAATTCGTGAGCAATTTTTAAAACCTGATCTTCAGTTTCTGCACTACAAGGTCCAGCTATCACAAGTGGGTGATTTAAATTGAAATCTTCTAACCACTTTCTCATTTCTTTTTTATTTTCCATCGTTTTTATAGTTTACTTTTTTATAGTTATTCCGTTTAATATTTCTCTAATTTTATTTACACTTTCCATTTCTTCAAAAATGGCGTTGTAATTGTCGTCTGCCAGCAAATCTCTAAACTGAGTCAAATTTGCAATATAACCTTCTAAGGTTTCCAGAACGTATTCTTTGTTTTGTTTAAAAATGGGTGTCCACATTGCGGGTGAACTTTTTGCTAGACGAACGGTACTCTCGAATCCACTTCCCGCCATATCAAAAATATCCTGCTCGTCTTTTTCTTTTATCATTACTGTTTTTCCGAGCATAAACGAACTAATGTGCGATAAATGCGAAACGTAAGCAATGTGTTTGTCGTGCGAAATTGGGTCCATATATCGAATCCTCATTCCTATTTCGCTGAAAAGCTGCAACGCTTTTTCCTGCAATTTGAAAGCGGTTTTTTCCACTTCACAAATAATGTTTGTTTTTCCTTGAAACAAACCTTTTATCGCCGCCGAAGGTCCAGAAAATTCTGTTCCTGCAATTGGATGCGTGGCAATAAAATTTCTCCTTTTCGGATGATTGGCCACCACATCACAGATGGGCTTTTTGGTCGATCCTACTTCAAATACAATTGTTTTGTCTCCAACTGCATCCAGAACTTTAGGCAACACTGTCAGCGCAACATCTACCGGAACCGAAACGATTACAAAATCTGCCTTTTGTAAATCTTCGAAGCTTCCCGCTTCATCAATAACTCCAAGATCAATCGCTTCCTGCAAATGTTTTTCGTTATTGTCAATTCCGAAAATAGTCGCATTCGGATGCTTATCTTTGATGTCCAACACCATCGAACCGCCAATTAATCCTATTCCTATTACGTATACTTTCATAATTTTTTAAATTCCAAAATTTTAAATTCCAAATTCCAGTTAAAAAGTTTCGACTTCGCTCAGCCTGACAATCTGGATAAAAATCTTGATTCTTGATTCTACAATCTTAATACTCTAAAATCGATCAATCGCTTCCTGTACTTTTTCTTCTTTTACACACAATGAGAATCTAATATATCCTTCGCCGTTACTTCCAAAAATGGTTCCTGGTGTGATGAAAATATGTTTCTCATATAATATTTCGTCAATGAACTTCTCTGCTGATTCGATTCCTTCTGGCAATTTCGCCCAAACAAAAAGACCAACTCCTTCTTTATATACTTTACAGTTTAGCTTTTCAGCTAATTTCTCCGTTAATTCTCTACGGCGTCTATAAATTTTGTTTTGATCTTCAAACCAAGATTTATCACATTTTAAAGCTGCGATAGCTCCTTTTTGAATTCCGTAATACATTCCGCTGTCCATGTTACTTTTTACTTTTAGAACTGCATCGATAATTTCAGCATTTCCTAAAACCATTCCGACTCTCCAGCCAGCCATGTTGAATGTTTTACTTAATGAATTCAGCTCTAAAGCCACATCTTTCGCGCCTTCAACCTGCAATAAACTCATCGGATTATCATTCAAAACAAAACTATACGGATTGTCATTGATCAATAATATATTGTGTTTTTTAGCAAAAGCAACCAATTTTTCAAATAACGCTAAACTTCCTCTCGCTCCTGTCGGCATGTGCGGATATCCAAGCCACATAATTTTTACTTTTGAAAGATCTAGTTTTTCAAGAGCTTCAAAATCTGGTTCCCATCCATTTTCTTCTTTCAAATCATAATAAACTGGAACTGCTTGAACCAAATTGGTTACCGAAGTATACGTCGGATAACCTGGATTTGGAATTAAAACGTGATCGCCTTCATTCAAAAATGCTAACGAAATATGCATTATTCCTTCTTTCGAACCCATTAATGGTAAAATCTCATTATTCGGATTCACTTCAACACCAAACTGATCACGATAAAAATCGGCCATCGCCTGTCTCATTTCTGGTAAACCCTGATAGCTTTGATAACCATGCCCGTTTTCGTCTTGAATTGCTGCAGCGACTGCTTCAATTACTGCTTTTGACGGACTCAAATCAGGGCTTCCAATTCCCATGTTGATGATCGATTTTCCTTCAGACATCAACTGACGAACTTCTCTAAGTTTTGATGAGAAGTAGTATTCTTCAACTGTGTCTAATCGTTTTGCTGTTGTAATCATTTTTTTTATTGCTTTAGGCCGTAAGCTTTAGGCTTTAGGCTCTTTTAAACTCTTTAATTTATTTTTTTGACTTTAAGACTTTCGACTTTCCAACTTTATGACTAAAATTTAAGACTCACTTAAAGGTTTTGTGTTTTTATATTCTCCTAACACTTTAAAATATTCTGCCATGATGTTTAATAACGTTTTGGCTTTTGCAAAATCTTCGTATTTCTCGAATGTTACATCTACGAAGAATGAATATTTCCAAGGTGTTTCAATTTTTGGAAGCGACTGGATTTTTGTCAAATTCAGTTTGCAGTCGCTCATTACATTTAAAACTGCTGCTAAGCTTCCTCTTTTATGATCTAATTCAAATTTTACAGAGGCTCTGTTGATTTCGTTTTCTGGCAAAAATGAATTTTGCTTTTTAATGATTACGAAACGAGTCATATTGTTTTTGATCGTTTGAATCGATGATGCAATAATATCTAGATCGTACATTTCAGAAGCGGTTACACTTGCAATCGCTGCAATTCCAGTTAACTGTTTTTCTTGAATTCTTCTAGCTGTTTCAGCCGTATCTTTATCCTCAACCAATTTGATATTAGGATATTGTTTCAAGAAATCCATACACTGCAAAAGTGCCATCGGGTGTGAATGAACTTCTCTTATATCTTCAATTTTCTGACCTTTTAAAGCCATTAAATTTTGCTGAATATTTAAATAATGCTCTCCAATTATGTGCAAATTATTCTTATCAATCAATGCATAATTCGGAATAATTGGCCCTGCAATTGAATTTTCGATCGCCATAACGGCCTGATCAGATTTTCCGGCAATAAGGCTGTCGATCAATTCTTCAAAAGACAGACATTCATCAATATCCACATTTTCAGAGAAATACTCTTTCACAACCTGATGATGAAATGATCCTTTAATACCTTGTATTGCAATTTTCGTTGTCATATAGTCAAAAAAAAATCCTGATTTGCATCAGGATTGTATATTAGTTTTATTTGTCTTAAATTTTATCTCAAATAACCATAGCACAATCCTGACTTCTACTAAAGAAGAAATAAAAATTGTTGCTAAAATAAAAACGGTTACTAGCCATTTTGTTTGTGTTTTGTTTTAAATTCTCTGCGAATGTATAAATTATTTTTAGCGCACCAAAAAAAAGATTGCATTTTATGAAACAAAAAGGGATTTCTTAACAAATTTAGCAGGTTTTGTATGATAATATAAAAAAATCGGCTTAAAATGAGAATATTAGAATGAGGTTCTAAGATTCTGAGATGCTAAGGTTCTAAGTTTTTTCGCCACGAATTCACGAATTAGTACAAATCTTTGTGGTTGATTCATTCAAATTACACAGATTACTCTCGATGTTTTTGTCATTTCGAGGAACGAGACTCGAGCGATAGCGAACAGGCGAAGCAAATCTCCACAAGAAGCTCGACAAAGATTGGCGATTTTGATTGTAGAGTTACTCGCGAAGATTTCTCGTTCCTCGAAATGACAAGATTGCGGTTATCCAAACAACCCCGAAACTGGTTTATTTATAATCCCAATTTTAGAATAATCGAAGTTCATTTTTTCTTTTAATAAAGAGGCATAGACACTTCTGAAATCAATTTCATATTTTAAATCGCCATTATCTAAGTCTGCCAGATTTGGATTTCTTCCTAAAATAGTTCCTTTATTATTTCCTCCTATGATAAACATTGGCGCTGCAGTTCCATGATCGGTTCCGTTGCCGTTGTCTTTTACTCGTCGCCCGAATTCTGAAAAAACTACAACTGTTACATTCTGTAATAACTGCGACTGCTTTAAATCAGAATAAAAACTATATAAGGAATCATTTAAATCAGTCAATTTTCGTTCGTGGATCGAAAGTTGATTATCGTGTGTATCAAATCCATTCAAGGATGTATAATATACTTTTGAGTTTAAATTTCCCTTTATCAATCTCGCAATCCATTCTAAATTTTTAGATAATTCAGTTTTTGGATAACTGATTTCTGTTTTAGATTTCGCCAAAGCTTTCTGAATTTCATCTGAACCTTCGGTAACTGAATTCGCAATTTTTCGAACAAAATCCAAATGCGGATTTTTGGATAAAGTCACATCTTCTTCTTTATCTGATTTTACTTTAAATCGATTCGGATCTTTTACAGTTATAAAATTCGGCTCCACTCCTTTTAAAGCCAAATTATCAATCGAATCTAAATTGATTCCTGCAGTCGCCTGATGTCCGTTGCATTGCAAATCCAGAAATCTTCCAAGCCAGCCTTCATTTATATATTTATTAGAATCGGTTGCAGTCTGCCAAATTTCCTGACTTCTAAAATGGGAACGAATTGGTTCTGGATAACCCACATTCTGAATTACCGTTAAATCGCCGTTTTGTTGCATTTGAGCGAAATCTTTCAACGAAGGATGAAAAGCCATTCCTTTATTTTTACTAATCACCAAATCTTTATTTAAAGCTATTTTGGTTCTATAATCATAATATAATGGATCATCGTACGGGATAAAAGTATTTAAACCGTCGTTTCCGCCATTGAGCTGTACAAAAACAACACATTGTTCCCCCACAATCAAATTGTTCTGAGAACCAAAAGCGTGTAAAAAATCAGGAAGCACAAGCAATCCGCCTGTAAAAGTTCCCGTCAATGTTAGAAAATTTCTTCTGTTCATGATTACTGCCTTTTAGATTAATTGATATTCTGGGAGTTTGGTGATATAATTAAAAAGTCGGACCACAGCAAAATCAGCGTGCGGATCTTTGGGATCAAAATCGTATTTCAGAAGATTCTCCATGTCTTTTTGCATCGATTCGTTTACATCAAATAAAAGTCTATTCGATAATTGGGCAATAATGGTTTTATTATTTCCGCTGGAATCAAAATCAATCTTCACATCGATTTTTTCGAATTCTGCTTTTGGCGACTGAATTTGCCCATCCATTGTGTTTAATATTTTTCTCGAAATTGTCCTTCCATTACAAAGTAAATCTGAGGTATTGTTTCGTTGCAAATAAACCTGAGAAGTCAACCATGAATTTCCGCCATCCCAACCTTTTACATTTACCTGATTATACAAATCCATTCCTTGCTGTCTCAAGAAAAGTGCAATCATGGCATTGTCAAAATCTTTAATTTCTAACTCATCAATAAGCTGAATAATATAAACCAATGGATCTTTGATTTTGTTTCCGGCATTTTCTTTCGCGTATTCTTCTGTGAAAATTTTGGTCAGCAAAGGTTCAATTTCGAAATTTTTCTTTCGAAAGTAATCGCCATAATGAACCACCAAATCTTCTGACGGATTATCATAAACAAACCATTTAAGAATTTTTCGCGTGATTAAATATGGAATGTTTTTCTGTTCAAAAATAATATCGACTAAGTCATCTGCTTTCCAGTTTCCGGTTTTTCCGAAATACGTTTTGTCGCTGTTATCTTCTATATTTTTTCGATAAACTGCGCCATCATCACCATAATTTAACCCAGCCAAAGCCCGCGCGCCGTTCTTAATATCGCTTTCTGAATAATTCCCAATTCCGATTGTGAATAATTCCAATAATTCCCGACTTAGATTTTCGTTGAATTTGCCCTTTTTATTATCAACATTATCTAGATATTTAATCATGGCATTCGATTTCAGAATCTGTTTGGTTAATTCCTTAAAATTACCAAAAGCATTTTCGCGCAAAATCATGTTGTGCTGATAAATCCAATAATTGACTTTAACTTTTTGGGTTGTCGACACGAAGTGATTGTGCCAGAAACAGACCATGTTTTCGCGAAGCGGAAATTCATCCGTCCGCATTTTATCAATCCACCACTTTCTGAATTCTATAGCCGAATAAACTTCTTTTTTGAGAACTTTCTTCTTAGCTACTGAATCAGCATCTTTAATGGATTGTTTTAATTCCTTTAGCTGAAGAAGTGTTTTAGGATCGTCTTCTAAAAAAGCGGGGAGTTGTTTGTCAACTTTTGAAGCATAAGATTTTTTCAGAAATTTTTCAATTCCCAATTTCTCGATTTCATCGGCTTCTTTTCCTGAGAAACCTAATCGTAAGGACCAAAGACTGCTTTTTTTCATCGTTCAGAAATTATTACAATAAGACTTGAATTTCTTTTAAAGGTTTAATTTTAAAAGAGGCTAAGTCACTAAGATTCTGAGGTGCTAAGTTTTAAAAATCTTTGGTAATAATTTAAACGGGGAATTCTCGGAGATATTGTTTACGCAATATTTGACAATCATTAGCAAATATAGCCCGTGGTTTCAACCACGGGTTATGTTCAACAAAAAATTATTAAAACCTTCTTAATATAAAAATTCATCTACGAATTCTTTGTTTTCATTAACGTATAGAAAATAATTAACTGTCTTTTTTTCATTCTTAGAAAGTTCTAATTTGATTTCAATACATGGAATTGGAATAAAATCATGGTCGACTACGATTGAAATAGATTTTGGAACTATATCGTCAAACTTAACATTCTCATATTCTTCGGGATCTATATTATTGAAATATTCACTCGCAAGATCATAGTACTCATTTTTATTTTGAAATATTCTTTCTAATAAATCCATCTATTTTAAAAACTACAATTTAATGGATAACTCTAAATGTCCTCCTAAACCAAGTTCGACAATTTTTTGAAGAGTAGAAAATTTCACTTCTTTAACATTATTCTCAATCTTGGAAATATACGATTTTGTTGTTCCTGCTTTTACTGCAAGTTCTTCTTGAGTCATTCCTTTTTGAAGTCTCGCTTCTTGAAGCAAAACTCCAATTTTAAAATTTTCGTAACCCGCTTCTAGTTCGTCACGTTTTGGTGTTCCAATTTTCCCGTAATGTTGTTCTACAAAATCTTCTAAGCTAACCAAATTTTTATTTTTCGCTTTCATATTCTTTCTTAATTTTCAACGCTTTTTTAATTTCTTTCTTTGGTGTTTTCTGAGTTTTCTTTTGAAATCCATTAGCTAGAACAACTAATCTTCCTTCATCAAAAAAACAAAAGACCCTAAATATATTACTTCCAAGCTGGATTCTAATTTCAAAAAGTCCATCTGTATTTTCAATATGTTTTAAGTATGCTGATGGAATTTTTTCAACATATTCAATTACTCTTATTGTCCAGATTATTTTTGCTTTTACTTTTTCCTCTTGATTATCAAAAAACTTTTTAAAATAATCTTTAAAGAAAAAAACAGACCTAATCTTTTGATTATTATTCATAAAATACAAATGTATAAAAGTTGCACTAAAGTACAACTGGTTAATTCAAAAAACATTTTAAAACAATTAAATTTCTTCCCTATTTGCAATATCTCGCAATACATCAGTAATAGTTATTGAATTGCTACCTTCGTAACCTAATGCAATTGCTATCGCTTCCAACGCACTGGGATATTTATCTGACGAACTAACTGCCAATCCATTTTCTAAAATTTGATTTCTTTGTATTTGAATCGCTATTGATAAAATTTCAAACTCTGATAGTCTTGAATATTCTTCTTTTAATTGTTTCGCAATCTGACTATAATCTTTAATTTCTGTTTTCAATATTTGTATTATTTTTACTGTTAAAAAAAACAAATATAAAATAAAAAAAACAGTTATCATTACAATAACTGCTTTTCATATATCAAATAAAAATCTAAAATCTCAGATCTAAAATCATTTAAGACCCACACATCTCACAATCCTCAGGATCTGCTGCTTGCGCTTTTAAAAGCATCGCTTTGTAATCCTCAACGCTGATTGCTTCAGTTTCCTGAACTAATGACGGAGCTGTCTCCTCTTTTTTATCGTTGTTTAATGTGAATTTAATTGCATCTACAGCCGCTTTTGTTCTTAAGTAATACATTCCTGTTTTTAAACCAGATTGCCAAGCGTAAAAGTGCATTGACGTTAGTTTAGAATAGTTAGCATCCTGCATGAACAAGTTTAGCGATTGAGACTGGTCAATAAAATATCCTCTTTGACGAGACATATCGATAATATCTTTCATCGACATTTCCCAAACTGTTTTATAAAGATCTTTCAAGTCTTGTGGAATCTTATCAATGTTTTGAACAGATCCGTTATGACGCATAATTTCTTGTTTCAAATCTTCGTTCCATAAACCTAGTTTCACTAAGTCTTCTAGCAAGTGTTTGTTTACTACGATGAACTCTCCAGACAATACACGACGAGTGTAAATGTTTGATGTATATGGTTCGAAAGCTTCGTTGTTTCCTAAGATTTGAGAAGTTGATGCAGTTGGCATTGGCGCTACCAACAATGAATTGCGCACTCCATGCTCTACCACTTCTTTTCTTAATGAAGCCCAGTCCCAACGTCCTGATAATTCTTCATCTTTCATTCCCCACATATTGTGTTGGAATTCTCCTTGAGACATTGGCGAACCTTCGAAAGTTGAATACGGTCCTTCTTCTTTTGCCATTTCCATAGAAGCAGTTACAGCAGCGAAGTATAATGTTTCGAAAATCTCTTGGTTTAATTTTTTCGCTTCATCACTTGTAAACGGCATACGCAACATAATGAAAGCATCTGCTAAACCTTGTACACCTAAACCAACTGGACGGTGGCGTAAGTTAGAGTTTTCAGCTTCTTTTACTGGATAGTAGTTTCTGTCGATTACTTTATTCAAGTTACGAGTTACACGTTTTGTAACATTGTAAAGCGCTTGGTGATCAAATTGTCCGTTATCAATAAACATTGGCAAAGAGATTGAAGCCAAGTTACAAACCGCGATTTCATCTTTAGATGTAAACTCCATAATCTCTGTACACAAGTTTGAAGAACGAATTGTTCCTAAATTCTTGTGGTTCGATTTACGGTTTGCTGCATCTTTGTACAACATATATGGTGTTCCAGTCTCGATTTGAGATTCTAGGATTTTCTCCCATAACTCACGAGCACGGATTGTTTTTCTTCCTTTTCCTCTAAATTCATAATCCGTATACAATGCTTCAAATTCTTCTCCGTAAACATCATATAATCCTGGACATTCGTTAGGACACATTAAAGTCCATGTAGAATCTTCCTGAACACGCTTCATGAATAAGTCTGAAGTCCACATTGCGAAGAATAAATCTCTTGCACGCATTTCTTCTTTTCCTGTATTTTTCTTTAAATCTAAGAAATCAAAGATATCAGCATGCCAAGTTTCGATATAAATCGCAAAACTTCCTTTACGTTTTCCACCACCTTGATCTACGTAACGAGCTGTATCGTTGAAAACTCTCAACATCGGAACAATTCCGTTTGAAGTTCCGTTTGTACCGCGAATATAAGATCCTGTTGCACGAACGTTATGAATAGACAAACCAATTCCTCCCGCTGATTGCGAGATTTTTGCTGTTTGTTTTAATGTATCGTAAATACCGTCAATACTATCATCCTGCATTGCCAAAAGGAAACAAGAAGACATTTGCGGTTTTGGAGTTCCCGCATTGAACAACGTTGGCGTTGCGTGTGTAAAGAACTTTTTAGACATTAAATCGTAAGTTTCAATAACCGATTTTAAATCGTCTAAGTGAATACCAACAGAAACACGCATTAACATGTGCTGTGGACGCTCCACGATTTTTCCGTTTATTTTAAGAAGATAAGAACGCTCTAAAGTTTTGAAACCAAAGTAATCGTAATTAAAGTCTCTTGTATAAATAATATGAGAATCTAAAAAAGCAGCATTTTCTTGAATCACTTTGTAAACATCATCAGCAATTAACGGTGCATCTTGACCGTTTCGTGGATTTACATAGTGATACATATCTTTCATCGTTTCTGAGAAAGATTTTTTTGTATTAGAGTGTAAATTTGAAATTGCCACACGCGCCGCTAATTGTGCATAATCCGGGTGGGCAATCGTCATAGATGCTGCAGTTTCTGCCGCAAGATTATCCAATTCAGAAGTCGAAACTCCGTCATACAATCCTTCGATAACTCTCATCGCTACCTTTACCGGATCTACAAGCTCATTTAAGCCGTAGCACAATTTTTTGATTCTTTCTGTAATCTTATCAAACATTACGGGCTCTCTGTGGCCATCTCTTTTTACTACATACATAAGCTTACCTTTTATAGTTATTGAAAAAATGAAAGTAACTAGAGAACGGACTCCAGCACTTAAACATTGCGTGTTTTTAAATTAATTTTTGAGAATTACCAAATTCTCAATAGTTACTCATTTCAAATTCGAAAATCGAATTTAAATGCGTCAAAAATTGCTATTGAATCTGCGACTTGGGGAAAGAGATTCAACCTTAAAATATTCTTGTAATCTTTTTTTAGTATCTCTAGAAGATAGACACTAAAAGTATTTTTGTTGTCTAAAAATCTGCATCAAATGAAATTTTCTGAGCATCACTGTCTGTGTTCATCACACCAGATTTTTGATACTCTGCAACACGTTTTTCAAAGAAATTAGTTTTTCCTTGAAGAGAAATCATGTCCATGAAATCAAATGGATTCGCTGATCCGTAAACACGCTCGCAACCTAATTCTACTAAAAGTCTGTCAGCTACGAACTCTAAGTACTGTGTCATTAAACCTGCATTCATACCAATTAAACTTACCGGAAGAGATTCAGTTACAAACTGTCTTTCAATATCCAAGGCATCGACAATAATTTCTTTAATTCTTTCTTTTGGCACTTTATTTACCAAATGATGATTGTGCAAGTGAACCGCAAAATCACAATGTACGCCTTCGTCACGAGAAATCAACTCATTAGAGAAAGTTAAACCTGGCATTAAACCACGTTTTTTCAACCAATAAATTGAACAGAAGGCTCCTGAGAAAAAGATTCCTTCAACTGCAGCAAAAGCAATAAGTCTTTCAGCAAATGAATCTGACTCGATCCATTTTAAAGCCCATTCTCCTTTTTTTGCAATAGCTGGGAATACTTCCAATGCATTAAACAATTCTGTTTTTTCTGCTTCGTCTTTTACATAAGTGTCAATCAATAAAGAATACGTTTCACTATGAATGTTTTCCATCATAATTTGGAAACCATAGAAAAACTTTGCCTCAGCATATTGAACTTCGTTTACAAAGTTCTCAGCAAGATTTTCATTTACGATTCCGTCAGAAGCAGCAAAGAATGCTAAGATATGTTTAATAAAATATCTTTCGTCGTCATTCAATTTATTATTCCAGTCTGTCAAATCTTGGTGTAAGTCAATTTCTTCTGCAGTCCAAAAACTAGCTTCCATCTTTTTATACCACTCCCAAATATCATGATGTTTAATCGGAAAAATAACGAAGCGATTTTTATTTTCTTGTAATATTGGTTCGATTTGTGACATGACAGATTCAGTTAATTTTTTTATTGAATTTTTACACATTCAGTGCACTACAAAGATTGTCAATTAAGGTCAAAAATAAAAGCCAAACTTATTCACAATCGGACGTAGTTTTTAACAAAGGCTTAAATTTGAAAAATTTTTCAGACAATAATTAATTTACTGCAAATGAATGATTTAAAAGCTATTTTACACTTCAAAAGTCCCGTAAAATATAGACTTTTTAGAATAAAAAGCAAGAAATTTTAAATAGTTTTAAAAAGTTTTTTTCGAGTCAAAATTTTATTTTTTTGAATCAAAAGTTGTAGTCAAAAAGACTATAATTTTTACTGTGGATTTTTATGAATTTTTGAGCTCTTCGGCTACTTTTTCTAGCTCCAGGTACCAGTCTTCGCCAAAACGTCTTATCAACGCTTCTTTTACAAATTTGTAAACTGGAACTTCCAATTCTTTTCCTAACGAACAGGCATCATCACAAATATCCCATTTATCATAATTGACTGCAGCAAATTCTGTGAAGTCTTTTACACGAATTGGATACAAATGACAAGAAACTGGTTTTTTCCAATCAACGAGTCCTTGGTTATAAGCTTGCTCAATTCCACAAAGCGCAGTTTTTCCGTCAAAAATTACGTAAGCACAATCTTTGTTATCAATAAGCGGCGTTTCGAGATCTCCGTCAGTTCCTTTTACCCAAGTGCCTTGAGCTTCGATTGCAGCAATTCCTTCTTTTCTTAAAAAAGGCTTTACTTTTGGATAGATTTCTTCTAAAATTTTTGTTTCGGCTTCGTTTAAGGGCGCGCCGGCATCTCCATCAACACAGCAAGCTCCCTTGCACGCTGATAAATTACAAACAAATTCTTTTTCGAGGATGTCCTCTGATACTATGGTTTTTCCTAATTGAAACATTTTGCAAAGGTAACTAAAGATTCAGGAAATAAAAACACTCCTAAATATATGTTCTTAGTCTAAATAACCTGACTTACAAACCCATTTTACATGAATTTATAATCTGATTTATTAAAAGTAAAAGCGCTCTTTTCTAAACTAACACATTTCAGCGTTGTCACTTTTTTGCTTTTTAGATCTTTCATAGTCATATCCATCAGCAGAGTGCGTTCTTCAGGTTTAAAGTAATTTACAAATTCATCTGGCACTTTCCAGCCTTTTTGATTTTTAAACATATCTCCAAAACTCACTTTTGCTTCGTTTGTGTAATAACAAATAATATCGTGTTCATCGTTTGTCATTTGTATTCCTTTACAATTGTATCCTAAAAAAGTTTTATTTGGTAATGTCTTAATTGTGTATTTTGATTTTTCTCCCTCTTTTTTTGCCATTGCCGAATAATCTGGCATTTTTGAAGCTGTCGCCATTTTGCTTTTACCGTCACCAAAACCCGTCACCGTTATATTATTCTTAGAATCCATTATCATCATCATATTCTGCCCTTTCCCCTGATCAATATTCATTGCAAAATAAGAAGCGTTGGGCTCCAGAAAATAATTTGCATTCATTGCCTTGCCTTCATCCGTTTTAATTTCCATGATATATTTCCAGCTAAAAGAATAAGAATCTGGAACTACCGAAGGATCAACTTTATTTTTTCCATAATTTAAAACAGCATTTTCCATACTTGCATTTTGATCAGCAGTTTTACTGCTATTCTGCGTTTTTTGTTCAGCTGCTTTTTTAATTTGCTGCCAGATTTGGGCTTGTGAACTATTGAACGAAAACAATAAACACAAGAAAACTATAACAAACACCATCTTTTTCATAACCTCCTCTTTTTAAATTACAACAAATTTACCAATTGATTTTCAGTAAGTTATATTTTTTAACGTTTGATTTCATGAACTCTCTCAAGACAAGTGTTCAAATAAATTAAGTTCAGAAACAAAACGTCTTTTTTTCTCCGAATCAATAATTTAAACATAACAATGTTATAAATATCACATTTTATACGTGTATTAGATGTTTTTATAACAAAAATACATTGTATCGAAAAAACACCTAACTTTATTAACTACTTTTGCAGCTGTTTTTTAAACCCTAAAAATCAAAGCGATATGTTAGAAATCGATTTTAAAGAAATCATTACCGTTAGTATGGTACTTTTTGCCGTAATTGATATTGTTGGTTCAATTCCGATTATTGTGAATTTAAGAGCTAAAGTCGGACATATCGAATCTGAAAAAGCTTCTATCGTGGCCGGAGCCATCATGATTGTTTTTCTTTTTGTTGGAGAAGGTTTATTGAATTTAATTGGTATCGATGTCCATTCGTTTGCCGTTGCAGGATCGTTTGTTTTGTTCTTTTTAGCTTTAGAAATGATTTTAGGAATCAGAATTTATCGTGATGAAGAACCTGGTTCTGCTTCTATCGTGCCATTGGCTTTTCCTCTAATCGCTGGAGCAGGAACGATGACAACCCTACTTTCACTTCGATCTCAGTTTCATACAATTAACATTATCATTGCAATTGTGTTGAATATTATATTGGTTTACATCGTTTTAAAGTCATCCAAAAAAATCGAAAATCTATTGGGAGAGAACGGACTTGGAGTGGTTCGCAAGACATTTGGAGTAATACTTTTGGCGATTGCTGTTAAATTATTCGCTGCTAATGTTAAAGGTTTGTTTGTCTAAAATTTATTTTTATAAATTTACCCCGTAAAATTTCTAAAATACAACTTTAAGGCATTTTCTCCATAGAGTTCTACTTTATTATTTTAGGCAAAAACAAAAACAACCTTATGAAAATTTTCACTTCAATCTTAGTGCTTTTGGCATTAGCTTTAATCGTTTTTAATATTACGCTATTAGACTTTCAAAACCCTTTCCAAGGAGATAGTATGGTAGCTTTTATTGGAATCGCCGCTTCATTTTGCGCTGTTTTGATTCTTTTGATTTTTAGAATTTCAAAAAGAATTGAAGAAAAAATGAATGATAACAGATAATATGTTTGATGTTTTAATTATCGGCGGAGGAGTATCTGGAATGTCATGTGCTCTTGTCTTAGGGTCCGCAAAAAACAAAACTTTTGTTACTGATAAAAAAATCGGAATTTTTACCCACCAGAAAAATTCTTCTTTACAAGAGGCAATATTTTATAACGCTTACGGAATTACACCAGGAAAATTAGGTTCTGAACTGCTTTCTGAAAGCACACAGGATTTAGCGACAACGTACCCGCACATTACTCAGATTCCAAATGAAAAAGTAATGAAAATTGAGGGCAGTTACCCAGAATTTACTGTCGTAACCAACAAAAATTCATACCAAACAAAAAATATCGTGGTTGGAATTGGTTCTGCCAATACTTTCGACATTGAAGGTTTAATGCAATTTGTTGAACCTCACAAAAAAGCACTTCCTGAAAAACAGCGTATTCAGCTTAAAAACGAAGATCATAAAGTTGCTGACGGCATTTATGTAATCGGGACTTTAGCGGGTTGGAGAAGTCAATTGGCAATTGCTGCCGGAAGTGGTGCAGCTGTAGCAACAGACATTCTTACTTTATGGAATAACGGTGTACAGACTCACGCTCACGATAGTATTCGATAAAATTATTAAACCATATAAGTGATATAAGTTCATTTAATCTATACGCAAAGTATAATATGAACTTATATCACTTATATGGTTTATTTTTTGAGTGACTGTTTTTTTTTATTTAACCGAAACGATTTGGGTTACTTTAATATGGTTTTCGTCTTCAGTTTTCCATTTTTCTCCTTTAACAGATACTACATCTCCAATTTTTAGTTGTTTGTAGTTTTGAGGCCCGCCTACGTTTACAATACTGATTGTTGCAAAATATACTTCTTTGGCGTCGGTTGTAATTTTGGCAGTATAGCCATCTTTACCAGCTTCTATACCATCCACTTTTCCTGAAACTACAGCATTTGTATCGTTTTTCATAGTGGCGCAAGAGATTACAAAAGTCATTAAGAGTACTAGAAAACTTATTCTTTTTAAATTTTTCATATATTTTAGCTTAACCGCGAAGTTCGCGAGGATTTACGCAAGGTTCGCAAAGTTGTATTTTAAGTTAACATTAAATTATTTAATCAAACTTTACGCCAGCTGAACACAGCTTCCTGCTATAACTTTTAGATTTTTTCCTATTTTTTTCCAGACTCTTATATACTTGAAAACTCCATTAATCGGATTACCATCATAAGCCCCATTTAATGCGACTGTAACAGCAACTACAGCCGAGTCACCAATTATATTAACGATTTGATCAGAACCTTCCAAAGAATCAATTTTAATCTTTCCAGAACGGTAGGTCTGCAAATCGATTTCTTTAGTAATGGTTTGCCCGTCGGGCATATTAAACAATAAATCATCATGAAGAATGGTTTCCAAAGCCATAACATCCGATTTTTTAATTGCAGTTAGGAGTTCAATTTCTGCATTAACAACGGTTTCTATTTTCATGCTATAAAGATTTGAAGTTATTTCTTCGGATTCAGAATTGTTTTTATCATGGCATCTTCTTTTAAGATCACATCATAATAATACAATTCTCCATACAGCTGTCGGGCAAATTCAGCCGTAATATGACGGTTTACAAGTGCTTTTGTTTTATCCAATTTCAAATCCAGACCTGTCATCAAAATATAATTTTTGAACTTTTTAAAATACACGTCTGAGTTTTTCATTTTAGCCAAAAAATCAGCGAAACTATCACCTGCAAAAGCATTTCTATTTTTATCCAATTCTTCGAAAACAAAATGACCAACAATTCCTGTTTGCAACAAATAAGCAACATTTTCATTTCCGTGCTCTGCTTCCATTGGCACAAAAACGTCAGGGACAATTCCGCCGCCGCCGTATACTATTTTACCTTTTGGAGTTTTAAATTTTAATGAATCAGCTACCTTTATGCTGTCTTTCGCATACAACTCTCCAGTAGCAATTCTAGATTCTGATTCTTTAAAATATTCTTCGTTCCCTTTTTTATATGGTTTCTGAATCGATCTTCCTGTTGGCGTATAATAACGCGCTACAGTCAATCTTACAGCAGATCCGTCGTTAAAATCCATTTCTCTTTGAACGAGACCTTTTCCAAAAGAACGGCGCCCAACAATAGTTCCGCGGTCATTATCTTGGATCGCTCCCGCTAAAATTTCGCTCGCAGAAGCACTATTTTCATTAATTAAAACATACACTTTTCCAGTTTCAAAACTTCCTGCTTTTGTAGCATACGTTTTTTCAGTAGAACCGTTTTTGCTTTTTGTAAAAACGATTAACTGTTTGTCTTTTAAAAACTCATCGGCAATAGCAATCGCTTCTTCCATGTAACCACCGCCATTATCGCGAAGGTCAATTACAAGAGACTGAATTCCTTTTTGTTTTAATCTCGTTAAACCTGTTTTGAACTCGTTGAAAGTAGTTTCTGCAAAACGGTTTATTTTGATGTAACCTACATTATCCCCAACCAACAAAGAAGCATCAACACTCTTAATCGGAATGATATCTCGTTTTACTTTAAACTTTAATTTCTTTTGTTCTGATTTTCTAAAAACCGTCAACTCGATTTCTGAACCCTGAAGACCTTTTAGTTTCGAGAATAAACTATCTGAAGGTAATTTTCTACCATACAATTTAGTTTTTCCTGCGAATAGAATTCGATCGCCAGATTTTATTCCTGCTTTTGCCGAAGGTCCATTTTCGACTGGTTTTATAATGGCAACCGAATCTTTATACATATAAAAATTGATTCCGATTCCAACAAAATCCCCTTTCATGCTTTCGGCAACCTCAGCTTGCTCGCTTGGCGGGATATAAACCGAATGCGGATCTAATTTGGAAAGAATATTATCGACTGTAAGATTTACAATCGAATCGGTATTGACGCTATCAACATATTCGGTATTGATAAAGTCAATAAGTTTATTAAGCTTGGTTTTAGAGTAATTTTTAGCCAAAAGCTGGTCGCTTGCAGGAGCATTCATAATGCTTCCAGCAATTGTTCCAAGAGCAAAAGTTGCTCCTATGACTATTGGCAAATATTTCGGATTAAATTTCATTACTCTTCTAAAACAGGAATATGTTCTACCTCTACGCCTGCTTTTATTAAAAATTGAATTCCAGAATCATCACGATATCCATCTTTATACACCACTCTTTTTATTCCAGACTGATGTATCAATTTACTGCATTCTTTGCAAGGCGAAAGCGTAATATATAATGTTGCGCCTTCACAAGATTGTGTTGATCTTGCCACTTTCAGGATAGCATTTGCTTCGGCATGTAAAACATCCCAACGTGTTAATCCGTCTTCGTCTTCGCAACAATTTTCAAATCCAGATGGCGTTCCGTTGTAACCGTCAGAAATGATCATTCTGTCTTTTACAATAATCGCTCCGACTTGTTTTCGTTTACAGTAAGAAAGCAGGCTCCACTCTTTTGCAATTCGCAGATATGCTTTATCGTATTTATTCCTTTTTTTTACTTCCATTTAATTTATCTGTTCCAAATTGGGCTTTCGATAATCATCGGAATTACAACTCCAATAATAAAAGCCGACATTACAAGTGCCCAATCACGTTTTGAAAAACGGAAAACGGTCTGCACTATATATGAAATTACCAGAACCACAAAAACTACTACTAGCTGAGCAGCTTCTATTCCTAAGGCAAACTCTCCCAAAGGTAACAATTTTGAGGTTGCAGAACCTCCTAATATTGTTTTGAAATAATTAGAAAAACCAAGTCCATGAATAATTCCAAAGAATAAAGTTATGAAAAATACCAGATTTACGCCATCATTTTTTGAGGTCTTTCCAGCCGTAAATAAATGATAAAGAGCTGTTACGAGAATTGTAATAGGAATCAGGAATTCTACAACATCTACTTTTATGGCAATGATGCCGTAAACAGAAAGAATTAAAGCCAAAGTATGACCAATTGTAAAAAGAGAAACCAATAAAAAAATTCTTTTCCAGTCTTTAAAAAGATACGGAACGGTTAAGGCGATTAAAAAAAGAACGTGATCGTAGGCATTGATATCTAAAACGTGTTTTAATCCTATTTGAAAATAAATCCAAAATTGTGACATAGGTGTAATATAATTAAATAATTAGGGGCTGTAAACTTACGATTAATTTTCAAACTTAAATATTGAAGCCATCAAATCCTTCAATAAAGAAAAGTTAAATTTTATGAGAATTTTAAAATCGATAATTTAAAAATAAGGCTATATTTGTTTTACAAAAACTTTACAATTATGTCATTTTCAGAATTATTTGATAGCGAATTCAAGCAAAGAAACAAAGGACACTTTTCTGCTATCGTTCGTGTAGCATTGGCTGATGGAGTTGTATATCCAGAAGAAAAAGCCTTTTTAGACAAACTTGCTTCTCGTTTAGAAATTACAGAATCGGAATACGAAGAAATTCTTAGCGATCCGTTAAAATATCCGATCAATCCACCTTATTCATATGTTCAACGTTTAGAGCGTTTATATGATTTGACAAGAATGGTTCATGTTGATCATCATCTCGAAGACAAACAAGAAGTATTATTGAAAAAAATAAGTGTTGCGCTAGGATTCACACCCAGCAACGTAGATTACATTATTGCAAAAGCATTGTCATTGGTTGACAATAAAGTAGATGCAGATACTTTTATCTACGAAATGCAACATATGCATAAATAGTATTCAGTAATCGGTTTTTAGTGTTCAGTTTTTATACTGAAACTTGACTGCAAACGAAAATTAAAAACACAAAACCCGATATTGATTTTATCGGGTTTTGTGTTTTAAATCCTTTATTTTGACTGCGTGATATTTATATTATCAAAATAGTTTCCTGACTGTAATCCTATATTAAGAACTCTTTCTGCACCCGTTGTATTTTTACTCATGGTAACAATCAAGGTGTTTCCATTTTTCCTTTCTACCTCAAAAACATCATTTTTAAAGATAAAATTTTCAGCAGACAAATTTACAGTTCCTTTGTCAATTCTTGCTTTGTTTAATGCAAAACCATTTACCCACCATCCTTTATATTCTGCAGTAATCGTAACTGTATTGGCCTCTGCCGTAAAAGAAGCTTCTTTCTTGGAAAGCTTAATATCATCCTCAGATCGTCCAATTGGAGAATCCTTAATCTCGTCACTACTACAGGCAACAAACAAAACTGAAAATATTCCGAACAGAATCATCAATAGTTTTTTCTTCATAATAATTTACTTTTTGATTTTTGATTAGTTTTAAGGCGCTTACAAAAAATTAATCCATAATTTCTCATAAACATTCGGTTCTTTTTAAAGATTGACAAAACTAAAAATGGTTGCGTCTTTTTTTAATTATCTTAAAAATAAAACCCGACAGGTTTTAAAAACCTGTCGGGTTTGCCGTTTATAGTCAAAAACAACTTGAAACCTGAAACTTGAAACAAAAAAACTTTAATTCGCTTCAGCCATAAATTCTTCAGCTTTTTCTACCATATTATAGCTTCCGCAGAAGAAAGGCACTCTTTCGTGCAATTCGGTTGGCTGAATTTCTAAAATTCTTCCGAAACCATCTGTTGCTTTTCCTCCCGCCTGTTCTGCCAAAAATGCCATCGGATTACATTCATACAACAAACGTAGTTTTCCTTTTGGCGCTTTTGAACTTGTTGGATAAATATAAACACCGCCTTTAATCATATTTCGATGAAAATCGGCAACCAAACTTCCAATGTATCTAGAAGTATAAGGTCTGTCTCCTTCTTCGCGCTGACAGTATTTAATGTAATTTTTTACTCCTTGCGGAAAATGCACATAGTTTCCTTCGTTTACCGAATAGATATTTCCGTTTTCTGGAAATTTCATGTTTGGATGCGAAAGATAAAAAGTACCTATCGCTGGATTTAACGTAAATCCATTTACTCCATGTCCTGTTGTATAAACCAGCATTGTAGAAGTTCCATAAATTACATAGCCTGCTGCAACTTGATTGATTCCCGGTTGTAAAAAATCCTCGCTAGTTACCGGAGTTCCAATTGGAGTTACTCTTCTGAAAACAGAAAAAATAGTTCCCACAGAAACATTTACATCAATGTTTGAAGATCCGTCAAGCGGATCCATTAAGATCACGTACTTATTATTATGACTGTTGTCGCTCCCCTGAACAGTAATAAAATCGTCGTTTTCTTCTGAAGCAATACCACAGACAATCTCACGGTTTATTAACGTCTGGATAAATACTTCGTTTGCATAGACATCTAATTTTTGCTGGTCTTCTCCTTGGACATTCTGCGCGCCTACAGCGCCCACAATATCTACTAAACCCGCTTGGTTTACTTTATGATTGACCACTTTTGCCGCCAATCTAATAGAGTTGATAATTCGCGAGAGTTCTCCCGACGAATACTGAAATGCTTTTTGGTTCTCAATAATAAACTCTCCCAGTGTTTTATTGCGTTCTTCCATTTCTAAATCGTTATAGTTTTATTTTTAAGTCACAAATATCGCTTATTTTGTGAGAATGATTTAAAAATTATTTTGTTTGTATGCTACTATTGTATATTTGCTAATAATCTGCAAAAAGCACTAGTTAAAATGGAGCTTTTTTAGATAATAAATACGTAAAAATAAGAATACATGAATATTAGAAAAGGAAATCCTGAAGATATGAAATCGGTGTTAGGGCTTATTCAGGAGCTGGCTATATTCGAAAAAGAACCCGATGCGGTTGTCATTACAGAAGATGATTTGATACGTGACGGTTTTGGTGAAAAACCATTATTTAATGTTTTTGTAGCAGAGATTGAAAACGAAGAAAAACAGAAAGAAATTGTCGGAATAGCATTATATTACTATCGCTATTCTACTTGGAAAGGAAAGACAATTCATCTTGAAGATTTGATTGTAAAAGAAAAGATGCGTGGGACAGGTTTAGGTTCTGCCCTTTATGCTGAAATCATGAAACAAGGAAAAAGAGATAATGTTAGAAGGGTTGAATGGAATGTTTTAGCCTGGAATACACCGGCAGTTAATTTTTACAAGAATTCTGGCGCAAGAATTCTAGAAGACTGGCAAGTTGTGCAAATGGATGAAGCAGGCGTTAATTCATTCTTAGAAAAATTATAAAAAAATATTTAGCCACAGATTATAAGGATTAAATTGATTTTAAAATCTGTGTAAATCATTTTATTCCGATAGCTATCGGGAGTGGCAAAAAAAACAAATACTAGGTTTCTGTTTGAGTCTGAAATCTAAAATCTAAAAATCTATTAATTAAAAAATGAGAGTATTTAAATTTGGAGGAGCATCAGTAAAAGATGCAGATGGAATTAAAAACGTATACGACGTTTTACAAAAAGTAGGTTACGAAGACGTAATTCTTGTAGTTTCGGCTATGGGAAAAACAACAAATGCTCTTGAAGTTGTAATCAAGAATTACTTTGAAAAATCGACAGAATTAAATGCTTCTGTTCAGGAAATTAAAAAATACCACAATCAGATCTTATTGGATTTGTTTGAAGATGAAAATCATCAAGTTTTCACTGCTGTAAATGCACAGTTTGACGAATTAGAATATTTCTTAGATCATAATAAATCTCCAAATTACAACTTTGTTTACGATCAGGTGGTAAGTTTTGGTGAATTGATTTCGACTAATATCTTAAGCTATTATATGAATTTCAGAGGAATTCAGACGCAATGGCTTGATGTTCGTAATTTCATTAAAACCAATGCCAACTACAGAGATGCAGAAGTTGATTGGGAAACTACACAGCAAAACATTAGTAAAAATGTTCCAAGAAAACAGCTAAATATTACACAAGGATTTTTAGGTGCTGACGAAAACAACTTTACGACTACTCTTGGCCGTGAAGGTTCTGATTATACTGCTGGAATTTTTGCTTACTGCTTAAATGCGGAAAGTGTAACGATCTGGAAAGACGTTCCTGGAGTTATGAATGCCGATCCGCGTTATTTTGAAAATGCAAGTCTTTTAAACCAGATTTCATATCGTGAAGCTATCGAGTTGGCGTTTTACGGAGCAACTGTAATTCATCCAAAAACATTACAGCCATTACAGAAAAAAGAAATTCCGTTATATGTAAAATCTTTTATCAACCCATTACTAAAAGGAACTTGCGTTTCTAAAGGAGTTGATTTAGAACCACAATATCCATGTTTTATCGTAAAAAGAGAACAGCTTTTAATTTCGCTTTCATCAATTGATTTCTCTTTCATTATGGAAGAAAACATCAGTGAGATTTTCGGTTTATTCCACGAATTCAAAATCAAAGTAAACTTGATTCAGAACTCTGCAATTAGTTTCTCTGTTTGTGTGGAAGATAAATTTGGAAATTTCCCAGAATTGAATGCGATTCTTTCTAAAAAATTCAAAGTAGAATACAGCGAAAATGTAACCTTATATACAATCCGTCACTTTACAGAAGAGGCAGCGCAGACTGTTGAAGCTAACAAAGAAGTTTTATTGAAACAAGTTAGCCGCGAAACTATGCAGATTGTAACTAAAGAATTAATCTAATATTGCTTTATAAAAGGTAATTATTTAATTCAAAAATATTTTAGAAAGGCTTCACTTAATTGTGGAGCCTTTTTTATACTCCTAACTCTTCCAAACTCTTTTTTCTTAGTATCAACAATATTAGAAGAAAATTATTACATTTATAAAAAATATAGAACCCGTTAACGATCGATTAATTTTAAAACCATATAATATATTATGTATAAAAGTGTAAAAATCATAACTTGGGTTGTTGTAGCTATTATCATGCTTGATGCCAATCAACATTTTCTTTCGGACAAAATGTTTGCCAATATAATGCTTTTGTTATTAGTTGCTTTCATCATAAATATAATTGGTTTGAGTCTCAAAAAAGATTAACTCAAAAAATAAAGAGAATAGTAATAATCTAAAAAAACTTAAAATGACCAAAAAGAATTTTTTACTTGTTTTTATCGTTCTTGGTTTATTATACATCGGTATCTCTTTAAGTCCATTGCTTACAAAAGATATTAAAGACATTTCTTATTCCGATTTTAGATTGGTAATTGGCCCTTTTCTCTCTACAATCGGAATTCTTATTACTTATACACAATTAAAAAAGGGAAAAGCAAACAAACAATAGCGATTTTCTACGGACTGAATTATCAATACTTGTTGATATTGTGTATTGTAAATGTATTATATAAAACAGAAAGGAATTTAAAACTAAACAAATCTCAAAATCATGAATAACATCTCATTCATCATGCCTCTGCTGGTAATCATTATTGCACTGGGATATCGATACAATAAAAGTAATTCTTCAAAAAAATGAAACAGAACCAAGAATCTTCTGAAGAAGAAAAAAACAATTTACATAACAACCCAAATAATGGGTTTTAAATAATATAGAACCCCAATCTCTTTTCTTTAGGGCAATATTTTTACTTATTTAAACATAATCTAAAAAAACACACAATCATGGTTGAAATTTTTAGAGGTTCTTATATTGAATCAATGAATATTAAAAATTTATTGGAAAATAATGGCATTTCAGTTTTTATTGCTAATGAATACATGTCAAGCATTCAGCCTTGGTCCGTCTCTGCTGGAGGAAATGGTTCTGCCATTTTAAAAGTACTCGAAAAAGATATGGCTGATAGTAAAGTAATAATTGACCGCTATAACAAAGGCGAATATAATTTGCCTGTATAATCTTTTGATGTACTGCAAAAATGCAAATTTAAATCTTAAAAAATGGAATTCAGTAAAGAGCCAACCGAGGAAGAAAAAAACAATTGGAGCCAAGATCCAAATAATTGGGTTTGGGGACTTTTCTATTACAATCCAAAAGACAAAAGATTATTTCCTCCAAAGAAAATTAAGGAATTAGGCTGGACGATTAATTTTGCCAATCCCAATTCGGTTTTTCTTTGTGTTGTGCTTATTCTGGTTTTGATGATTATATCTGAAAGTGTCAAATAATTTACCTCGCTCTATTATTCTCCGGCTGCTCAACTTCCGACTTTTTGTAAGTTGTCTTCTTTGAATCTCCGAAACTGTACGTTGCAATCAATTTAAAATAATTGCTGGTATACGTTCGGTGGTAATAAATTTGGGTTTGTCCGACATTGTAATCACCAGAAACCATAAACTTATGAAAGATATCGTTTGCAGTAAAATTGAGTTTTAATGCATCTTTAAAAAAATTTCTTTCTATTCCTAAAGTTACCGTCGATCGGCTGTTTTCGCTTCCTAAGCCATAACTTCTATCGCTTAAATACCAAGCCAAAAGCTGCAGTTTAAAAAGATTCGGAATCGTAAATGTATTATTGGTATATAAATAAATCTGAGGTTTTACGGGGCTAAATTCAAACTCATAGTAATTGTCTACCGATTTCTGCCATGTGATGCTTGCAGTATTGACAGAGTTCCACCATTTGACATTGAAAGATCTAGAAAGCGAAGCAAAAAAAGTATGCCCTTTTTCAAGATTTAATGCCCTTAAAATATAACTGTTTGGTGTGTCTCCACGTAAAGCCGCCGCAGAAATAGGATCAATTTTATAAGTATACCCAACTTTAAAATCAAATTTTTTGTACATAGAACCTATTTCAAAAGCATGTGTTTTTTCTGGAAGCAGATTCGGATTTCCTTCAATTGTCGTAAACGGATCCTGATAAATCACATACGGATTTAGAGCCTGATATCTAGGTCTTGTAATTCTGGAAACATACGAGAAATGCCCTTTCCAATCTTCTGAAAGATTAAAATTTAAAAGCACGTTTGGAAAAAAATTGCTGTACATTTTATCAAATTTATGAATTCCGTTGGCATTTGTAAATAAATCGTAACTCGTTTTTTCCGCTCGTACGCCAAGAGAAAAATTGACTTTTTCGTTCAATGTTCCGATATAATTAAAGTAAGTTGCTGCAATATTTTCGTTGTACTCAAAATCACTTGAAAGCTCATCGTCGAGCTCAAAATTTATATCATCATCAGAAATTAAAAAATCGGTTCCCGAGTTTATTGTGGCGTAGCTAAACTTCGCTCCTATTTCGAGTTTTGTTTTTTCATTTATTTTCTGCGAATAATCGGCTTGAATTGCGATTATATTAATTCGGCCTCCCACATTATTCTTTAAATATCTCTCCGAATCTGTTTCCTCAATCTCACTATTTTCGTCAATAAAATCTCTTATCGTCTGATTGTAATTCGAAAATTGTGATCCAATAAATAGTGTCGAACCTTTAGCCGTTGTCCAATTATAATTCAAATTAATAAACTGATTTAACAAAACATCATTTCGGTCAACATCTGTGGCATAAAAACTTTTTCCTGAATTATTAGTTATCGAATTTCTGCTTTCTGTAATTCCACCCAAATCATTCACATTGCCACTATAAGCCAGTGAAATATAATTATTTGAAGAAAAACTATATTGAAGTCCGAATCCAAAATTAGAATAATTATTAAATCTTCTTTTCCAATCGGTTGTCAATTCCGATTTCATATAATCATCAGGATTTGGGCGTGTTCGGGTTGTATACAGCAATTCGCGATTTCTTCCTAATTGCAATCCATAATTGGTGACAAACGAGAATTTTCCTTTAGAATAACTAAAATCAAAAAGCGTGTTATAACTCGTTCCGCCAAATTTAGAAACGGTTACATGCTGATTAGCAGTCCCGATTATACCGTCTTCACTTTTTTTTTTGGTTATGATATTGATGACCGCTTTTCCTTCGGCATCGTATCTCGCAGAAGGATTAGAAATAACTTCAATTTTTTGAATTTGCGAAACGGGAATAGCGGCAAAACGTTCATAATTAATTAGAACTCCGTTGAGATAAATAATGGCTTCACCTTTTCCAACAACGCTTATTTCACCGTCGGCAACCACAACATTTGGCACTCTTCCCAACAATTCGTTTACCGAACTGCTGGTTGCCAAAACGGTTCCGTTTACATTGACATCAATATTTCCGTTGGCTCCATATTTTAATAATGAAGGTTGGCTTTTTACAACCACTTCATTTAACTCATTGTGCTCATTCTCTTTTTCATTTCCTTTCTCTTTAATGATTAAAGTATCTTGAGCAGGCTTTAATAACTTTCCGAAGAGCAGATCATCACTATAATGACTTTTATCTGTAACTTTTTTTATACGTTGTGCTTTTATCTCTATTGATGAAAAGACCAGAAAAAAAACATAAAGAATGACCAATTTTAACAATCTCATAAACTTTTACAATTAACAGTTTGACTTTTATTTGAAACAAAAGTCATCTGAAAATCAATAAATGAGATTCCAAAAAGCGAAATCAGGAGTACGAATTTATAAATCAGCACTTCATTCTAGGACTGCACAGCTTGCATTTGGTAATTTAACGGCGTAGTTCCCGTATGTTTTTTGAATGCTGTGAAAAAAGTTGATTTAGAATTAAAACCAACATCATAACCAACGGATTCCAAAGTTAATTTATCTGAAGAAGTGATAATTTTACAAGCTTCGTTGATTCTAAATTCGTTTACATAACTGGTAAAATTCTTTCCCAAATTATTATTCAGAAACTGTGATAATTGATGGCTCGAGATATTAATTTCCTGAGACAAATCTTGAAGTGTCAAGTTTGGATTTTTATACAAACTCTTTTCATTCATAGCATTATTCAGTTTTTCAAACCAGATTACAGCTTCTGCCGAATCTATTTTTTTATTCGAAATCTTTCCATTCAATAAAAACAAATCGTCTGTTTTTTTTCTGTATAAAAGAATCGAAATTCCTAAGTATAAAATAAATGAAAAAACAACCGCGCCACTTATATAGGTAGCTCCTGGCGCTCCCATAATCGCCAAGAAGTAAAATAGAAACAGTAAACAATTTCCAAAATAGAGCATTGAAAACCACATTTCGGCTGGAGTAGTTTTTTCTTTTCGGCTCAGGATTTTTTTCAAAATGCCACGAAGCTCAAAGCCGGCAAAAACAATATAAACAAACCACTGAAAATAAATGATCCTTATGAAAAAACCTCCCCAAAGTTTCGGATATACTTCATACGGGTATAAAATGCCGACAGCAACGATTAATGTTCCCCAAAATGCTAGAATAAATTTCCATGATTTGGGCATTATCTGAACTTCATCGACTGCCGATTTAATAAAATAATACAAACATGGTCCGATGAAAAAACAAGCTGTAAGTCCAAACTGAAGATACATTTTTGGCAGTTCGGGATGAAAATAAACAAATACAGATTTTGCGATTCGGATACTTAGCGCAAACAAAAGTGCACCCAGAAAATAATTCGTCAGATGCTTTTTCTTGGTAAAAAAGAAAAAATACACTCCGAGAATAATTCCGTTGAAAGCTCCTAAAGCACTAAAAAAGAATAAAAGTTCTTTGCTAGTATCCATAATTTAAATTGATTATATCCTAAACAAAGCTAAAATATTATTTTTAAATGAAAATTAATTAACTTTATAACAGTCAAATAATTCCATGAATTATGAAAAACATTAACGATCCCAGCGAAGAAACTAAAAACCAATGGGAAAATGATCCCAATAATTGGATTTGGGGAATGTTTTATTACAATCCAAAAGACAAAAGATCTTATTTTCCAAAAAGAATAAGTGAATTTGGATGGCACGCCAATTATGCAAATCCCGTTTTCATTGTAATCATCGCTTTCTTTATTTTGATAATTTTAGCTTTTATTAAAAATGGAAGATAGGATATACTATTGACCAATAAATCTAAAATAACCTACACTGCAATTCACAATTATAAATACTACTTTTGGCTTTTTAGAGTTAGAGTATTTATGTTGAAAAAATTACTGTTTTTGACGGTTTTCTTCTGGTTTTCTGCGCTTCAGGCTCAGGAAACTGAATCACTGTACAAAACCAAAAAAGTAATCGTTTCAAAAGACACTATTCGTCTTGAAAAAGTTGCCATCAACTCTGGATTTTTTGAAATCTTAAATACCAAAAACCAACCAATCGATTCTACTTCTTATAAAGTCGATTTTCAAAAAGGATATTTGCTTTTAAATGAAAACTTCCAATCGGTTTCAGATACCTTAATTGTCAATTATCTTAATTATCCAGATCTTTTAACTAGAGAATACAGCCTTTACAAATCGGATCAGATTGTAAGCGGCGATGTTGGATCAGACAAATTGTACCGAATCGACAATAATTCAAATGCAAAAAAAGTAACTCCTTTTGACGGACTGGAAACTTCTGGAAGCATTACTCGAGGCGTTACGGTTGGTAATAATCAGAGTACGGTTTTAAACTCCAATTTAGATTTACAGATTACAGGAAAGATTTCAGACAAAGTGAGTTTAAGGGCTTCACTTCAAGATAATAATATTCCGTTGCAAGATGGCGGTTATTCGCAGAAACTCGATCAGTTTGATAATATTTTTATCGAACTTTTTAGTGATGACTGGAACATTCGCGCCGGCGATGTCTTTTTAGAAAACAGGAAAACTCAATTTTTGGGCTTTAATAAAAAAGTTCAGGGACTTTCTGCCAACTTTGATTTTGATACCGAAAAAAGCAAAACCAACGTTTTTGCTTCGGTTGCTTTTGTAAAAGGCCAATATGCCAAAAGCACGTTTACAGGTCAGGAAGGCAATCAAGGTCCGTATAAACTAAAGGGGCAAAATGGCGAATTGTATGTTTTGGTAATTTCGGGTTCGGAGCGAGTTTATGTAAACGGCGTTTTATTAAAAAGAGGCGAAAACAACGATTATGTTATCGATTATAATGCAGGAGAAATTGTCTTTACGTCGCTTTTCACCATTACTTCAGAAATGCGTATTAATGTAGAATACCAATATTCTGAACGAAATTACAATCGCCTTGTAACATACGCAGGTGCAACTCACGAAAATAAAAACTGGAGTTTTGGTGGCTATTTGTATTCTGAAAATGATATGAAAAATCAGCCTCTGCAGCAAAATCTTTCTCCAGAACAGGTTCAGATTTTAAGTCAAGCAGGCGATGATGTCAATTTGATGAAAGCGCCATCTGCTTACGAAGATACTTATGCTGAGAATAAAATCTTGTATAAAAAGACACTGATTAATTCGGTTGAAGTTTACGAATATTCGAATAATCCTGCCGATGTTTTGTACAATGTGCGATTTAGTCAGGTTGGTGCAAATGCAGGAAATTATATCATTCAAAACAATAATTCTGTTGAACGTATTTATCAATATGTCGAACCAGTTAACGGAATTCTACAGGGAAATTATGAACCAATTGTTCAGCTTGTTGCGCCAATGAAACTTCAAGTGGCAACGTTTTTAGGAAAATATAATCCTGATGAAAAAACATTGGTTGATTTTGAATTGGCTGTTAGTAATAATGATCAGAATTTGTTTTCTACCATTGACGATTCGAACAATGAAGGAATTGCTTTTAAAACCAACCTTAAAAAACGCCTTTTTTCTAGAAGCTGGAATTTAGATGCTTTTGCGAATTATCAATTTGTACAGCAGAATTTTAAATCGGTGGAACGTTTGTATAACATTGAATTTAACCGTGACTGGAATTTAACGGGAACGCTTTATGGCAATCAGAGTCTTTTAGTTACGGGTTTGAATTTTGATTTATTTTCGAAAAAAGAAACCTCTAATATTGGTTTGTTGACGTATCAATTTGAGAAATTGGATTTTAGCGAAAGCTACACTGGAACAAGACATACAACAAATGCTTTATTCAAACTAAAAAATTGGACGATCGAAAACAATGGAAGTTTCTTAAATTCTGATGCTACAGCTTCGACTTCAAAATTCATTAGAAACCAAACCAGAACCAAGTATCATTTTGGAAAAAATTGGGTTGGAGGAACTATGCAATTGGAAGACAACCAACAAAAAGACAAAGTTACCAATCAGTTTTCGGTTTTAAGCCAAAGATTTTCAGAATACGGTTTATTTACTGGGCGTGGCGACAGTACTAAGGTTTTTGTGGAAGTTGGTTTCCTTCAAAGACGAAACGATAGTTTGCAAAACGGATTACTGCAGCATGTCAACAATTCGCAGACATATTATTTAAAATCAAAACTAATTCAAAACAAAACAACCGATTTGGCGGTTTATGCGAGTTACAGAAATTTAGATTTTACAGATAAATCGAGACAGAATGAACCTTCTTTAAATTCGAGAATTCTGTACAACGATCGCTTTTTTAATCAGTTCATGCAAATTGGAACGGCTTACGAAACGAGTTCGGGAACTATTGCCCAACAAGAATTTACGTATGTAGAAGTGCCAACAGGTCAAGGAGTTTACACTTGGAACGATTATAACGGAAACGGAATTCAGGAATTGGAAGAATTTGAAGTTGCAGTTTATCAAGATCAAGCGCGTTATGTTAGAGTCTTTTTACCGAATCAGGTTTATATAAAAACCAACCAAAATAAGTTTTCGCAATCCTTAACTCTGAATCCGCTACAATGGCAAAATGAAAAAGGATTCAAAAAATTGCTGTCTTATTTTTATAACCAGACTTCTTTTATAATGGATCGAAAGATAAAAAGTGATGGTGAAAAATTAGAACTTAATCCGTTTGATTCCTCAGAAGAGAATATTTTGGGTTTGAATTCGAGTTTCAGAAACAGTTTATTTTATAACCGAGGTAAACAAAAACATTCGGTTACGTATTCTTATCTTATAAATAAAGGAAAGAGTCTGCTTTCTGTTGGTTCTCAGCATGTGCAGAATTATTCGCATCAAATTCAGTACACACATTTATACCAAAATAGCTGGCTATTTAATTTCTTCACTAAAACCATAAAAACCGATTTGGTTTCAAAAGATTTTGCTGAGAAAAATTATGACATTCAAGGCTGGCAGCTGGCACCAAAAGTCAGTTATTTATTTTCGAAAAACACCAAATTGGATTTCTTTTATGAACTTCAAAACAAAAAAAATCAAATTGGAAATCTCGAAACTTTAGACCAAAACAGAATCGGGACTTCTTTTTCTTATGCAGGCGAAAAGAAAGTTACGGTTAATGGAGAATTCTCATTTTATGAAAATAAATTTAATGGAAATGAATTTTCATCAGTCGGTTTTCAAATGCTCGAGGGACTTCAAGCGGGATCAAATTTGGTTTGGAAACTACTTCTGCAAAAGAACATTACGTCTTTTCTAGATATTAATTTAAATTATCAAGGAAGAAAAAGCGAAACCGGAAATACGATTCATACTGGAAATGTTCAGCTTCGTGCATATTTTTAATGTAACACGAAAAAGATGACAATAAATTGTTTAATTTTAATTGAAATTTAAACTTTTAGCCTTATGAAAAAATTAGTATTGTTCTGTTTGATAGTTGTTTTCTCTTCTAATTTTTATGCTCAGGAAACAACTGCAAAAACCACGAAAAGTAAAACTGAAACTTCGGCGAAAAAAGCGAAAGCAAGTGCTGACAAAGCTTCGGCTGACGCAAAAAAGGAAGCCACAAAATCTAAAAAAGCCGCTGACGATGCAAAAACTGCTTCAACAAAAGCCAAAAAAGAATCTGCTGACGCCGCAAAAAAGACTGCCGATAAACAAGCGACAAAAGCTAAAGCTGATGCCAAAAAAGCTACTGTAGAATCTGATAAAGCAAAAACAACGGCTGACAAAGCAAAAAGCACGGCTGACAAAACCAAAGCCGACGCTAAAAAAACAACCGCAAAAGCTGACGCTACGAAAAAAGACGCCACTGCAGCAAAAAAATCGGCTAGTAAAACTTTAAAGGAAACTAATGAAAAAGCGCCGTCTGTACCAGACAAAGTAACCGGCGAATACAACGGTAAAAAAGTATATACTGGTCCAAGAGGCGGTAAATACTATATTAACAAAAATGGAAATAAAACGTATATTCAAGACTAAGGTGCTGAGGGACTAAGGTACTGAGGTGCTAAGGTTTTAATACGAGACTTTGAAGAAGCTGTCCAAAAGGACAGCTTCTTCTTTTTGTAAGCTTCGGAGAAGCAAAATATTTATAGAAATTGCAATTCCCAGAGATTAAAAAGCTCCAGCGGAGCGACATATATTCGATTATAAAAAACATGTCGCTCCGCTGGAGCTCTTTGTCTTTTCGCAATTGGATTTCTATAAATATGTCGCCCCTCTGGAGCTTCTTAATATGTTTGTAAAATCTTTTTTATTTAAATTAATAAATCTCAGAACCTTAGTTCCTCAGCAACTTAGCACCTTAAATTAATAATTTAGTAATACCTTCGAAATAACACAGAAAACATATTTGTCTATCTTCGTTTTTAAAACGTGTTAAAAATGAGCATTGATTATTCTGCGAATAAAACAATTTTAGTAGCTCCATTAAATTGGGGACTTGGACATGCCACTCGATGCATTCCGATTATCAAAGCGCTTCAAGAGAATAATTATATTCCAATTATCGCCTCCGACGGCGTTGCGCTGGCTCTATTACGAAAAGAATTTCCTTATGTACAAACTTTAGAATTGCCTTCTTATCATATTGAGTATGCTAAGAATGGTAAAAATTTTAAATGGAAGCTGATTAAAAATCTTCCGAAAATGATTACTGCCGTTTTGGATGAGAAAAAAATGGTGAATCATTGGATTAAAAAACATGGCATTGATGGCATAATCTCAGATAACAGATTGGGGGTTTTCAGCAAAAAAGTGCCTTCTGTTTTTATGACTCATCAATTGAATGTAATGACTGGAAATACGACTTGGTTTACCAGTAAATGTCATCAGTATTTCATAAAAAAATATAATGAATGCTGGGTTCCTGATACTAATGAAAAAGTGAACTTAACGGGAGATTTGGGGCATTTAAAAAATAATGAACTGAATCTAAAATACATCGGCCCGTTGAGCCGTATGAAGAAAAAGGATACTCCAAAAATATATGATTTGATGATTATATTGTCTGGACCTGAACCTCAGCGCACTTTCTTGGATGAAAAACTGCAAAAAGAAGCTGCAAATTATCCAGGAAAAGTGGTTTTTGTACAAGGTAAAGTAGAAAAATCGCAAGAAAAATGGCAGGCTGGAAATGTTACCTATTACAACTTTATGAACTCAAAACAGTTGGAACAGACTTTTAACGAAAGTGAGTTTGTATTGTGCCGTTCGGGGTATACTACTGTTATGGATTTGGCAAAGCTGGGCAAAAAAGCCTTTTTTATTCCGACGCCAGGACAATATGAACAGGAATATCTGGCAATAAAACTTCAGGAAGAAAATCTTATACCTTATGCAATGCAGGACGATTTTAGCATTGAAGATTTATCGAAAGTAAAATCGTTTAAAGGACTATCTCAATTTGAAAATAACATTGACTGGGATTCGTTATTTAAGGTTTTTGAAGACAAAACAGCATAATTGCATGCCGATCAAACGGATTTGCTATTGCAAAGACACGAATTAAGCAAATTTTATTTCCCATTACAATAAAAAAACCTCCAGCTTAAGCTAGAGGCAATTGAGTTTTTTCTTAAAATAAAAAATCAGTTTTTATCAGCGTCTTTGCGATAGCAAATCCGTCTATTCTGTGTCCTTTTTAGAAATTAAATTGTGCTTGCAGTCTCAGCACATTTCCTTGCTGTCTGTTTATTGGTAGTGCACTATCTTCAAAAGTCCTATCTGCTACTACATATTCTGCAGTTAATTCTAAAGCTTTGATTGGCTGCCATTCAATACCAAATTCATAGTCTCTAACGACATAGCTTCTAGCATCTTTTTCATATTTTTTTCCTCCGTCATAATATTGAAATTTGGCGAAAGGATAAATACGCTGTTTTTTAATATCCCATTTATAGTTTAATAAAACATAACCTCCGTTTAAATCGGTTTGGTCAATTGAATTGGTAAGTGTATTGTATCGAGGTCCTGTTCCGATATTGTATTCAGTCTGAATACCAAATGGTCTAGGATATAAAACAAAAGTTGCCCCCACTCGCTGATCTTTTACATATTGAGGATCGTTAACAGTAACTCCTGGTGAAACTTCTCCTGTAAAAGCCCATTTACCGGTATAAGCCTGAATTCCTGGTTCTATAATCTGACTTCCAATTACAAAAGGGTATGATACTCTCGTTACCACATTTAAATCTCGATTCCCATCCAATTTATTGGCAATCTGCCCATTATAAACACCAAAGGCAAAAACTCCAAAATCTCCAGAACCTTTATAGCCATCTCTAACCAACATTTCAAAACGCTGTCTAATTTCGGCTGGAGCCCAATAAAAGAATATCCCTAAATCACGTTCATTTAAAATTGAGCTGTTGATAGCGTCGGCACGATCTAAAGATAAACGCTGTGAACTTGACTGCATATTTTCGAAGCCGTATGGAATTTTACTCTGTCCAACGCGAACACGATATTCTCTTTTTTTATCAAAAGAAAGATCAAAATACAAATCACGAATCTGTACGAAATTATTAATACCGCTAACTGGAGAACTCGCAAAGTCTGGCTGGAAATAGAAGAATACATTCGGGTGAACTTGTCCTGAAAATACTAAACGGGCACGACGAATAAAAAGTCCGTTGTTTGCTTTTGCATCTGGAGCTGTAGAAGTTGTTCCCCAAGATTTATCACATTGTTCGCAAGAAACTTTATCATTTGTAGAAAAAAGACCATTGTATCTAATTTGTGCATAACCTCTTAAAGAGATTCTGTCATACCAATGTTCTTCAACTCCTCCTCCAGATTTAGTTTCCGGAAGTTTCGCTTTATTTATAGAATCTAAAATACGCATTACCTCGTTTTTTACATCCTGTTTGTTTAATTCTTTTTTATCTGTTTCCTGCGCATTAGCAGCAAAGGTTAGCAGTAATAAAACAGCTACTAGTTTTCTTTTTATCATTAGTTCTCTAATTCCCTTAATTTCAGGATGCAAAGATGGAGCACCTATGTTAAGAAATCATTAACCAGATGTTACTATAATAAAAATTTAATGTTATGACCTAAATCCAAATGTTTATTTATCGTTAAACACCTTTGTTTTAGGGCTTTTAACAAAACTGACGTTACGATTTTTTAACGTCAGTTTTTGTTGTTTTATTTGCTTTTTCGAGCGTAAAAGAGAATTCAGAGCCAATTCCGAACTCACTTTCTACATAAACTTTCTCCTTATGCGCTTCAATAATATGCTTTACAATTGCCAGACCTAAACCAGAACCACCTTCAGATCTTGTTCCGCTTTTATCCACTCGATAAAAACGTTCAAAAAGTCGTGGTATGTTTTGTTTTTCAACGCCTTCTCCGTTATCGCTAATACGAATTAAGACTTTTTTCTTGGTTAAATTTACTACGCCAACTTCAGTCAGACCACCTTCTTTTCCGTACTTAATAGAGTTTACAATCAGATTTTCTAAAACTTGCTGTATTCTATCCTGATCTCCTCGAATCATTACAGACTGCACATTTTTACTTTCAAAAGCCAATTTGATTTTCTTTTTATCGGCTTTCATTTCAAGCAGTTCGAAAACATTTTGAATTAATTCGACAATATCAAAATCAGTCATATTGAGATCTAAATCGCCCGACTCTAATTTGGTAATCATATCCAAATCTTCAACAATATATATAAGACGCTCTACTCCTTTTTCGGCACGTTTTAAATATTTTTTTCTGATATTTTTATCGTCCATTGCGCCGTCAAGCAAAGTTGAAACGTAACCTTGAACAGTAAATAAAGGTGTTTTTAGTTCGTGTGAAACGTTTCCTAAAAACTCTCTTCTATATTGCTCACGGATTTCGAGCATTTCGATTTCGAGTTTTTTATCTGTCGCGAACTTTTTCACTTCACGCGAAAGCGTTTCCATATCGGTATTAATCGGCTGATTGATTAATGTTGTGGATTCTAGCAACGAAACCTCATCGTAAATTTTCTTCACTCTTCGGTAAATAAAGCGTTCTACACGATATTGTAAAACCAGAAAAGAGAAAATATAGATTACGATTATGAAAATTATTCCAAACGCAACTTGATGTTTTAATTGATTTTTATAAAATAATGACATTAACATCAGTACAAATGCTGTTGTAAAAAGACTGATATACAATGCCGATTTTATGGCGAATTTGTATGTTTTTTTAAAATTAATCTTCATTGAAAAAATTGAACCATTAAGAAATTAAGAAAATTAAGTTTTGCTTTTAAGTTATATTCTTTTGAATAATCAAAAAACAAAAAAAGGAATAACTCAAAAACCATATAAGAAAATGAAGCTCATACAGCTTCAATTCTTATATGGTTTAAATGTATTGAATATTTTTAAAAGAATTTGAATGGGTTTAAAAACTAAGTGCCTTAGCAACTTAGTATCTTAGAACCTTAGCATCTTAAAAATCTAAACTTCAAATTTATAGCCTACACCTTTTATGGTTTTAAAAAGATCTTCGCCTATTTTTTCGCGCAGTTTTCTGATGTGAACATCGATTGTTCTTCCTCCAACCACAACTTCGTTACCCCAAACTTTATCCAAGATTTCGTCTCTTTTAAAAACTTTCCCAGGTTTTGAAGCCAATAGATAGAATAATTCGAATTCTTTTCTTGGCAAAGCAATTTCTACATTGCCTTTTATGATTTTGTATTCTTCACGATTAATCTCGATTCCGCCTACATTTAAAGTATCTGTAACAACTTCTTGTTCCTTTAATCTTCTTAACAGCGCCTTTACTTTTGAGACCAATAATTTTGGTTTAATTGGTTTTGTAATATAGTCATCGGCACCTGCATCAAAACCAGCTACTTGAGAATAATCTTCGCTTCTTGCTGTAAGGAATGTTATGATAACATTATTTAATTCAGGAATTTTTCTAATATGCTCGCAAGCCTCCATTCCGTCCATTTCTGCCATCATCACGTCCATAATGATTAATTCTGGCAACTCTTTCTGTGCTTTTGCTATAGCATCTTTTCCATTAGAAGCTGTAACAATCTGATAGCCTTCCTGAGCAAGGTTATAGCCAACGATTTCTAAGATATCTGGTTCGTCGTCAACTAATAAAATCTTAGTTTGTGTTTTTTTCATAAATAGCAAAAATTGAGATTTTTATATCGAAACTTCTTCATTAAACATTCGATATTTCTTATTTCACAGGGTAAATATACTAACAAAAGAACCTTTAAAAAATGGTGTTAACCGTAATTTAATCTCGTAACAATTTGATAATCTTAACAACACAAAAACATAACAAGTCGGTAACATGGACTTCACAGAGCGGTTCTTTCTTTGCACAAAAATAATTAAGACACAAACACAACACTGAAAAAAATGAAATTCAATTTAAGATTTCTCTTTATTGCATTATTTATCTGTACGATTTCGATCGCGCAAAACAAAGGTACGATTTCTGGAGTTCTGACCGACAAAGATTCGAACAACGCAGCTCTACCATTTGCTAATGTTTTAGTTAAAGGTACAAATATTAGCGTAAATACCGACGTTGACGGAAAATATTCGTTAAGCGTAAATCCTGGAAATTATACTTTAATTTTTAGTTTCTTAGGATATGAATCTGTAGAAGCTCCGGTTGCCGTAAAAGCAAACGAAACTGTAACAGTTAATCAAGTGCTTTCTTCTGGAAGCTATACTCTTAAAGATGTAGTCGTAAAATCTTCTGCAGGAAACAAGCAAAAAGAATCTGCATTATTATTAGATCAAAAAAATGCAGTTCAATTTAAAGCTGCTATTGGTGCTGAGGAAATTGCAAGAAAAGGAGTTAATGATGTTGCCAACGCTGTTGCAAAAGTGAGCGGGGTTTCTAAACAAGACGATTCTGGAAATGTTTTCGTACGTGGATTAGGTGACCGTTATAACGTAACTACTTTAAACGGCCTTCCGTTGCCATCAAACAACCCTGCAAATAAAAACATTCTTTTAGAAATTTTCTCTACAAACATTGTAGATAACATTGGAATCAGTAAAACTTTTGAAGCTCAAAATTATGCCGATTTCGGAGGAGCTAATATCGATATTAGCGCAAAGAAATTCAGCGGAAAACCTTTCATCAGCTTTTCAGTTGGTACTGGTGCAAACACAAATGTTTTAGGACAAGATCATTTTTATCTTCAAGACGGACCTACTTATACAGGATTTAAAAAAGTTGGTGTGCCAGATGCTCCATTATTGCCATACAGCTATGCAACAAGCTGGGACAGACAAGAAAGTAAAAATGTATTAAATGCTTTCTACACTTTATCTGGAGGAAAAAGATTTCAAATAAACGACGAAAGTTCTATTGGTGCTTTTGTTACTGGATCTTTCAGTGCAAAAAACAAATTCACTCAAGGTTACAGCAGAGGAGGAATTACTTCTGATGGAGATATTTATTCTGACTTTATCAGAACAGCTTACAAACATAACACTACAACAACGGTTATGGGTACAGCTGATTACAAAATCAACAAAAACCATTCGATCTTCTTTACTTCTTTATTCTTAAACTCTAGTGAGCAAGATTATAGCGAGTACGAAGGAACTAACATCAACTTTGATGGTGGTGGAGATGCTCAACAGCAAATTAGCGGTTTTATCAAACGTGGAACTTTCGAAAGAACGCAATTAGTGGTGAACCAATTAACAGGGAAAAGCAAATTTAGCGATCGATTGAATTTAAACTGGGGAGTTGGATACAGTATGTCTGACAGTGCAATTCCAGATCGTATGCAAAACTCTTTCGTGTATGCTCCTAATGCTATTGATTATACATTTTTCACCAACTCAAACATCAACAACCACAGATTTTTTCATGACTTAAAAGAAAATGAAATTGCTGCAAATATTGCTCTTTCTTATAACTTCAAAAAAGGAAGTGATGATACTTACAAAGGAAAAGTAACGGTTGGATATTCTGGAAAATTCAAAGATGTAGATTACGACATGCAACAGTTTTCGTTCTTCCCGAACAGAACTACAATTTCTTTCCCAAAAGAAGATATTCACCATGTAGATAACTACTTAGATCCTGCACATTGGGGTTCATCTTACTCAAACAGAATTCACCAAACGTATAATGGAAATTTAGATATTAATGCTGCATTTGCTAACGTTCAATATTCTTTAACTGAAAGATTAAGCGTAATATTAGGAGCAAGATTAGAGCAATTGAATCAGAATGTTTTCTATATCACAACAACAGTTCCATCTGGAGGAAACTCTGACGATTCTAAATTCAATATTTTACCAAGCTTAATTTCAAAATATACTTTGAATGAAAGACAGAATTTAAAATTCTCTGCTAGTAAAACGTATACACTTCCTCAATTTAAAGAAAAAGTGCCTATCATTTATGAGGACGTTGCTCAAGCTTACGAAGGAAACCCAAGATTATACGCTTCAACAAATTACAATTTTGATTTAGGATGGGAATTTTTCCCAAAAGCAAGTGAATTAATTTCGGTTACTGCATTTGGTAAAATCATTCAAAACCCAATCAACGAAATGTTCTTGAATTCTTCTTCAAATGATATTTCTTATGCAAATACAGGAGACAAAGGAACAGTAGCAGGAGTTGAAGTTGAGTATAGAAAAGATCTTTTTGAAATTGAAAAAAGAGATAACTTAAAAACAAAACTTTCTTTTGATGCAAACGGATCATATTTATATACCAAACAAGATCTAAGCAATGAAAAAGTAAACAATGAAAATGATTTTGGAGCGAACTTTACTTTTACATCAAGTAAATTAACAGGAGCTTCTAATTTCCTTGCCAATGCGAATTTATCTTTCTTAAATGAGTTTTCAGAAAACACAGATATTTCGGCAACAGTTTCTTACTCTTATTTTTCAGATAAATTAGCTGTAATTGGAACTTCAAGAGTTGGAAACATGGTTGACAAAGCGGTAAACAAACTAGACTTTATTGTAAATTCAAGTTTGACTAAAAACTTAAAAATCGGTCTTATTTACAACAACATTTTAAATCCAACTTTTAAGCGTGTACAAGAACAAGGAGAAGTACCTGGAAAAGAGTCTGTAGGAGATATTACTGTAACTTCATACAAAGCAGGTTCAGATCTTAGACTTACTTTAAACTATACATTCTAAGAAAAAGATTTTCAATAAATTACAAGAGGCGATTGGTTATTCCAATCGCTTTTTTTTATCCAAAATTGCAATGTAAATTTTATATTAAGGCGATGCGTTTTTACCCCATTATACTTAATAGATTGTTAATATCGTCTTAACTCAGCAAAAACATATGTTCGTTTACTTTGCCTTGAATAAATAAAACAATAAAACACAACAAAAATGAAAAAAAGTTTATTTGCAATGGCTGCAATATTAGGACTTGCTTTAACAAGCTGTAGTTCTGATGATAACAACAAAGACACAAACAACAGTTCTTTTGTTTTAAAGGTTGACGATTTAAAAGGAGAAATTAAAGACGGTACTGTAACTTTAGATCCTACTCAAACTTATACATTAACTGGAGGTTTAGTAGTTAAAGGTGGAGCTACTTTAGTAATTCCTGCTGGAACAGTAATTAAAAGTTCTCCTACTGCAGAAGCAACTTCTTTATATATCGCTGTAGAAAGAAACGCTAAAATTAACATCAACGGTACTGCTGCTAAACCAGTTGTTATGACTTCTGGAAAAGCATCTCCTGCTCAAAGTGACTGGGGTGGATTAATCATCGCTGGTAACGGTAAAGTAAACACTGGAGACAATGGTACTTCTGAAGTAGGTGGTTTAAGCTACGGAGGTAATGACAATGCAGATTCTTCTGGAAACATTAACTTCTTGAAAATTTCTTACACAGGTTCTAAATATACTGCTGAAAAAGAATACAATGGAATTTCTTTCTTCGGAGTAGGTTCTGGAACAGTAGTATCTGATATCTATGCTTTCGAAAGTGGTGATGACGGAATTGAGTTCTTTGGTGGAGCTGTAAACGCTTCTAACTTGACAATCATTAACTCTTATGATGATTCATTAGATTTCGCTGACGGATGGCAAGGTACTGCTACAAACGTATACATTAAAGGTGTTTCTAAAGCAGGTGTTGAAGGATCTACTAACGCTAAAGATCCAAGTGGAGCTTCTCCAATGACTAACGCTAAAGTTACAAACATCTCTATCGTTAAAGGTGGTGCTACATTCTTAGCTGACGAAAAAGCAATCAACTACAAAGAAGGTGGTGGAAAACAAACTTACACAAACGTATATGTTGCTGACGGAATGCCTGCTGCTTTAACTAAATTATCTGCTGATGCTGGTGTAACTGCAAATCTTGCTGCTGGTAACTTTACTATCACAAACTACACTTTTGGAGCTTCTGTAACTGATCTTACAGGTCCTAAATTGGCTGGAACAAGCACAGGAAACCTAGGAGCTGGTAATGGTGCTGAATTACCAACTTGGGCTAACTGGACTAAATAATAAAAGTTAGATTCTAAATAATAAAAAGCTGTCTGAATATTTCAGACAGCTTTTTCATTTTAGTTTGTATAGCACCTACAAAACCATATTGTTTCCTAATCACTTCGAATACATAATGTTAAAAACATCCTAAAAATTTAGCATGTTTTTTTTTGGCGTCATTTTTGTAATTTTTTTTGTATATTTACAGTAATCAAATACATGCGATGGCAAAAAACTACTTTTATATTACTTTCTTATTGGCATTTTTCTTTACTGTAAGCGTCTCGGCGCAAGACAGCAAGCAACTACCAAAAACTCAAGAATCTACTTCTATCGAGGGTCTAAGCTTGTATCCTAATCCAGTAACAAATGGAAAAGTCTATATCTCATCTAAAAACGATTTAGAGAAAGAAATTATTGTGTTTGATATCTTAGGCAAAAAAGTATTACAGGCACATTTAGTCTCAAGAGAACTAAGTGTTACAGAATTGCCACCAGGTGTTTACATCATCAAAATAAGCGAACAGAACGCATCGGCAACACGAAAACTCATTATACGATAAAAAAAGCTCCGTAGGAGCTTTTTTTGTTTTCAGTCACAGTTTTCAGTTTATGCACTTTGCTGAAAACTGTGACTGAATACTGCGACTGAACACTAAATATAATATCTTTGCAAAAAAAAGTTTTGATTACAGCCAACGATATCTTTACCATTTCAAGTCAGAAACAATTTGAAAAAATAGCATTAAAAGTGTTTCGTTTTCAGCATGAAAACAATAAAGTGTATCGTGAATTCTGTGATTTTTTGAATGTTAATCCGCAACAGGTAAAATCACTACAACAGATTCCTTTTTTACCCATTCAATTTTTCAAAAGTCATGATGTCGTTTCTAATACAGATCCTGTACAAGTAACTTTTACCAGCAGCGGTACAACCGGAATGATTACCAGCAGGCATTTAGTGACCGATGTTTCCTTATATGAAGAAAGCTATCGCAAAGGATTTTCTCAGTTTTATGGCAACATAGAAGATTACGTTGTTTTAGCCCTTTTGCCGTCTTATTTGGAACGCGAAGGCTCTTCGTTAATTTACATGGTCGAAGATTTAATAAAACTCTCTAATCAGCCTGAAAGTGGGTTTTATCTACACAATCACGACGACTTAATCAAAAAACTTCTTGAATTGGACGAAGCAGGCCAAAATGTAATCTTAATTGGGGTTACTTACGCCTTATTAGATTTAATCGAAAAACATCAGTTCAATCTTCAAAATACCATTATTATGGAAACTGGAGGAATGAAAGGAAAAAGAAAAGAAATGATTCGTGAAGAATTACACGACATTTTATGTAAAGGTTTCGGTGTTTCTTCCATTCATTCAGAATACGGAATGACCGAACTTTTAGCGCAAGCCTATTCTTTAGGTGATGGAATTTTCGAATGCCCGTCTTGGATGCATATTCTAGTTCGCGATCCTGAAGATGCTCTCACTTACGTAAATGATGGGAAAACTGGCGGAATTAATGTAATTGATTTAGCCAATATCAATTCATGTTCTTTTATTGCTACGCAGGATTTAGGCAAAAAATATTCGAACAACTCTTTCGAGGTATTGGGACGTTTTGATAATTCTGATATTCGCGGGTGTAATTTGATGGTTTTATAAAAAAGTTTAATCGTTGATTTGGTTAATCGTTTAATCGATGATTTTCTGGATTAATCAAACGTTTCTAGCGACGAAACATTCCTACGGAATGATTAAAAAAAATCCCAATATTCTTTTCGAACATTGGGATTCTATATTTAATGCAAAAGATTTTGCTGAATCGATTAAACAATTAACCGACTAAACAGTTAAACAACTCTTATTACAAAATAATTTTTCTTTCCGCTTTGCAATAAAACGAATTGATTGTTGATTAAATCATTTGCTGTTAAAACAAAATCTTCTTTTATTTTTTCTCTATTTACAGAAATTGAGTTTGCTGTTAAAGCACGTCTCGCCTCTCCGTTAGATTTAAAGAAACCTGTTTTTTCGTTTAAAACAGTAATAATATCCAATCCGTTTTCCAAATCAGCTTTTGCGATTTCAGCTTGTGGAACTCCATCAAAAACTTCTAAAAAAGTAGCTTCATCCAGTTTTTTCAAATCTTCTGCAGTAGAATTTCCGAATAAAATATTTGAAGCCTGAATCGCTTTCTCTAACTCTTCTCTATTGTGAACAAAAACAGTAATTTCTTCTGCCAGTTTCTTTTGTAAAACTCTTAAATGTGGAGCCGTTTTATGCTCTTCGATTAATGCGTCAATCGTATCTTTATCTAAGAAAGTAAAGATTTTAATGTATTTCTCTGCATCAACATCTGTTGTATTTACCCAAAATTGGTAGAATTTGTAAACAGAAGTTTTATCAGCATCCAACCAAACGTTCCCACCTTCAGATTTTCCGAATTTAGATCCATCTGCTTTTGTAATCAAAGGAGTTGTTAAGGCGTAAGCTTTAGCATTCTCACCTCCCATTCTGCGCACTAATTCTGTTCCTGTGGTAATATTACCCCATTGGTCAGAACCACCCATTTGCAGAATACAGTTGTTGTTTTTATATAAATGATAGAAATCGTAACCTTGAATTAACTGATATGTAAATTCTGTAAAAGACATTCCCTCACCTTCACCGCTAAATCTCTTTTTTACAGAATCTTTAGCCATCATATAATTTACGGTGATTCTTTTTCCAACTTCACGTGCAAAATCGATAAAAGAGAATTCTTTCATCCAATCGTAGTTATTCACCATTACTGGTGCATTTGCTTCGGTTGAATTAAAATCTAAGAAACGAGACAAAACACTTTTGATTCCAGCTACATTTTTAGCTAGAGCTTCTTCATCAAGTAAGTTTCTTTCATCAGATTTACCAGAAGGATCTCCAATCATTCCTGTTGCTCCACCTACTAAAGCGATTGGTCTGTGACCAAAATTCTTTAGATGAACCAATAAAATAATTTGAACCATACTTCCGATGTGCAGTGAATCTGCTGTTGGATCAAAACCGATATAGGCAGTGGTTGCTTCTTTTAGCAATTGTTCTTCCGTTCCAGGCATACTATCATGGTATAACCCGCGCCATTTTAATTCTTCAACTAGATTCTTCATTTTTTTAAATAATTTGCGCAAATGTAATCAATGTCAATGGCAATCACAAAAAGCAATTTCATTATCAACAATAAAAAACCATTTCAATACAAAATTTAATCCTTTAAGCTAAGAACATGATACTGAGATTAATTCGAAAACTCTCTTTTCTAAATACAAAAGTCCAAAGGATAAAAAAATCTATTTACGGAAACACGTAAAAATCTATTCTATTTTTTCTTTAGATTCGCCCACCAAAAACTACCAAAATGAAAAAAACTTTTTTACTTATTCTTTTTCTTTATTGCACCTTGAGCAATGCACAGGTTTCTTTTGAAAAAGGGTACTTTATTTCCAACAATGGAATACGAACAGAATGCTTCATCCGAAACTTAGATTGGAAAAACAATCCAACCGATTTCAAATATAAGTCCCTGATTGGCGACAATGATTCCAAAACAGAAACCATTGCTAATGTTCAGGAATTTGGTATCGACAATACTGTAACTTTCAAAAGAGCCAAAGTAAAAATGGATCGTTCCAGTGACAATTTAGACAAACTATCAGAAACCGGACAACCTGTATGGGAAGAAAATACTCTCTTTCTAAGATTATTAGTTCAGGGAGAAGCAACACTGTACTCGTATACTGACGGAAATCTTATCCGATATTTTTACGAAACAAAGAGCATTCCATTAGAACAACTTACGTATTTAAAATACACTTTGACAAAAGGAGATAAATCAACCGGAGAATTAAGAGAAAATGATTACTACAAACAGCAATTAAACAACAATGTAAGATCAGCCAATACAGCGGACAGTGAGATTACGAATCTAAAATATAAAAAGTCTGATCTTACCAGATACTTTCTAAAATACAATAATACCGACAACAAAACAAAAAGCGGTGTAATATCTAAATCTAGTAAAGGTCATTTTCATTTAAAAATAACACCTGAGCTTAGTTTTATCTCAGGATCTATGAATGATGGAGACAGTCCGTCAATAGATGTAAATTTAGATAGCAATACTAATTTAAAAATAGGCTTGGAAGCAGAATATCTTCTTCCTTTTAACAATAACAAATGGAGCATCTTTTTAAACCCGGCTTATCAAAAATACGAAACCACTAAGCAATACAGCAGACCAGGTCTTTTTGCGGGATCACCTTCTGTAACTCGTAACATAGAGATTAAATACTCCAGCATCCAAGTTCCGATCGGATTGCGTTATTATTTTCTTATCAATAAAAATTCAAAGATTTTCATAAATGCCGCTTACTCTTTTGATATCAACGGCAAAGCAAGTTTATCTTTTGATAAAAATGCAGAACTTGAAAGTAAATCGGGATCTAATTTCGCTTTTGGAGTAGGTTACAACTTTAAAAACAAATTCAGTGCTGAGATTAGAACAAACACCAAAAAACAGCTATTAACGGATTACAACACCATTTCTGTTGAGTATAAAGCCATTGATTTGGTATTTGCATATACTATCTTCTAATACACAAAAAGACACTAAAGCAATGATAAACATTTGTCCGTTGCTTTAGTGTTTTAAATAATTTACACAAATACAATCAATGGCGATGACAAAAAAAACTACCACTAAGCGGCAAAGTTTTTTATTTCTATAAAGTTTACGTTAAGCCTTCACAAAAAAAAGCAAAAACTTTGCGTCTCAGCGCCTTTCTATCAAAAAGAAAAAAACCTTTACAACTTTGTCCCTCTGCAACTTTGCACCTTTACAACAAAAACTTATCTTTACAACATGATATTAGTAACTGGCGGAACAGGTTTAGTAGGCTCACATTTATTGCTTCATTTAATGGAAAATGAAGAAAATGTTCGGGCAATTTACAGAACCGAAAAGAGTATCCAGAAAACAAAGTCGGTTTTTGATTTTTATAAAAAAACAGATCTGTTTGAAAAGATCAATTGGCTTGAAGCCGACATTCTAGACATACCTTCGCTTGAAACTGCTTTTATCGACATTAAACAAGTATATCACTGCGCAGCATTTATTTCATTTGATCCAAAAGACGAAGAAATTCTGAGAAAAACCAATATTGAAGGAACTGCAAACATCGTCAATTTTGCGATTGCCAAAGAAACAGAAAAGTTTTGCTATATCAGTTCGATTGCTGCTTTAGGAGATATCGCACCTCACGAAACACATATTACCGAAGAAACAGACTGGAATCCTGAAAAACCGCATAGCGATTATGCCATTTCTAAATATGGTGCCGAAATGGAAGTTTGGCGTGGGCATCAAGAAGGATTAAATGTTATTATTGTAAATCCAGGAGTAATTTTGGGTCCGCTAAAAATGATGGATATTTTTGATGAAGGCAGCAGCGAGATTTATCGCAAAGTTTCTAAAGGACTTTCATTCTACACGCTAGGAAGCACAGGCTTTATCACTGTTGATGATGTGGTAAAAATTAGTTATGAACTAATGAGAAGCGATATAAAAAATGAACGCTTTACACTCATCACAGACAATATTGTTTTCAAAGATCTTTTAAACACCGTTGCTGATGCTTTAAAAGTAAAAAGGCCTCATATTCACGCTACACCTTTTTTAATGAATCTATTATGGATGGCTGACGGAATATTTACGACTTTATTTTTCAGAAAAAGAAGCATTACAAAAGCAACAGCAAAAGCTTCGTATTCAAAAAATCTGTATAGTAATGAAAAAATAAAAACCGCTCTAGGAACGGTTTTTACTGATATTCATAAATATATTTTAGAAAGCTCTAAATTATAAACCTCTTCTTTGCTTTCTTTTTGCCAGCTTAATTGAATCGATGTTAACTTTCGGAATTCTTTTTTGAACTGAATCCTTCGAAACTTCTTTCGTTTCTTTGGGCTTATTTTTATTTGCTTTAGCCGCTTTCTTTTCATCAATTTTAGCTAATGAATCTGCCGCTCTCTGATTTACAGCAATTCTTTTATTTACCACATCAAACATGTCTTTATAACTGTCGTAATCAGAAGCATAATACATATTGTTCTGCGCAAATTGAAGACTGTCAACTTTATATTTTTTTAAAATAAACTTCGTCGGATTGTTTTCTATCGAATCTAAAGACAATGGTTTCTGATATCTCATTGCTTCCAAAAGAGATAAATCATACATAATATCGATCATCTTATCTTTCTCAATAAGCTTTGCAGGCTGTTTTACCACCTCTTTTTTACAGCTTATAGAAAGAAACAAAACCAATAGTATTACTATAAAATTCTTCATCGTCTTTTTTTATCTGTCAAACAATAATCTTTTACCCGCTCTGGTATCTTTTACTTTGAAATTATTGTAAACCAATTCACCGTTTACAAAAGTATGCGTAATTCTAGATTTGAAAGTATAGCCTTCAAACGGAGACCATCCGCATTTGTATAAAATATTTTCTGGTTTAACGCTCCAAGGCAGACTTGGATTAACGATTACTAAATCGGCATGATACCCTTCTCTGATAAAACCTCTTTTTTCTATTTTGAAAATCTTGGCTGGATTGTGGCACATTTTCTCCACGATTTTCTCCACACTAATTTTTCCCTGATGATGAGCTTCAAACATTGCCACAACAGCGTGTTGTACCAACGGACCTCCAGAAGGCGCGTTTAAGTAAGACTGCTGTTTTTCTTCTTTTGTATGTGGAGCATGATCTGTTGCAATTACGTCAATTCTTCCGTCATTTAAAGCTTTCCAAAGCTCTGCACGATCTTCGGCTGTTTTAACCGCAGGATTCCATTTAATGAAATTCCCTTTTGTTTTATAATCTTCATCCGTAAACCAAAGATGGTGTACACAAACCTCAGCAGTGATTTTTTTATCTTCTAACGGAATTTTATTAGTAAACAACTCCATTTCTTTCGCCGTTGAAAGATGGAAAATATGCAATCTCGCACCTGTTCTTTTTGCTAAAGCTACTGCTTTTGACGAAGAAATATAACAAGCTTCTGCACTTCTAATTAAATTGTGTGCCGTTACAGGAACATCGTCTCCGTACTGTTCTTTAAAAGTCGCAAGATTATTTTTAATCGTAGTTTCGTCTTCGCAGTGAACTGCAATTAGCATTGGAGTGGTTGAGAATATCTTTTCTAAAACCGCTTCATTATCAACCAACATATTTCCTGTAGACGAACCTAAGAAAATCTTAATTCCCGCAACATTCTTTGGATTCGTTTTTAAAACTTCTTCCAAATTATCATTTGTTGCACCCATCATAAACGAGTAATTCGCAAATGATTTTTTTGATGCAATCTGATATTTATCTTCTAAAATTTCCTGAGTAACCGCATTCGGAACTGTATTCGGCTGTTCGATAAAAGAAGTAATTCCTCCCGCAACAGCTGCACGAGATTCCGATTCGATATCACCTTTGTGAGTTAATCCCGGCTCTCTAAAATGCACTTGATCGTCTATTGCGCCCGGCATTAAATAATTTCCTTCAGCATCGATTACGATACAATCTGAAGTTTTTAATGAAATGCTGTCTGCAATTTCAACAATCAAATCGTTTTCAATTAAAACATCACCTTCAAAAATTGTCCCTTCGTTTACAATTTTGGCATTTTTTATTAAAATCCTGTTCATTTCGGTTGGTTTATAATGAATTTACTAATTTTCTTAATCTAAGTGAAATCACACCAAGAATAGCTTCTTTAATAATAGCATTACTCATTTTAGAAACTCCTTTTGTTCTATCAGTAAAAATAATTGGGACTTCGGTAATTTGAAATTTAGCACAGTAGGTTCTGTACTTCATTTCAATTTGAAACGCGTACCCGACAAACTTTATTTTATTTAAATTGATTTTCTCCAGAACTTCTCTTTTGTAACAAACAAAACCTGCAGTGGCGTCGTGAATTTTCATTCCAGTGATAAATTTCACATAAACAGAAGCAAAATAAGACATCAGAACTCGGCTTAACGGCCAGTTAACCACATTTACCCCTTTTACATAACGAGATCCAATTGCAAGATCTGCTCCACCAAAATGGCAGGCGTCGTATAATTTTTCTAAATCATTTGGGTTATGCGAAAAATCGGCATCCATTTCAAAAATAAATTGGTAGTCACGCTCCAAAGCCCATTTAAAGCCATGAACATAGGCAGTTCCCAATCCTGATTTTTTTGTTCTCTGTTCTAAAAAAAGTTTTCCTGGATATTCTTCCTGTAATGCCATCACTTTTTTTGCAGTATGATCAGGAGAATTATCATCGATAATCAGCAAATGAAAAGATTTATGCTGCGAAAGTACAGCTCTAACTATACTTTCTATGTTTTCAATTTCGTTATAAGTGGGAATTATGACAATACTATCATTCATTTTTTTCTCGGTAATTTCACCGCAAAAGTAAACTTTTTATAGCATTTGATTCATAATAAATATATAATAAAAGTATTGCATCAAAAAATTACTAATTTTGCAAGGCTATGATTGAACAATTACATCCTCGAATTCTTGAAAACAAAGACTGGGCAACACTTTTATTTGTGCTGACCTTTGCTGTTGTTGCCATGACAAAATCGGCGTACGAAACAAGATTTAGTGAATTTAGTAAACTTATTTTTTCTGATAAATACGCCAAAATTTATAGAGACAACAGCCACATGAAAAACAGCTTTACGGTTGGTTTATTTTTTGTGCAGATTGTATCATTTGCCTTTTTTATCCTGCTTACGCTAAATATTTTTGGCCACGCTTCAAAAACCGACTGGGTTTTATTTATTCAGATTGCAACTTTCCTACTTTATTTCATTCTAGGAAAGTACTTAATCGAAAAAATTGTAGCCACTTCCTTTAATATTGACGAATTTGTAGAGCTTTTTAACTTACAAAAAGTAACATACAGAACTTACATTGGCGTTTTAATCCTTCCAATCAATGCTGTTTTGTTCTATTACAACAATATTCCGCAAATTATACCGCTAGCAATCATAGGCATTTCGCTGTGTATTAGCGTATACTCTTACTTTATTTCAATTAAAACGTATCAAAACGTAATTATCGGCAAGTTATTTTATTTTATTTTGTATCTTTGCGCTCTTGAAATAGCCCCTTATTATTTTCTCTATTATTGGGTAACAAAAGGGAGTGCTTAGAAAATATTTATAATATGAAAGTGAAAACAATTTTGGTGTCACAGCCTGAACCTAAAGTGGAGAATTCTCCTTACTTTGAGCTCCAACAAAAACACAAAATAAAAATTGATTTCAGACCATTTATTCATGTAGAAGGGGTTAGCGCAAAAGAGATTCGATTACAAAAAATCGATCTTAATCATTACACTGCGATCATTTTAACAAGTAGAAATGCTGTAGATCATTTTTTTAGAGTGGCTGATGAAATGCGTTACAAAGTTCCTGAAGGATTGAAGTATTTTTGTCAATCTGAGGCTGTTGCGTTTTACCTTCAAAAGTATGTTGTGTACAGAAAACGTAAGATTTACGTTGGAGCAAAAGATTTTGCAGATTTATCTCCGCTAATTAAGAAGTACAAAGACGAGAAGTTTTTACTTCCTGCATCTGACCAATTAAATGCAGATGCTCCTGTTACATTAAACGGTCTAAAAGTAGATTGGGCACAAGCAATTTTCTACAGAACTGTAATGAGTGATTTATCTGACTTAGCAGATGTTTATTATGATGTCTTAGCTTTTTTCAGTCCGACAGGAATTAAATCATTGTTTAAAAATTTCCCAGATTTTAAACAAAACAACACCAGAATTGCCGTATTCGGAAGCACAACACAGAAAGAGGCTCTTGATCATGGTTTAAGAATTGACATTCTTGCTCCAACTCCTGAAACACCTTCTATGACAATGGCTTTAGAGAAATACGTTGCAGAAGCAAACAAAGGGAAATAATCCTTTTTAAAATATTCAATTTTTTAAAATTCCAAATTCCAAGTAACTGCTTGAAATTTGGAATTTTTGTTTTTAGGATTTTTTCGCTCGTTTTCCTGTAGTTGAAACTACGGTTTATATTTCAATTTGAATTTGGGATTTGGGATTTGGGATTTCAAAAATTGGGATTTCCTTTTCTAACGCATTTTAATTACATTTGATTTCTATTCAAAACCCAAATCACAAAAATAGTTTCAAATTGTAAGTTATGAAAATCAACTCCCTCTTAATTGAAATCGACGGAATCGACAAGGAAATCCTTCGATACCTAATGGAAGATGCCCGAAAACCAATTTTGCAAATCGCTAATAAAATCGGAATTTCTGGAGCCGCAATTCACCAAAGATTAAAAAAGCTAGAGCAATCTGGCGTAATCTCCGGCTCTAAGTTTACTGTAAACCCAAAAGTTTTAGGGTACAATACAATGGCATTTGTGGGAGTTTATTTGGACAAAGCCTCTAGAAACTCCGAAGCGGTAAAAGAACTTCGCAAAATTCCAGAAGTTTTAGAATGCCATTATACAACAGGAAACTGGTCTGTTTTGATTAAAATTATCTGTCGTGACAACGAACATTTAATGCAACTTTTAAATAACAAAATCCAAGCAATTGAAGGAGTTTCAAGAACTGAAACTTTTATCTCGCTAGATCAGCAGATTGATAGACAGATACAGCTTTAGAATTAGATAATGTGTCAATTTGAAAATTAGATAATTCTAAAATTAAATGCTTCGACTTCCCTAAGCCGGACAAACTTAAAAAAACAAAACCCGACAGGTTTTTAAAACCTGTCGGGTTTGCTATAAATTATCTAATTGACTAATTATCTCAATTAACTAATTAATTCCTTCTGCTTCCAGAATAAATTGATATATAGTACAACAACGTTGCTATTGAACCAATCGCAGCCACGACATAAGTTCTTGCTGCCCATTTTAAAGCATCTTTTGCTCCAGCTTGTTCTTCTTGCGTAAGCATATGTTTGTTTTCTAGCCAAGCCAAAGCGCGATTACTTGCATCATATTCGACCGGAAGCGTAATAACTGAGAACAAAGTTGTTGCCGCGAAAATGATAATTCCGATTAATAATAATCCAGGAAAAACTTTAATCATTAAGATTCCTGCAATTAAAATCCATTGTACATAATTTGAAGCAACACTTACAATCGGCACTAACTTAGAACGCATTGTAAGCCATTCGTAACCAATTGCATGCTGTACGGCGTGACCGCATTCATGCGCTGCAACAGCGGCTGCGGCTGCATTACGATGGTTATAAACTGCTTCACTTAAATTGACTGTTTTATCTGAAGGATTATAATGATCTGTTAACTGACCTGGCGTTGAAATCACACGAACATCTGTAATTCCGTTATCGGCAAGCATTTTTTCAGCAATTTCTCTTCCGCTCATTCCGTTTCGTAATTGCAATTTCGAATACAATTCAAATTTACTTTTCAGCTGCGAGCTTACCAGCCAGCTGAACAACATGATAGCTCCAGCAATAATTAAATATCCTGATCCCATTTTTTTTGTGTTTTTAGATTGATTTTTAAATTTACAAAACAAACCGCAAATTGCGAACCATTTTAACAAAATGCCATTTTGACATCATTTTACCATTTTTGACCTAATTCAGCATATTGTTTTTAAGCAAAAAAGCAATTAATTCTGCCACATTCTTCATTTTATACTTCTGAAGAATATTGCGTCGGTGTGTTTGAACGGTTAAAAAACTCAAAAACAAATCGTCGGCTATTTCCTGAGTCGATTTTCCTTGCGATAGCAATAAAGCAATATCACGTTCTCTTCGGCTTAAACCTGGAATTCTTTCCAAATCTTCAGACAAAGGCTGGCTGATTATGGTTTTTACTTCTTCGCTAAAAACAATTTCGCCATCAATAGCTTTGTAAATACATTCTTTAAACTCATCAAAAGAAGCATTTTTAAGAATATATCCGTTTCCTCCATTCTGAATGAATTGCATAACCAAACTTCTTTCAGACTGGCTGCTCATACCTATAATTACAATTTTAGGATGCTTTTGCTTAATTGTTTTACACAAATCAACTCCATTTATAACGGGAAGAAAAATATCCATTAAAATCAAATCAACTTTATTGTCTTCGATATAATCTAAAAGCGCAATTCCGGATTCGAATTTTTGTACAATTTCTATATTATCTAAATCCGACAGCAAACCAGAAATTCCAGAAATCACAATCGGATGATCGTCTACTATTACCGTTTTATACTTCATAATCATGATTTGGGTTATATTTTAATTCTATATAGGTCGAAGTTCCTTTATCCAAAACTGAATCAATTTCTATTTTTCCATTCAAAAAAGCCACACGGTTCTTAATGTTTCGCAAGCCCATTCCGTCCCTTTTTTCTGCATATTCCAAATTAAAGCCAATTCCGTTATCTTCTACAGTAATAAAAAAGACATCTTTGTTCTGCGAGCAGGAAACCAGAATCTGCGATGCTTTGGCATATTTTAAGGCATTATTTAAAAGCTCTTGAATGATTCTAAAAATCATGATTTTAAAATGCTGAGGCAAGGTTGTTTTTTTTATCAAATACTGAAATTCAATTGTTGTTTCGGCAGTCGAATGTGAAGCACATAAATCTCTAAGCGCATGCTCGAGACCCAATTTCATCAAGCTTTCGGGCATTAAATTTTGAGAAATATTACGAAGTTCTTTAATGGAGTCATTCAGCATGCCATTTATATTAGACGCATTTTCATTCTTCTCACGATCGGGCAGATTCAAATGCATTTTAAGACCAGAAAGCATACTTCCGAGTCCGTCGTGGAGATCTCTTGCAATCCTTTTACGCTCTATCTCTTCTCCTTCAATCAAAGCATTTGAAATCGATAATTTCTGCTGATTTTCTAATGCCTCGAGTTCCTGTTTATGATTTACTTCTTTCTGAAAACTTATTTTTTTCTGATAATTATTCCAGCTCCATAAAAACAAAACCGTCAGAAACAAAACAAATGAAAGCACGGCAAAAAGCATCATATTCAAACGATTATTATTAACCTGAAGAACTGCTTTCTCATTCTCTGACTGCAACAGACCAATTTTCTTTTCACTTTCTGCTTTTTTATATTTTGCTTCAAGCTCTACAATTTCACTTTTCAGTTTAGCATCGTTTAAACTATCGTTTATAACATTGTATTTGTTCGAATAATAATACGCTTTCGGATATTCTTTCGTAGCATTATAAACTTTAGACAGCTCTTTGTAATAATTCTTTTTATCTACAATAAAAGGCGTTTTTTCGATCAAATATTCCAAATTACTTTTGGCTTTGCCGTAATTTTTCAGTTTAAAAAGCACTTCATATTCTGCAAATTTCAATCTGTTTACCGCAATAGCATTATTATGATTTTCTGCAGATTTAATTCCTTTTTCAAAACTCACCAATGCTTCGTCATGTTTATTTTGTTTGGCATAATAAAGTCCTTCCGAATAAAAATAAGAATCATTCAAATTGGATTCCGGAAATTTTTCTAAAGTCTCATAAGCTTTATCTAAAATTTCTTTAGCATCATAAAAATGTTTCAGCTCGACTAAATTCTCTGCATTTATAATATAGGTTTCCATTTTAGACTCTGCTAAAGTTGCAGATTTTTTAGTCGCGCTTTCTATATATTTCTGCGCCTGATCGAGATATTCAGCTGCTTTTTCGCGTTCATCATTATTCATAAAAATAATGGCTACTGCTTTATTTAAAGCGCTGATTAATTCATAATCACCACTTTTTTTAGCAATAGGAATGGCTTCGTTTATCAACAATCTCATATAAGCATTTTCGTTGTTCTTGCGTTGCTGTATAAGACCATAATTCTGGAGTATCACGGCACGAAGTTTATAAGCTTCTTTATTTCGGTATTTTTTGAGTTTAGAATTGGCTTCGAGCAAGGCTTTTTCAAAACCATCTAAATCGCCTTTTTCTATAAAACTGTAGGCATTATAAAAAACAGAAGCATCTTTTAGAAAAGGAAATTTGGCTTTAAGCTTGTTCGCTTCCTGAAGATATTCTTTAGATTTTTTTGCATCCTGCGCCATCAAAAATAGTTTTGACAACCTGAAACTATTTAAGCATTTGACACTATCGGATTTTGTATTTTTTGTGATCTTAACAATACTGTCAATGTAAACAGTATCATCATCTAATGAAAGAATTACTTGTGAATTGGAAATTGCAGTGAAAAATAAAAAAAATAAAAAGGCGTAGATTTTCTTCATAAATATGGCATTTACTCAAAGTTATTAAAGCTTAATGACTTTCGAAAAGAAACCGCTTGCTTTTACCTGATATCAGGTAATAAAAAATACATTTTATCAGGTATTGCCGTCCCGTAAGTAAGGGTCTAATTTTGTTGTAGATCTTACTATTAATTAAATATATACTATGAAATCAATTTTGAAAACCTTAGCAATTGTAATGACTCTTGCTTTTACAGCAGTTTCTTGCAGCAGTGATGATGATAAAGGCGGAAATAACTCAAGAGACGTTAAATATGAAGTAACAGGAAACTTTTCTGGACAGATGGATGCTGCTTATATGGAATCAGGAAATGCTGCACAAAGTGTAGATATCACCAAATTACCTTGGACTAAAGAATTTACTGCTTCTGCAAGTACTAGCGCCGTTGGAATCCAAGTTTCAGGCCATGGAGGTGTTGTCGATCAAACTTTAACTATAAAAATTTACGTTGGAGGAAAAGTAGAACAAGAAACGACCGCTAAAGCAAAAGCTGATGGCACAATCGTTGCAGTTCCTGGCACTTTCGTGTTCCCGCAATAGTTTATAGAAATTTAAAATTTTAGATTTTTGTTTTTGGTAAAAGAAAGCTTCGCAATTGCGAAGCTTCTTTTTTTTATGATTCTAATTGATGATTGACTTCTTCAAATTTTTCAATTAGACTATTTATTTTTTCCTGCTGTTTTTTGGTTTGTTTTGGATGAATGTAAAACCAATTAAACAACATCCAGAATAATGTGATTCCATATATTAAAATTGCCATTGAAGGAGTCATTTTACTCGCATACTCATACATATAAAGGCAAATTCCAACGGTTAACAGAACAAAATACAAAGTCATCAGTTTCGTCTGCATGAAGTTTTGTTTCTTTTTAATTAAAATCAGATTTTGCAAATATTCTTGATTAGTCTGATTTGCTTCAATATTTTTATAATCCCCTAATAGTTTGTTGTAAACCAGTAAATAAATCAACATTGCCAAAATCGTCAAAACAATTCCGATTTTAGTTGAAATAAATTGTGGCTGATAATAAAACCAAATAAAGGCAATGAAAGCACTGGTTGCAAAAAGCAAAATATTTGTAACCCATAAACAACGCAAACTTGTTTTCTTAAACTTATTTATTCGCGCCAGCAAATCGGTCATGTCTGGCTGATTTACGGATTGCTTTTTCCATAAATCTTTAAAATCTATATTGTTATCGTTGTCCATTTTCTTTAAATTTTTGAGTCAGTTTTTCTTTAATTCTATGAATTTTCACTCTAACATTGGCTTCAGAAAGTCCGACGATTTTAGCGATTTCTGCTTGTTTGATATCTTCTAATTCTAACGAGATAATAATACGATCGGTTTCTGGAAGCTCAGCAATACACTTATATAAGAATTGAATCTGAGGTTCTAATGATGTTTGTTTTTCTTCTGAAAGATGAATCGGCAATTCTGATTTTGGAAAACGCTTTTGTTTTTCTATCTGTCTCAGACAATTATTGGAAGCTATTCTAAAGATCCAAGTTCCAATAGAAGATTCATTTCTAAAAGTTTCCAACTTCTGCCAGACAATTATAAAAGTTTCTTGAGCCAAATCTTGAGCGGCGTCGTAATCGTTTACAAATCCCATGCAAAGCCTAAAAATTCTGTCCCAATACGTTTTGTAGATTTCTTCGAATTCCATTTTAAACTTTAATAAAATTGTTTAACTGCTCCATGTACCAAGCGGTATCATCGTACATAATAAAATGCAAGCCATTTGTCGCATACTGAAAATTTGCAGTTTTTAAATTTTTATACTGATCTTCAATTGCTGGTTTTAAATTTATAAAATAAGATTCTAATAGAATTAAAGCCGGGCATTTAATCTGTGCGATTTTTTCTCTTAAATCGATATTGAAAAAGTCACAATACATTTGCCCAAAAGTTGTTCTGTCTGATTTTACACTCCAATCTACCACCATATCCTGCTTAGATGCATCTGCTAGAAGTCTTGGCATGGTCTTTTTTTGCATATCATAAAACTGATCATTGCTCATACCCGTCATTTGATTTACTGTTGAAGAGCAGTCATTATTTATTTTTGATTTAAAAGCAGGATCATTTAAAGCAGCTAAACAAGGAAGCGCATCTACCACTACAATTTTACTAATCAAATCTGGATAATCAGCCGCAATAGCAAGCGCAAGTCCACCTCCCATACTATGACCAATTAAGATTGGTTTTTCAATATTATTTTCTTTGATATAATTGGCAATTCCGTTTTTCCAATTTTCAAATGAAGCATTTGGCTGTGCTTTTCTTCCTGCAAAACCAGCCATTGTAAGTGTATAGCAGGTAAAATTATTTTCGAATGCGGCTTTGGTTTCATTCCAAACATCTCCAGAAGATGCAAAGCCCGGAATAAATATAATAGATTGATCTCCATTTCCAGTTTTTAAAACCTCAAACGGAAATTGTTTTGTTTGTCCGAAAACATTTAGGCATAATGCTGAGAATAAGAATGCGATAATTAAGATGATATACTTTTTCATTTTTAATAGTTTTAAGTTGTTAATTAAATCGGATCCATGCTTTTGATACGACAACTATTAAAATGTTACAACGGGAATGAAAATTTCAATAAAAAAATTTCAAATTCCAATGTTTACGGGGAAAATTCCAATAAAAAAATTCCAAATTCCAAACTGATTCGGGTAATTTTCGGCCACGAATTCACGAATTATTTTTGATAATCTTTGAGAATAAAAATTCGTGAATTCGTGGCGAAAAAAATAAAAAAAATCCCAAACCCCAATCGTAAAATTGGAATTTGGAATTTTTATATTGAAATTTTAAAATAATTAACCTACAAGGTTGATGATTTTTCCAGGAACAATAATCACTTTATTTGGTGTTCTTCCGTCTAAGTGTTTTTGAGTTCTTTCGTCTTTCATTACGATTTCTTCGATTTGTGCTGCGGTTAAATCCAAAGGCAATTCGATTGTAAAACGCATTTTTCCGTTGAAAGAAACTGGATATTCTTTATTCGTCTCCACTAAATGTTTTGCCTCAAAAGCAGGGAAAGAAACTTCTGAGATTGAAGTTGTATGTCCTAACTGTGACCATAATTCTTCTGCAATATGAGGTGCATAAGGCGAAACCAAAATTGCTAATGGTTCTAAAATCGCTCTTGAATGACAGTTTTGCGAAGACAATTCGTTTACACAAATCATAAACTGAGAAACTGAAGTATTGAAAGAGAAATTCTCGATATCTTCTGCAACCTTTTTTATAGTTTTGTGCAACGATTTTAAGTTGTCTTTTGTTGGTTCCTCGTTGTTTACGATTAAACCGTTATCATCAAAATACAATCTCCATAATTTCTTCAAGAAACCAAATACACCAGAAATCCCAGCAGTATTCCAAGGTTTTGCCTGTTCTAATGGCCCTAAGAACATTTCGTATAAACGTAATGTATCAGCACCATATTCATTACAAATATCATCTGGCGTTACCACATTATAGTATGATTTCGACATTTTTTCGACTTCACGGCCTACAATGTATTTTCCGTTTTCATCAAAAATAAATTCTGCGGTATTGAAATCTTCTCTCCAAGCTTTGAACTTTTCGATATTTAATTCATCCGAAGAATTTACAAAATGAACATCAACACGAATTGGCTGTACATTTTGACCTTCAATTTTATTTTTAGATACAAAAGTATTTGTACCTTCTAATCTGTAAACATAAGCCGTCGTTCCCAAAATCATTCCCTGATTAATCAGTTTTTTGAATGGTTCTTCAGTTGGAGCAAAACCTTTGTCTTTTAAGAATTTATTCCAGAAACGAGAATACAATAAGTGACCAGTTGCGTGCTCACTTCCTCCAATGTATAAATCTACATTTTCCCAGTAAGCCAAAGCTTCTTTGCTAGCAAATTCATTTTCGTTGTGCGCATCCATATAACGCATCCAATACCATGAACTTCCCGCCCAACCCGGCATTGTATTCAATTCTAAAGGAAAAATCGAAACATTATCAACTAAATCGGTATTGACAACTTTATTTTGCTTTGTATCCCAAGCCCAAACAGCTGCATTTCCTAATGGAGGCAAACCGTCTTCTGTTGGCAAATATTTTTCTACTTCTGGCAAAATAATTGGCAAATGTTGTGCGTCAATCATTTTAGGCAATCCGTTCACATAATAAACTGGGAATGGTTCTCCCCAATAACGCTGACGAGAGAAAACAGCATCACGCAAACGGTAATTGGTTTTACCTTTTCCTTGTCCTATTTCTTCTAATTTATAAATTGCTTTTGCTGTCGCATCTTTATAATTTAATCCATTTAAGAAATCAGAAGCTGTAATTTCAACATTGTCTTTTGATCCGTAAGCTGCTTCAGAAATATCAACATTAGCGAAGATATTTTTGATTTCCTGCATTCCATTCTGACCTTTAAAGAAATTAGCAAAAGCATAATCTCTTTCGTCGCCACAAGGAACCGCCATTACAGCGCCTGTTCCATAACCAGCCAAAACATAATCGCCAATCCAAACCGGAATAGCTTCTTTTGTAAAAGGATGTTCAGCATAAGCTCCTGTGAAAACTCCTGAAATGGTTTTTACATCGGCCATACGCTCACGCTCTGAACGTTTTGCTGTTTTTTCGATATACGCTTCAACAGCTTCTTTTTGTTCTGGAGTTGTAATTTTGGCTACCAAATCATGTTCTGGCGCCAAAGTCATAAAAGTAACTCCAAAAATAGTATCAGGACGAGTAGTGAAAACAGAAATAGTTTCTGGTTGTTGGTTGTTGGTTGTTGGTATTACATTGAAAGTCACCATTGCACCAACACTCTTACCGATCCAGTTTCTTTGAGATTCTTTGATTGACTCACTCCAATCGATATCATTTAGACCCTGAAGCAAGCGTTCGGCATAAGCAGAAATTCGCATACTCCATTGTGTCATTTTTTTTCTTATAACAGGAAAGCCTCCACGTTCTGAAACTCCGTTTACAATTTCGTCATTTGCCAAAACAGTTCCTAAGCCTGGACACCAGTTTACTTCGGTTTCTGCCAAATACGTCATCCTGTATTGCAACAAGATTTTCTCTTTTTGTTCTTCAGAATAAGAGTTCCATTCGTCAGCAGTAAAAATCGCAACATTATCGTCGCAAACTGCTTCAACCAATGCATTTCCGCTTTCTTCAAAAACAGTTACAAGCTCTGAAATATCAAATGCTTTTCCTTGTTTTCTGCAATACCAAGAATTAAACAATTGGATAAAAATCCATTGCGTATGTTTGTAATAATCAGGATTTGATGTACGCACTTCACGCGCCCAGTCAAATGAGAATCCGATTTTGTCTAATTGTTTTCTGTAACCCGCAATTTGTTTTCCTTCTTTGTCTACTCCACCGTCAATATTTACACGCGTTGTATCTTCTGGACGTTGTCCTGTCTGAATCGCATATTGTTCTGCAGGTAATCCGAAACTATCGTAACCCATTGGGTGCAAAACATTGAAACCTTGATGTCTCTTGAAACGAGAATACACATCTGAAGCTATATAACCCAGCGGGTGCCCAACGTGCAGTCCTGCTCCAGATGGATAAGGAAACATGTCGAGAACATAATGTTTCGGTTTTTCAGAGTTATTTTTTGCTGCAAAAGTTTGATTTTCTGCCCAATATTTTTGCCATTTGGCTTCAATTTCGTTTGGATTGTATTTCATTTTAAGTGACTAAGATTCTAAGTTACTAAGGTTCTAAGCTTTTCACTAATTAATTATCGCGCAAATTTACATTTATTGCGGATTGTAGCAAAGCTATTTCACTGACAAACAAATAAAATAACAAAATACTTATTTTTAATTACGTAAAAATACTTATGTTTGCATTTTAATACTTAGAAAATATATTGCGTAGACAGAATACTTTTATCAGAAAAGAATTATTTTTGAATAGCATTTAAAAAATTAAAATGGCTGACAGTAAAAAATATAGCGTCGAAGTTCGTGTTTGGATTGAAGAAGCTGAAGGCGCTTTTCTTGGAATAGGGAAAATCTGGTTACTGGAAAATATCCAAAAAACAGGTTCGATTACCAATGCCGCAAAAGAAATGAAAATGGCGTATCGTCAGGCTTGGCAACTGGTTGAAGAAATGAATCAGCGTGCTAAAAGTCCGTTAGTTGAAAAACTTCTCGGAGGAAAAGGTGGCGGAGGAGCACGATTGACTGAAGCAGGAGAAAGAGCTATCACTGTTTTTTATGAAGTCGAAAAACGTATTAAAGAGTTTGCAACAAAAGAAACTCAGAATTTGAAGTTTTAAAAATATATTTAAACACATAGAAACATAGCTTTAGCAATCGTAAAAAGGCGTTTCACTTAATTTAAATACACATAGCAAATCTATGTTTTAGAAACTGGTTTCTTTTTACAATCTTTAATTAGAAAAATAAAATCTATGTCTCTATATGTTTAAAAAAACCAAAACCATATTTTTTTAACCATCAGTATTCATTTTAAAACATACTGAATTTAACAGCCAAAAAACCATGAACCAAAAACTATATTTATTCTTTGTTTTTATAAGCCTGAAAAGTTTTTCTCAAATACAAAATTCGAAAACCCGAGATAGCATAAAAAAAGAAGAACTGAATGAGATTGTCATTACAGCTTCTCGTCGTTCTGAAAAATTAATGCATTCACCTATAAGTATTGAACAGTTAAAATCGGCGGAAGCCAAAGCAATGGGATCGCCAAGTATTTACGAAGCGCTAGAAAATGTAAAAGGCGTTCAGATTATTACGCCAAGTTTGGGTTTTAAAGTTATAAATACGAGAGGTTTTGCCAACTCTACCAATGTAAGATTTGCGCAATTGGTAGACGGAATCGACAATCAAGCTCCGCACTTGGGCGCTCCAATTGCAAACGCTTTAGGTGCAAATGATTTGGATATTGATAAAATCGAAATTATTCCCGGAACGGCAGCCGCGTTGTATGGGATGAATGCTATTAATGGTTTAGCAAATATTCAGACCCAAAATCCTTTTGAATATCAGGGAATCGCTATCCAGCAATTAACTGGAGTAAATCATGTCGGCAATATAGATCGATTTTCACCGAAAGTATATTCGCAGTTTAATTTGAGATTAGCTAAAGCTTTCAATGAAAAATGGGCGTTTAAAATCAATGCATCAACTACAGGCGGAACAGACTGGGTTGCAGATGACAGAACCGATTTGGCTCCAAATGCAAATGCTTCGACAGGTTTGTTTGGCGCAGATAATCCGGCTTATGACGAAGTAAACGGTTACGGGAACGAATCGGCAAATCGAAAAACTTTAAACTTAAATGGCAAAAATTATGTGGTTGCCAGAACGGGTTATCGAGAAACTGACATTTCTGACTACGAAATCAAAAATTACAAAGCTGATTTTGGATTGTATTTTCGACCAAAGAAAGATCACGAACTTTCTGTGACTTACAAAACAGCCTTAATCAATACTATTTATCAGCGTTCAAATAGATTTCGTTTAGATAATTATACTTTAAATCAATTTTCTGCCGATTATCATACTCCTATTTTTCAGGTAAAAGCCTACGCTACAACCGAAAATACTGGCGATTCTTACAACATGCGTTCTTTGGCAGAAAATATGGATCGCGCTTATAAATCGGATGATAAATGGTTTGCCGATTACAGCACTGCTTATAAAAATGCCGTCGCTAGCGGAGCAAGCGTTGCCGACGCACACAGAATTGCCAGAACACAATCTGATGCAGGTCGTTTTTTACCAGGAACGAAAGCTTACGAACAAAAGAAAAATGAATTAATCGATATCAACAATTGGGATATTGGTGCGGCTTTGCGAGTAAAATCGACTTTGGTTCATGGCGAAGGATTAATTAATTGGGACAAAGCTTTCGCTTCTTTTTTCGAAAAAATTGATGCGAAACTTTTGAGCGGTGTCGATTATAGAAATTACATTATTGTTCCCGATGGAAATTATTTCATCAATCCAGTTCATGCTGACGAAAATCTGACGTATCAAAAAACTGGCGCTTTCACGCAAGTGACAAAAGATTTCTTTTCAGATAAATTACGTTTGGGCGCAACTGTTAGAATGGATAAAGCAGATTATTTTGATGCGAAATTTACGCCTCAGTTCACAGCAGTTTATTCTCCAAAAGAAACCATAAATTTTAGAGCTTCTTACCAAAACGGTTATCGTTTTCCGAGTATTTTTGAAGGATTTTCGAATGTAAATTCAGGCGGTGTAAAACGTGTTGGCGGATTGCGTATTATGTCTGACGGAATTTTCGAAAACTCTTACACCAAAGCTTCAATTGATAAATTTCAAGCGCAGGTCAATACCGATGTCAATACAAATGGTTTAACTCAAGCGCAAGCCATCGAAAAAAATAAAAATACGATTCAGAAAAATCCGTATACCTATTTAGAACCTGAATTTGTAAAATCCTTTGAAGTTGGTTTTAGAGGAATCGCTTTAAACAGAAATCTTTTTATAGATGCCGATTTCTATTACAACTCATATAAAAACTTCATCGCGCAAGTTGAAGCGAGTATTCCCAACACGACAGATCCAAATTTGATTCCGACTGCTTTATATTCTAAAAACACTCAAAATCGCTACAGGCTTTGGACCAATTCTAAAAGTAAAATTTACAATTATGGAGGAAGTTTAGGTTTGAAATATCGTTTTGACAATACTTTCAGCGCTTTAACAAATCTTACTTATACAAAATTGGACAGGACTGATGATAAAGATGGTTTGGAAGACGGTTTCAACACTCCAGAATTTAACGTAAACGGAACATTGATTGCTCAAAATATCTGGAAAAGTCTTGGCGCAAGCGTTACGGCACGCTATCAAAACAACTTTGATTATGTTTCTTTCTTGGTCAGCGGAACCGTTCCTGCATATTGGTCAATGGATGCGCAAGTAAACTATGCTTTCAAAAAAGGCATTTCAGCAAAATTAGGAGGAACAAATATTCTGAACAAACCTTATACTTCAATTCTCGGCGGACCATCAATTGGCGGATTATATTATTTGTCATTAGTTTGGGAAACCAATAAAATTTAAAAAAGCAATTAACCAAAAAATCTATTTTCAACCAGCAGTATTCATTTTAAAACATACTGAAAAAACTATTTTTATGAAACCAAAATTATTAGTCTTTCTGCTATTTCCGTTCATCGGATTTTCACAGCAAAACAATTCGAAAACCACAGATTCTCTCAAAATTTCAAACGTTTTTAATCTTGGAGAAGTTATCATTAGCAATCATCAAAACAAAGACACTTTAAATCGAATAACTTCAAAAGCAATGGAATCTCAAAATAAAATGGAGGTTTCAAAAGCTTTAAATATGCTGCCTGGAGTCAGTTTAACTGCTTCTGGACCAAGAAACGAATCTATGGTTTCTGTTCGTGGCTTTGATTTGAGGCAAGTTCCTGTTTATATGGACGGAATTCCAGTTTATGTTCCGTATGATGGTTATGTTGATTTGGCTAGATTTACCACTTTCGATTTAGCAGCTGTTGATGTTTCAAAAGGATTTTCATCTGTACTTTATGGGCCAAATTCGCTTGGAGGCGCAATAAATCTGATTTCGAGAAAGCCTTCTAAAAAATTGGAATACGATGGTTCTTTAGGAATGATTAACGAGAACGGCTACAGAGGAAATGTAAATATTGGTTCGAACTTAGGAAAATTCTATATTCAAGGAGGTTTCTCTTATTTGGATAGAAACTCCTATAGAATGTCTTCTAATTTTATTCCAACCGCCAATGAAAATGGTGGACAAAGAGACAATTCGTATCGAACAGATCAAAAAATTAGTTTTAAAGTTGGGTGGACTCCAACTGACAAAAGCGAATATGCAATTGGGTACATCAATCAGCAGGGCGAAAAAGGAAATCCTGTTTATACGGGTTACGACACACAAAATTCGCTTTTGCTAAAACCTCGTTACTGGCAATGGCCCAATTGGGATAAAGAAAGTTTTTATTTTATTTCTAATTCTGCTTTTGATGATAAAAATAGTTTCAAAACTAGATTGTATTTTGACCGATTTAAAAATACATTAGATAGTTACGACGATGCTACTTATTCGACTCAAACAAAACCTTATGCTTTTGAAAGTATTTACAACGATTATACCTTCGGAGGAAACTTGGAATACAACACCAAAATAATTCCTAAAAATGATTTAAAAATTGCTTTTCATTTTAAAGAAGATGTTCACCGTGAGAACAATCTTGGCGAACCCGTTCGTCATTTTATAGACAACACGGTTTTAATTGGAATTGAAGATATTTATAAAGTCAGTTCAAAATTTACCGTAATTCCAGGTATTAGTTACAACATTCGAAAAAACAATGAAGCCGAAGATTATAATAGCACTACAAAAGTTATTTCAGATTTTCCAGATGCGGGAGCAAGTGATGCTTTTAATGCACAAGTTGGATTTTTCTATCAATTAAACAATCAGCAAAAACTAGGAGCAACCGTTTCACAAAAAACCAGATTTGCCACTATCAAGGATCGATATTCTTATAGAATGGGAACAGCGATTCCCAATCCAGATTTAAAACCTGAAAAAGCAATCAATTACGAATTGAATTATACGGCCAATCTTTTCGAAAAAATCACTTTTCAAACAGCACTTTTCTATAGTTCGCTTTCAGACGCAATATTGAGTGTCAATAATGTTGAACCAGGAAAATCTCAAATGCAGAATTTTGGTGAAGCCGATTATAAAGGAGTTGAAGCTCAGTTGAATTATACTGTATTAGAAAACCTTTCTTTGAATTTGAATTACACTTATATCGAAAGAAAAAATATAACGAACCCAAATATTCATTTTACAGATGTTCCTAACACGAAAGTAATGGGAACTTTAGAATATAGCCCGATTAAAATACTTCGATTCATTGCCAATGCCGAATTCAATTCGCCACGTTTCAGCACAAGTTATGGCGCTAGAGTTCCAGATTATACTCTTTTGAATTTATATGGTTCCGGAAAAATCTCTAAAAATTTTAGTCTAGATGCCGGAGTTAACAATATATTTGATAGAAATTATAGTCTTGTAGAAGGTTACCCAGAAGAAGGACGTAATTTTTTTGTGACCCTTCGTTTTTTCAATTTTAACTAATTCAAAAATTATATTTTATATGAAAACACAAAATTATATTCTCGTTTTACTGATTGCATTTTCATGCGCCATGTGCAATTCTTCTAAAAAAGATAAACAAGAAACCGCTACTACAGAAAAAACCGCAAAAACAGACAATGACAAACATCCTGTCTTAACTCCAGAAGACAGTTTGAAAATGGTTAATCATTCGATAGAAGTAAAAGGCGATGTCGAATTTCCTTTAAACTTAACCGTCGATTCCTTAAAAAAGATGAAAGTCGTTACGCTTGATGATTTTAAAGTAGTGTGCCAAAGCGGTGAAGTAAAAAAAGACAATAAAGTGTGTAAAGGCGTTCTTTTGAAAGATATTTTAGAAAAAGCCAAAATCAAACAAAATGGGCATAAGGACCGAAACTTCTATATCGTAGCTAGAGCTTCAGACGATTATAAAGCCACTTTTTCATGGGCAGAGCTTTTCAATAATCCAACGGGAGAAAATGCCTATATCCTTTTTGAAGAAAATGGGAAACCAGTTAAAAACGGAGAGATGATCGCGATTTGCAAAAATGATATTAAGACTGGGCCACGACATGTTTATTGGCTAAAAAGTATTGAAGTTTATAAGGTTAAGTAAAGGTTCTGAGGTACTAAGATGCTAAGGTTCTAAGTTTTTTTGCCACAGATTAAAAGGATTTATACAGATTTTAAAAAAATCGTTTTAATCTTTTTAATCTGTGGCTTTATTTTTTACTTTACCAACCTTGCGAAAGGCTTTTCGTTTTTTTTGCCACAGATTAAAAGGATTTACACAGATTATAAAAAATCGTTTTAATCTTTTTAATCTGTGGCTATACTTTTTATTTGCGAACCTTGCGAAAAGCTTTGCGTACTTTGCGGTTAAATAAAAACTTTTATTCAAGATTTAAATCGTACTTTTAAGTATAAAAGTTTGTTATTAACTTTAAATAAAGAAATTCTTTATTATTTTTACCACATAATTTAAGCAAACTATGAGTTCTAACTTTGATAAATTTCAAAAGCGCAGGTTAATTTCCTCTTATTTTTCGGTAGTTTTAAGTGTATTCTTGGTATTATTCCTTTTGGGTGTACTAGGATTATTCATTATTAATTCGAAACAGTTGGCAGATGATTTTAAAGAAAAAATCGCCATGACCGTTTTCTTCAAAAATGAAGCGAATGATAGTATTATCAAAGCATTCAACACCGAACTTAAAAGAGCGCCTTTTGCTAAATCTTTTGTTTATGTATCGAAAGAAAAAGCGGCAAAAGAACATACTGATATTATCGGAGAAGATTTCTTAACCTTTTTGGGAGAAAATCCGTTATTGAATTCATACGACATTCACTTAAAAGCAGATTATGTAGAAAGAGACAGCATCGTTAAGATTGAAAGCAACTTTCGTAAAAATGCTATGATTTCAGATATTGTTTACGACAAACAATTGGTAAATCTTGTAAATGACAACATTAGAAAAGTAAGTATGTGGATTTTGATCATCAGCGGTTTCTTGACAGTAATTGCAGTTTTATTAATCAATAGTTCATTGCGTTTATCTATACATTCAAATCGTTTTATTATCAAAACTATGCAAATGGTTGGAGCTACAAAAGCGTTTATCCGTAAACCATTTGTAATGCGAAGTGTAAAACTTGGAATGCTTGGCGCTGGTTTAGCCATTATTGCTTTAATCGCACTTTTACTTTATGTAGATACAAATTTTCCTGGTTTAGGAATTCTAGAAGACAAAGCTTTAACTGGTTTGGTTTTAGTGGCTGTTTTCGGATTAGGAGTCCTAATTACTTGGGTAAGCACACATTTTGCAACACAGCGTTTCTTGAATTTAAGAACTGACGATCTTTACTAATTTTAGATTGCAGATTTTAGATTGCAGATTTTAGATTTAAAAAAAATGCCTTCACCTTCGATCAGGCTGACAAACATATAAAGATGAAAAACAACAATAATAAAGAAGAACAACAAGGTCAAAAACAGGAATTCCTTTTTGACAGCATCAATTATAAGATTTTATTAATTGGTATTGCTGTAATTGCACTAGGATTTATTTTAATGTCTGGCGGAGGAAGTAAAGATCCAAATGTTTTTAACGAAGAAATTTTTAACTTTAGACGTATTCGTTTAGCACCGACAACTGTTTTAATCGGTTTTGGAATCACGATTTATTCTATTTTCAAAAAATCTAAATAGACTTTCTCAGACAGCTTAGACTTCTTAGATCTTTAGATTATTAAATTAATCTTTTTAAATCTAAGAAGTCTAAGCTGTCTAAAATCTAATAATCTAAATTAAATGAATACACTACAAGCTATTGTTCTTGCCATTATTGAAGGAATTACAGAGTTTTTGCCTGTTTCTTCTACAGGACACATGATTATTGCCTCTTCTTTTTTTGGAATCGCTCATGACGATTTCACTAAACTTTTCACTATTGTAATTCAGCTTGGCGCGATACTTTCGGTTGTAATTTTATATTTCAAACGTTTCTTTCAAACTTTTGATTTTTACTTTAAACTTCTTGTTGCTTTTATTCCAGCGGTAGTTTTAGGCTTATTATTAAGCGATTTCATTGATGGTTTATTAGAAAATCCAGTTACCGTTGCTATTTCGCTTTTAATTGGAGGTATTATTTTATTAAAAGTAGATGAATGGTTTAACAATCCAAATACAGCTGAAACTTCTCAAGAAATCAGTTATTTACAAGCTTTCAAAATTGGATTATTTCAATGTATCGCTATGATTCCTGGAGTTTCTCGAAGCGGAGCCAGTATTGTTGGGGGAATGTCTCAAAAATTATCAAGAACTACAGCCGCAGAATTTTCATTTTTCTTAGCCGTTCCAACAATGTTGGGAGCAACTGCAAAAAAATGCTATGATTATTACAAAGCTGGTTTTGAATTATCTCACGACCAAGTAAACATGTTGGTTATTGGGAATATTGTTGCTTTTGCTGTAGCATTATTGGCAATTAAAACTTTTATCGGATTTTTGACTAAAAACGGATTCAAAGTTTTTGGTTATTACCGAATCATTGCCGGAATCATTTTATTATTGATTCACTTTTTTATTCATCCGCTTACCATCATATAATGACTCCCGAAGAATATTTAGAAGGACAGGTTCTATTGATAGACAAACCTTTAAAATGGAGTTCATTTCAAGCTGTCAATAAATTAAAGTATCTTTTAATTAACAAAGTCGGACTTCCGAAAAAATTTAAAATTGGCCACGCAGGAACTTTAGATCCTTTGGCAACGGGGCTTTTATTGATCTGCACAGGAAAATTCACCAAAAGAATTTCAGAACTTCAAGGTCAGGCAAAAGAATATACGGGAACTTTTTATATTGGAGCCACTACTCCATCGTATGATTTAGAAACCGAAATCGATCAGACTTTTTCAACAGAACATATTGACGAAGCTTTGATTCATGAAACGGTAAAACAATTTTTGGGCGAAATCGACCAAAAACCACCAATTTTTTCTGCAATTAAAAAAGATGGTGTTCGTTTATATGAGCATGCTCGTGCAGGAGAATCTATTGAAATTGCAAGCAGAAAAACTACTATTCACGAATTTGAAATTACAAGAATTGCATTACCAGAAGTTGATTTTAGAGTAGTTTGTTCTAAAGGAACGTACATTCGTTCTTTAGCTTACGATTTTGGGAAAGCTATGAATTCTGGATCACATTTAACTGTTTTGCGCCGAACTAAAATTGGTGATTACGATGTGAAAAATGCGATTGATATTACTTTGTTTGAAGAAGAACTCCTAAAAAAATAAAAACCTTGTATGAAGAGAATTTTACTGACTATTGCGTTTATTACCTTTTTTAATTCATTTATACATAGTCAGGCAACTAAATTCACATACGCACAATTTGATTTTGCTGTTTCTATAACAGGAAACCCTAATAACACAAACGATTATTACGACTCAGAATCAACATCCTCAAATGCTTTTCTAGTCCCAAATGGTTTAGGCTCAAAACTTGGGTATGGAGTTCATTATAAAAAATGGCTAACATTCGGTATTCACAGTGGTATTGACTGGAAATGGGATGATAAACTTGTTGCTGTTCCTGTGTTTTTAAATCTTGGTTTAAGTCCAAAAGTGGGACCAGAAACGCGAATTATGCTACAGGTTGGTTACGGAAAAGGGTTTGCCATAGGACGTGGCAATTTGAATGGAGAATACAAAAAAATAAAACTCGGAATTGGCTCAGACGATTTTATTCTTTTTGCAGAAATCTGTGATTATGATTTTCCACTTCACAATCAAAAAAGTATTGGCATGATTTCTTTTGGAATAACTCTTCAGGATTTCTTTTACTACTCATCATCAGAAGCAGACTAAATATTTGATATAAAAAAAGCACATTACATATTTTGAAAGTAATGTGCCATGCTCCTAAAAATAAGTAAAGTTATTTCATACTTATCTCAGTTTAATAGTGAGGCACATTCTTCCCTCCAAATAAAAATTTAGAAAAGAAATCATAAAATCTTTCGAATAACTTTTTCATAATAGTGTACTTTTTAATTGTTGAACATTAAATAAAACACCAATAAAAAGAGTAAATCTGAAAGCTATAATAGATGTGGGATTAGTTTTACTAAGTTACAAAATTTAAAGCAGTATGAAAATACTTTAAGATAATTTTATCAACCAATTCAGTTGTTTATCAACACATTAAGCAAAATCTACAAACGATTATATTTAATATTCTCCATAATTTCGACTAATTCTTCTTGTGTCGAAATTCCTTTGTCTGCCAAATACCATAATTGCAGATCCGTTTTTATTTTTTCGTCAATAGCACCAACTTCTCTTTTATGCTTTGCCATTAATTCAGTTGCTCCTTTTGGTCTTGGTCCCCAATCGGCTCGTACAATTCCAGCTTCTTTACAAATAATAATCACTTTTGGAATTGCCCTTCCGCCATTGGTAAGATAGTGACTCATCAAATCATCGTTTTCATCACGAAATGCAATTCTCAGATCGATCTTTTTATGAGAAACCAAAGCCATTTTATTTAAGATAGGAAGAATTTGAGCTGCATCTCCACACCAACCTTCAGAAAGCACTAACCAGATATAGTGATTGTCTAAGTTTTGAAGTTTTTCAGAAATAGCATCAGAAACTGTTATCGTTTTTTCCAGCCTGTTCATTCTGGCTTCGTTCAATTTGGTGTAATTGGTCAAACTTTCAGATTGTTCGTTTCCTGTTGATTTTCCTTCAATCAATAAATCGGTAACTATTTTTCTGTATTCAGCATAAGAATGACTATTGAATAATGCTTTGGCTACGATGCTTTTCATATTTGTTTCATTTTTAGGATACAATAAAAATACAAATTTTAGGAAGACGGAGAAAATGACATTTGTCACATTTCAAATTAAATAACTGTGAAACCTTTGTATACTTAAAATTGCACCGTGAATTAATTTTTTGCAAACATTATTTTTAAAAATCAGAATATGTCTATATTTGCACAAATTAACGCAACACACACATGAAATATAAAAGAATTCTTCTTAAACTTAGCGGCGAGGCCTTAATGGGTGATTTACAATACGGTATTGACCCGAAAAGATTAGGCGAATATGCAGATGAAATCAAGCAGATTCACGACAAAGGAGTAGAAATTGCTATTGTTATTGGAGGAGGAAATATTTTTAGAGGCGTTGCCGGAGCAAGCTCAGGAATGGACAGAGTGCAAGGAGATTATATGGGAATGCTTGCAACTGTAATTAACGGAATGGCTTTGCAGGGCGCTCTTGAAGATAAAGGAATGAAAACGCGTCTGCAGACCGCTTTGAAAATGGAATCTATTGCTGAACCATACATTAAAAGAAGAGCTGACCGCCACCTTGAAAAAGGCAGAATTGTAATTTTTGGAGCTGGAACTGGAAATCCATATTTTACAACTGATACTGCTGCAGTTTTAAGAGGTATTGAAATTAATGCTGATGTTATCTTAAAAGGAACTCGCGTTGATGGTGTTTATGACTCTGATCCAGAAAAAAATGCTTCTGCTGTAAAATTTGATTTTATCTCATTTGACGACGTACTTAAAAAAGGATTAAATGTAATGGACACTACTGCATTTACCTTAAGCCAAGAAAATAAATTGCCAATCGTTGTTTTTGATATGAATAAAATCGGAAACCTTTTGAAAATCTGCGAAGGCGAAAATATCGGAACTGTAGTAAATATATAGTCATCAGTAACAGTTTTACAGTCGCGCAAGACTTTAACTGAAAACTGAGAATGAAAACTGAAAACTAAAGAAAAAATGACTGAAGAAATAGACTTTATTTTAGAAAGTACTGAGGAATCAATGAATGGTACTATTGCACACTTAGAGAAAGAATTTCTTAATATTCGTGCAGGAAAAGCTTCTCCAGCTATGCTTGGAGGTGTTTTTGTAGATTATTACGGATCTGCAACTCCGCTTTCTCAAGTATCTAAAATTAGTGTTCCAGATGCTAGAACAATTACATTACAGCCATTTGAAAAAAATATGCTGCAAGCAATTGAAAAAGCAATCTTAATCGCTAACATTGGTTTCAACCCAATGAATAATGGAGATATGGTAATCATTAGCGTACCACCATTAACAGAAGAGCGTCGTCGTGATTTAGCTAAACAAGCAAAATCTGAAGCTGAAGATGCTAAAATTGGTATTCGTAATTCTCGTAAAGATGCTAATACTGATATCAAAAAATTAGAAAAAGAAGGAACTTCAGAAGACATCTGTAAATCAGCAGAAGAAGAAGTTCAGAACTTAACAAACGCTTACATTAAAAAAATTGATGAGTTATTGGCTGCAAAAGAAGCCGAAATCATGAAAGTATAAGTAAGATTTGGTTATAAAATAAAAATCCGTTTGGTTTATTGTACCAGACGGATTTTTTTATTGCTATTTTTGCATACGAAAATTCAATTCTTTTCGTTTTTGAAACTATATCATTCTGTATGAAGCTATTTTGTTTTTTGACTTTGTTTTTTACGCTTACCCTTCAGGCGCAAATTCAAATAAACGGAATCGTAACCGATTCAAACAACAAACCACTTCCGTTTGCCACCATTACCACTTCAGAAAACAATAACACAATTACAGATGTTGACGGTAAGTTTATTTTCAAAATTAGTAACTCAGCCACATCACTTACTGTTTCTTATATAGGTTTTAAGTCAAAAACCATTGCTTTAATCAACAGCAAAACTTTTTATTCAATCTCACTTTTACAACAAACCGATGATTTAAAAGAAGTTGTTGTTTCTAATGAAAACCCGGCTCTAACGATAATAAAAAAAGTTATTGCCAATAAAGCTACAAACGATCCTCAGAAAAAGCTCAATAATTTTGAATATAAAACCTATAACAAACTTATTGTAACGGCAAATCCCGATTCGATTGACGGCCGTATTGATACTTCGGCGGCGTACAAAGATTTAAATAAAAAAATCATCAATATCGATTCTTCCGATTATAAATTTAAAGAAATTGTAAGCAAGCAGCATTTGTTTCAGACGGAGAAAGTTTCGCAATATCAATTCGGAAATAACAAATTGAAAGAAACCGTTCTAGGAACAAAAATTGCTGGTTTCAAACAGCCTATTTATGAAGTTCTTGCTTTCAACCTTCAATCTATTTCAATTTATGATTCGAAATACGAATTATTTGAAACTAAATACGAAAATCCGATTTCGAAAAATGCTACTTCAAGTTACAACTACAAACTGCTAGACACTGTAAGTATTCGCGGCCGCGATACATACATGATTTATTTCAAAAACAAATCAAAACACAGAGCTTCAGGACTAGAAGGGGTTTTATATATTGATAAAGAAAATTACGCTGTCGCGAAAGCGGTAATGCGTGTTAAAGGCGTTTTAGACATTAGCGGCATTCATGAATTTGAATATATTCCGAAAGAGAAAATCTGGTTTCAGAGCAATACCACTTTTAAAATCGTAAAAGGAAAAAATGATGACGATATTCGAATTTTAGGCGGTACGATTCAATTTGACGGAGATGTTGAAGAAAATTTAGAACGCAGAAAAAAAGTGGCTTCCGATTTTACCTATCTGCTTTCAGAAAGTAATAGTTTTGATATTCGCGTGAATACCGACGCTCCAATAAAAAACCCTTCACTTTACATCGAAATAAAAGACGATGCGGCCAAAAAGCCAGAAAGCTTCTGGGAAGCATACCGAAAAGAGAATCTCGACTTAAAAAGCCAGAAAACCTACCTATTACTCGACAGCCTTTCTGTTCGAAATAGAATTGAAAAACGTTTAGGGATTGGACGAAAAATCATTAACGGTTTTTACCCAATTGGCCCAGTCGATTTAGATTTAAAAAAGATTATAAGCTACAACAATTATGAAGGTTTTCGTCTTGGTATAGGTGGGATTACAAATGACCGTTTGTCTAAATATTTCCGTGTTGAAGGCTATGGTGCTTACGGAACGAAAGATGGTGTTTTTAAATACAGCGTCGGTGGTGGCGTTTTGTTAGACAAACACACCAACACTTGGCTTAATGGTTATTATGCTGACGATGTTCGAGAGATAGCAAGTACCGTTTTTAGCGTTGATAAACGCGTTTTTAAAATTTACGATCCGCGTCCAATCAACATTAGTACTTTTTACGAATATGTGGGATGGCGCGCAAATGTTCAAACCAAATTTATTCCGAAAACAGAGGCTGTTTTAGAACTTTCGCGAAATTATATTGAACCAAAATTTGACTATCTGTATAACCTAAACGGAAAACTGTATTCTAATTATATTATGACCACAGCAATGCTTTCTATTGTCTGGGCACCTTTTAGTAATTATATGCAAACTCCGACGGGAAGAAACGAAAGCGATAAAAAATTTCCGAGGTTTACTTTTCAATATACTCAATCTTTGCCAAATGTTTTTGAAAATGATTTTACTTTTAGCAAAATAGATTTTAAAGCCGAATACGAAAAACAATACTTAAACCGCCAGAAAACAGGTTTGCTTTTACAAGCTGGTTTGGCAATGGGAGATGTTCCTATAACGCATTTGTACAACACTGCTCCGAATAACTTAACTAAAGAAACTGTTGTTCAGCGTATCACTTTTGCAGGACGAAATGCTTTTGAAACCATGTATTTTAATGAATTCTTTTCAAGCCAATATCTAATGTTTCAAATTAAACATGGTTTTGACCGACTTACAATTTTGAGAAAAGTAAGACCATCTCTAGTTTTAGTTACAAGAATGGCTTGGGGAAGTATGGAAAAACCTGAACAGCATGTTGGTCCAGCTTACAAAACTTTGGATAAAGGTTATTTTGAATCAGGAATCGAATTGAACAAAATCTTTAAAGGTTTCGGTCTTGGAGGATTCTATAGATATGGACCAAATCAGTTAATGAGATTTGAAGACAATATCGCGGTTAAGATTTCTTATGTTCTTGATTTGGGGCTTTAATTTTTAAATTCATTTTTTCGCCACGAATTCACAAATTTATGTACTTAAATTTTGCAAAAACTTTACGACTGAATTTCACGAATTTCAGCTAGTAATTGGTGCAATTTATCGACAAGTACAGCGTAAAGAAATTCATTAAAATTCGTGAATTCGTGGCTAAAAAAAATCCCAAACCCCAATAAGTAAAATTGGAATTTGGGATTTTAAAATTTTGGAATTTCAAAAAATTTACGGTTTCAGAATCAAAACTGATGGAGAATTATTTAGCCAAATACTTTGAGATTCTATTAGTTTTTTCCAGCTTTCCAGACTGATAATCATCAAATCTTGGCTTTCTAAAAACTCTTTTTTCAAGGTTCTGTCATTCATAATCATGATGTGATTTGGGGCAATCTGTTCAATGGAACGAATGGTTTCTTGAATTTCTCTAGTATTTTTCACTTCTCCACCAGCATCTAAAACTGTAATTTGAGAACCGTTATTATTGATTAATTTTTTAGCATATTCAATCAAAAAGGAATCTTCTTTACTAAAAACAGGCATCAGAACCTGATTCACTTCTTCTAGGTCTTTGTCAATAAAAATTCCGACCGGCATTTTAGACTTTGCAATAATATGACGCGTTCTTTCATCAAAAGGAGAATTCTCAAACAATCCTTCTTTTCCTGTAAACTTATCAATCAAACGATCTGGATTTACAATTCGAGTAGTAAAGCCAAGTATTTTTCCGAGTAAAGTTCCGTCAAAAATAGATTGCCCTAAACCAACCAACAATAAATCATATTCGCCTTGATTAGCCGTATCAATAATATCTGAATCAATATCATTAGAAACTTTAAACAAACTCACCACATTCTGATTCAGACGATTTGATTCTTCGATAATCGGAACCAGCATTTTGCGTTCGTGTTCTTTAACATCAAAAGAATGCACTTCGGTACTTAAAGACACATGCATCGCGGCTACAACAGAATTATCTCCTTGTTTTTTAACTAAACTATTAGCAATCTGAAGTAACTTTTTACCTCTTTCTGGAGTAGCAAATGAAAGCAGGATTTTATATTTACTCTTAGTTCCGATTTCTTCTGGAACAGCTGTAATTTTATCTTTAAAAATAAACTCGATAAGATCTAATGCTGGACCGGTCATAAAAGTAGTCAGCAACGCCATAATTACCATCATGGTAAAAATTTCTGCAGACAACACACCAAGGTCGTAACCGATATTTAAAACTACCAGTTCCATTAAACCTCTTGTATTCATCAAAGCACCTATTGCTAAACTGTCTTTCCAGTTTTGTCCCATAAATTTTGCCGCCAAAGCACTTCCGAAGAATTTACCAACTACAGCAACCAAAATAATCAAACCTGTAATTTTCCATAATTCAGGATCATTCAATAATCCGATTTGTGTACGCAAACCTGTAAACACAAAAAACAAAGGCAATAAAACAATGATCGAAACATCTTCGACTTTTTCAATAAATATATTTCTGAATTTATTGTTTTCTGGCATAATTGCTCCCGCCAAGAAAGCACCAAACAAAGCATGGATACCGATTAATTCTGAAGCATAAGCCGAAATTAAAAGTGTGATAAAGAAAATAGCAACAACTGGTTTATTTAAACTTTCACGCGTTGCATTTAAATCCCCTACTCTTTTTAAGAACGGACGAACAATTTTTAGCATGATGATCACATATAAAATTGCCATTCCGATTACATATAACGAACTTGAAAGCGAACCTGCTTTTACAATTGCAATAACAACTGCCAAAATACACCAAGCTGTAATATCGTCTGCAGCCGCACAAGTGATCGCAATGGTTCCTAATTTGGTTTTCTGCATGCCGCGTTCTTGAACTATTCTAGCCAAAACAGGAAAAGCCGTAATACTCATCGCGATACCCATAAACAATCCAAAAGATGAAAATTCAACTCCCTGAGGCGCAAAAGTTTCATATATAAAATAGGCCAATGACAATCCTAAAGCAAACGGAATAACAATACTAGCGTGACTGATAACAACAGCATCGTGCGCTTTATTTTTCAGTACTTTCAGATCCAATTCCATTCCGATAACAAACATGAAAAGAATTAAACCGATTTGGCTTAAAAACTGTAAATTTCCTAAAGACTCTTTTGGAAATAAAGCGGCCGAAAACTCCGGAAAATACATTCCGACCAAAGAGGGGCCTAAAACAATTCCAGCAATCATTTCGCCAATTACAGAAGGTTGTCCAATTTTTCTAAAAAACCAGCCAAATAAACGTGCCACTAAAATTATAGTAATGATTTGTGCCAATAAGATGGCCAAAGGATGCTGTAAATTATCGACCATCGAATGCAGAAAATCTTTCCAATGATTACTTTCGACACTTTTCTTTACAATATGACGCCCTGCTTCTAATGAGACGCCTTTTGAAATTACCCAATATATTAGGGCGGTAAAACCACCAATAATTGTTACGTAGAATAGAGAGTTCTTAATCTTATTCATAACTCGTTCTTTAAATTTATTGCAGCAAATATCAGAACTGAGTTTTAAGTGAAAAAGCAAATTTCCTGCTAATTTTCAATGTATGTAACAAGTCGGAAAAACTTTGTAATAAGTTATAACTTTACTTTTTTCAAAAAATCAGAACGATAGGTTTCACTTAAAATTAAGGCTGTATTTTTATTGTTTTCTTCCAAATGATGAAGCACAATTTCATTATGATTAAAGAATTTGATGGCTTTTACAGCTACAATTTCTTTTTTATTGATTCGGCAGAAATCGGCATCTGGCAATTCATTTAAAAGCGTATCGAATTTCACATTTTTCAAATTCAGAAAACTTCCATCAGCAAGCAGAACCGTTTTGTCTCGGCTATCGCTCAAAGCGGTTTTTATATATTGAATTTTATTAAAATACAGCAGCGTTTTTCCTTTGTCGGTATTAAGCTGAATAAACTTTTTTGAATTATCTGATTTATCGAAACGTTCCAGCGCTTTCGAAACTGCTTTTTGAAGCCGTTCTAATTTCACAGGTTTTGTGATATAATCTACAGCATCAATATTAAAAGCATCGGCTGCATATTCTTTATACGCGGTACAAAAAATGACCAATTTATGATCTAGCAGTTCAGCCAAATGAAGACCGTCCATTCCTGGCATTTCGATATCAGAAATCAAAAGATCAAAATCCAGTTCTGGAATATCAGATAATAGTTTTTGCGGATTATTAAATGTTTTTACAATTTCCAATTCTGGAATTTGCTCGCAAAGCATTTTCAAATAAGTCAATCCTGGAATCTCATCGTCCAGAAGCAAGCATTTCAGTTTTGTATTCAAGTAAATCTATTTTTAGATGAGCAATGTAGACATCATTTTCTACAAACTTATCGAGTTTGAAATTATTCTTATAAATAATGCGAAGGCGGTGTTCTAGAGTCGCATGGCCAAAACCGCTTCGTTCTTTTTTCAGTACTTTTTTATCGGAGATTTTATTGGAAACCGTCATAAAAAAAGCATTGTTTTTAAATTCAAAAACTACCGAAATAAAAGCATCTGCACTTTGAAGATCGGCGTGTTTAAATGCATTTTCAATTAAATCAATCGAAATTAAAGGCGCCAGTAAAGGCTGATCGTACAATTTATCTTCCTCATTAATGTTGGTTTTAACCTTAAGTTCAAAAAGCGGACTGATTTTAATTTTATTGATTTCGATTAAATTCAAAGCAAAATCAATTTCCTCTTTGGCCGTTACAAACTTCTTTTTGCTTTCGTACAAAATATAATCCAAAACATTGGCCAGTTTATCCAGAGCAAAATAAGTCTGATACGCATGCGATTGAATCGAATTCAGGATATTCTTAAACAAATGCGGATTCAGTTTCGATTCTAAATTTTCCAATTGTAAATCGTTCACCTTTACTTCCAATGCATAAAAACTTTTTTCGGCATCTTCTTTTGCTTTTTTGGCCTGCATCAATTGATAGACCATAAAACAAATAATGACGATCAAAAGCAATAGAATTGCCAGAAAAATAAAAGTTGTTGTATTGTTTTGCTGCATTTGCTTCTTTTTATATTTATGACAAATTCAAGAATAAAATTACTGAATCTGCTCCAATCTGTTAAGGCATTGTGAGACCTTTTTCATTAGGAAAACCATCCGATTCAAATCTTCTCGAAATAGAAATTATATGCAAATATGAGAAAACCTAATGGTTTAGAAGTAAAAACGGACAGATTATCACAATAATGACACTTTCAAATTTGTGTTAACGTTAAGTAAAATAGAACGGAATATTTATGATTTCGAGCACTTTTCACTACATTTGCATCCATTTTTAAAGATTTTATGAAAAACACTGTCCAAGTTGGATTTTGGGAAAAACTTGCCCGAATCATACTTAAAAACCGAATTACTATTCTGGTTATACTTTCTGCTTTAACTATTTTCTTTGGTTATCAGTGGAAGAATCTTTCTATGACTTACACCGAAGCAAACCTGCTTCCGAAAGATCATGTTGCAAATAAAGATTATCAAAAATTCTTAGACAAATTTGGCGAAGAAGGAAACTTAATTGTTATTGGTTTTAAAGATCCTAAATTCTTTACACCAAAAAATTATGCAGCTTGGACCGAATTGATGAACGGTTTGAAAAAAGCCAAAGAAGTTGATTTGGTAATTTCTTTGAATGATTTAAAGAAACTTGAAAAAGATACGGTAAACCAAAAGTTTGTTCTAGCACCGTTTATTGATGAAAGCAAAGTACTTGACGCCAATTATTTAAAAAGCGTCCAATACGATTTGTTTCACAATCTTCCTTTTTACGAAGGATTGCTGTTTAACAAAGAAAGCGGAAGCGTTCGATCTGCGATTTACATGAACAAAGCGTTGGTAAATACGGCAGAAAGAAAGACTTTTATCTTAAATGATTTAGTTCCTAAAATCGATAAATTTGAAAAAACAACTGGAATCGATCTTAAAGTTTCTGGAATGCCATACATCAGAACGATTAACGCGGACAACATGAAAGGCGAAATCGGATTATTTATTGGAGCGTCTTTATTGACCGTTTCTTTGATTTTCTTTTTCTTCTTCCGTTCGTTCAGAGCTACGTTTATTTCAATCTGTATTTTAATTGTCGGAGTAACTTGGTCGTTTGGAACGCTTGGATTATTTGGTTATAAAATCACGATTTTAACAGCAATTATTCCGCCGCTGATTATTGTAATCGGAATTACAAACTGTATTTTCCTGATCAACAAATATCAGCAGGAAATCAAAATACACAACAATCAGGCAAAAGCTTTACAGCGTGTTATTTCAAAAATTGGGCATTCGACTTTTATGACCAACTTAACGGCTGCAATTGGTTTTGCAACCTTAATGATTACAGGAAACGAACTGCTTTTTGAGTTTGGATTGGTAACTTCTATCAACGTGATTTCTGTTTATACTTTGACACTTTTTATCGTGCCAATTATTTACAGTTTTATGCCATTGCCAAAAGAAAAACATTTATATCACTTAGACAAAACTTACATTTCGACACTTTTAAATACAGTTACAACTATCGTTAAAGGCAAAAAGACAATTGTTTATTGCATTTACGCTGTTCTGTTTCTTGTGAGTTTGAATGGAGTTAGACAAATGAAAGTTTCAGGAAGTTTGATTGGCGAAATGCCGAAAAGCGCTTCTTTCTTTAAGGATATTTTATTTTACGAAAAAGAGTTCAACGGTGTAATGCCACTTGAAATTATGATTGACACCAAAAAGAAAAAAGGTGTTATGAAGCCATCGACAATTCGCAAAATGGACGAATTGCAAAATACCATTTCTGAAATTCCAGAATTGGCAAAACCAGTTTCTGTTGTAAACTTGGTTAAATATGCAAAACAGGCTTTCTACAACGGAAACCCTGAATATTACCAATTGCCAACTTCTCAGGAGCAGACTTTTATTTTGGGTTATGCTAAAAATGCAACCAAAAACAGTAAAGAAAACTTAATGAAAGCGTATGTTGATTCGACTGGACAATATGCCCGAATCACGACTTTTATGAAAGATATTGGTACGGATGAAATGGCAAAAGTAGAAGGAAAACTTCGCAAGAAAATTGACGAAATTTTCCCGAAAGACCGTTACGAAGTTACGATTACAGGAAAAGCATTGGTTTTCCAGAAAGGAACAACTTATTTGGCGCATAACTTAATTGAATCATTATTGTTTGCAATTTTAACTATTGCAATCTTAATGCTGTATTTATTCCGTTCGTTCAAAATGGTAGCAGCTTCTTTGATTACGAATATTTTACCGCTTTGCATCACTTCGGGATTAATGGGTTATTTCGGAATTCCGTTAAAACCTTCGACGATTTTGGTATTCAGTATCGCTTTCGGAATCTCGGTTGATAATGCCATTCAGTTCATGGCGAAATACAAAGATGAATTGACTCAAAACAAAGGAAAAGTAAAAAAATCTGTTTTCAGCGCTTTAAGAGAAACTGGAGTAAGTACATTCTACACTTCTATAGTTTTGATCTTAGGTTTTGCAACTTTTACTTTATCAAGCTTCAGCGGAACAATTGCTTTAGGAGGATTAATTTCTTGCACTTTGGTTTTTGCAATGTTTGCTAATTTGGTTGTTTTACCATCGCTAGTTTTGACTTTCGAGAAAAAGAAAACAAGGAAAGAGGAATTGGAGAATTTGGAGAAGTAAGAAATGGGCTTCGTTCTTAAAATTTTATATTTAACATATTTTATTTCATTAAATTATACTATTTATAAGTTTTTGAATGTAAGTTTTATGGGTAACAGAAAGCAAATATTATACTTTGCAGGAAGCTTTATTCCTTTAATTCTAATCCATAAATATCTTTACATTAAAGAAATGATGAATCTGTTTTGCTTTTTTTTATTAATCTTTTTTAGTTTATCTCCAATCATAATGCATTTTATGAACAAAGATATAATGAAATCGATTACTAAAATGGTTGAAAAAAATCCAGATTTAAAGGATTCTAAAATGCATTATGCCTTTAACAAATCTGTTGTATTTCAACAAAAGGTAGTCATGCCGATCATGCTGACCCTATTTCAAATTATGATGATTATGAGTCCGGCATTACAAAAAGCAATTGCAAAGTAATATCCTATCTGTCTTTCTAAAAAGTCTTCTTTACTGTTATCATAAAAACATAAAGATATACTGATAGATAAACAGCTTCAAAAATTAATTATTATCGTTTATATTTGCAATTCGATATAAAAAACACTGGTTTTATTTTGATGTAAAATCAGCAATCTATAAATCTAAAATTAAAATGAGACACACAAAGGTTAAAGACTTATTAAACAGTACGACGACGCTACAGGAAGTGAATGCAAAAGGATGGGTGAGAACTTTTAGAAATAATCAGTTCATCGCGCTAAATGACGGTTCTACAATTAATAATATTCAATGTGTTGTTGACTTTGAAAATACTCCAGAAGAGACTTTAAAAAGAATCACGACTGGAGCTGCGGTTTCTGTAATTGGAACTTTGGTTGAAAGTAAAGGTGCGGGTCAGAAATACGAAATTCAAGTAAACAAACTTGAAATCCTTGGAGATTCTGATGCAGAGAAATTTCCAATGCAGCCTAAAAAACACTCTTTAGAATTTTTACGTGAAAACGCTCACTTGCGTGTACGTACAAATGCTTTTGGTGCGATTATGCGTGTGCGTTCGGTTTTATCTTATGCGGTTCACAGCTATTTTCAGCAAAAAGGTTTCGTATATGTAAACACGCCAATTATTACTGGAGCTGACGCTGAAGGTGCTGGAGAAATGTTCCAAGTTACTTCTTTACCATTGGATAATCTTCCAAAAAATGAAGAAGGAAATATTGATTTCAAAAAAGATTTCTTTGGAAAGCATACCAACTTGACCGTTTCTGGACAATTAGAAGGTGAAACTTTCGCAATGGCTTTGGGGCAAATTTATACTTTTGGACCAACGTTTAGAGCTGAAAACTCAAACACTTCTCGTCACTTGGCAGAATTCTGGATGATCGAGCCTGAAGTTGCTTTCAACGATCTCGATGACAACATGGATTTGGCTGAAGATTTTATTCAGTACGTAATTAAATATGCTTTAGACAACTGTAAAGACGATTTAGCATTCTTAGAAGGAAGACTTCTTGAAGAAGAAAAATCAAAACCACAGGCTGAGAGAAGCGAAATGGCTTTGTTAGAGAAATTAAACTTCGTATTGGAAAACAACTTCAAACGTGTTTCTTATACAGAAGCAATTGATATTTTAAGAGATTCAACTCCAAATAAAAAGAAGAAATTCCAATATTTAATCAACGAATGGGGAGCTGATTTACAGTCAGAACACGAACGTTTCTTGGTTGAAAAACACTTTAAATGTCCAGTAATTTTATACGATTACCCAGCAAACATCAAAGCGTTTTACATGCGTTTGAACGACAACACAGAGCCAGGAAGAGAAACTGTTCGTGCAATGGATATCCTTTTCCCTGGAATTGGAGAAATCGTTGGTGGTTCTGAAAGAGAAGAGCGTTACGACGTTCTAGTTGAGAAAATGGAAAAACTAGGAATTGATAAAGAAGAATTATACTGGTACTTAGACACTAGAAGATTTGGATCGGCAACTCACGCAGGTTTCGGTTTAGGATTTGAGCGTTTAGTATTGTTTGTAACTGGAATGACAAACATTAGAGACGTAATTCCTTTCCCAAGAACTCCTGGAAGTGCTGAGTTTTAATCTAAGCTTCTAAGATGCTAAGACACTAAGATTCTAAGTTTTTTAAAATATAAATAAAATAATTTTACGCGAATTCAATTCGTCAACATAAGATACTTAGCCTCTCAGGAGCTTAGTATCTTAGCAACTTTTTTTATGCTAAAGCAATTTTTAAATTTAAAATTATCCCAAAAATTATCTCCACAGCAAATTCAGCTGATGAAGTTAATTCAATTGCCTACGCAAGCTTTTGAACAGCGTTTATTAGAAGAAATGAACGAAAATCCGGCTCTTGAAGCTGGAAAAGAAGATGATTACGAAGCTGATGAATACGCTAATGAAGACTACGACGATTATGATGATGCAGAATCTGACAGAATCGAAGCAGACGACATTAATATTGACGAATATCTAAGCGACGATGATACGCCTGATTACAAAACTCAGGTAAACAATTACAGCGACGACGAGGAACGTGAAACGCCATTTGCGGCTCCGATAAGTTTTCATCAGGACTTAATCAATCAGCTGAATACTTTTATTTTGAACGATGAAGAGCGCGAAATCGCTGAATTCCTTGTTGGAAGTATTGATGATATGGGTTATATCCGAAGAAGTATTCCGGACATTGTAGACGACATGGCTTTCACTCAGGGAATTTATACTGACGAAGCAATGGTTGAAAAAATGTTGACGGTAATTCATGAATTGGAACCTTCGGGAGTCGGCGCACGTGATTTACAAGAATGTTTACTGCTTCAACTAAAACATAAAACACCAACTGAATATGTTGATTTAGCCATTGACATTATCGAAAATCAGTTTGATGCTTTTACAAAGAAACATTACGATAAGCTTTTACAGAAATACAGCGTTTCTAACGAACAGCTTAAAAAAGCAATTCATGAAATTGAAAGATTAAATCCAAAACCGGGTGGTTCTTTTGCAGGAAACAATAAAGTTACAGAAAATATTGTTCCAGATTTTGCCATCAGAATTGTTGACGGTGAACTGGAACTAACTTTAAACGGAAGAAATGCTCCTTCCCTACACGTTTCTAAGGATTATCAGGAAATGATGCAGACGTACAAAGAATCTCGTGATAAATCGAGTGCGCAGAAAGATGCCGTTCAGTTCATCAAACAAAAACTAGATTCTGCTAAATGGTTTATTGATGCGATTAGACAACGTCAGGAAACACTTTTTGTAACGATGAATGCAATTATGCATTATCAGGAAGAATATTTCTTAGATGGTGATGAAACCAAACTAAAACCAATGATCTTAAAAGATATTGCTGATATGGTTGGTTTGGATATTTCGACGATTTCACGTGTGGCAAACAGCAAATATGTAGAAACACCATACGGAACTAAATTGATTAAAGAATTCTTCTCTGAAGCCATGAAAAATGATCAGGGAGAAGACGTTTCGACTTTAGAAATAAAAAAGATTCTTCAAAATACGATTGAAGAAGAAGATAAGAGAAAGCCGCTTCCAGACGATCAATTGGCTGAAATCTTAAAAGAGAAAGGATATCCTATCGCAAGAAGAACTATTGCAAAATATCGTGAACAATTAGATATTCCGGTTGCGAGAATGAGAAAGAAGATTTAAGATTTCTTTTAATTCTTATAAGAAAAAATATAAGTTCATTTAAATAGTAAACCCGACAGGTTTTAAAACCTGTCGGGTTTTGTTTTATAAAAATTTCAATAATTTCAGATACTAATCTTTTTTATGATTCAGCGAAATCATAATCTGATTAACATAAATAATTTTCAACTTTGATTATCCTCGTACTTACTTCAAAAACAACAAACTGATTTTTATTATATTGCAATTAAAAAACAGAAAATGAAAATTTCAAAAAAAGTCAATTCATATCTATTACATTTACTCTACTTGTTCATGTACTTTGCAGTTTGTTTATGCATTACTATTATTTTTGACCTATATTCATCAAATACAAAAAGAATTGAAATTACGCCCGGTTATTTATTAGGATGCACACCTCTTCCAATTATCTATTGGATTATTTATACAGCATCAGGAACATTATCCAAAAAATTCAATTTGATTTATGATAAAAATGAAGAAGAAAAATTACTAAAAAACAATTCAACAACAACTGTTGAATAAAATACTCAAACAACTCTTTCTTCAATTCTTATAAAAAAACAAACCCGACAGGCTCCAAAAACCTGTCGGGTTTACAACATATAAGTTTAATTATTTATACTGATCAGGCAGTATTTTTATCGTAAATAAATACACTTTCTTTTTATCACTATAACTATAATTCAGTGTATAATCGTTTTCTCTAAAAACCTGCAGTCCAGGATTTGCCTTTGCTGTGCTTAAAAGACTTTTTCTAATTTCTTCCTGAATTACACTAATCTCCGCAGTTTCTTTAGCCACTTTCATCAAGGTTAAATTATACTGAACAGTTCTTTCCTGTGGCAAAGTGACACTATCTAAACGAATTCCTTCCTGAATATTTAACGGACAGCTTTTATTATATTTTTCAACTAATTCTGTTATTTCGGTACTAACCTCATCCGCTTTTTCCGAAAGGAAAAACTGAAAATATGCCGCAACAGCCAAAGCAATTCCAATAATAACTAATAATAAAATGTTCTGTTTTTTTGTCTTTTGTTTTTCTTGCATCGCTTTTAATAATTGAAATAAAAATAAGATTATTTTTCCTCGTTTTTCTTCATTGCATTAAAATACGCTGCACGGCTAAGTGGTTCGTATTCTTCTGTTTCCCCAAGCATCACCAATTTATCGTTATCGGTTTTTCTAAAACTATAATTTGCTAAATTTCCAGTTCTGGTGCAAACTGCATGAACTTTAGTAACATATTCTGCTGTTGCCATCAAGCCTGGCATTGGCCCAAACGGATTTCCTTTAAAATCCATATCTAATCCTGCCACAATCACACGAATTCCCTGATTGGCCAAATCGTTGCAAACTGTGATAATTTCATCATCAAAAAACTGAGCTTCATCAATACCAATCACATCACAGCCTTGCGCCAAAATCAGAATATTGGCAGCGGCAGGCACTGGAGTTGAGCGTATTTCGTTGGCATCATGAGACACAACCATTTCGTCATGATAACGAGTATCAATAGCGGGTTTAAAGATTTCGACTCTTTGTTTGGCAAATTGGGCGCGTTTTAATCTTCGGATTAACTCTTCGGTTTTACCCGAAAACATTGATCCACAAATAACTTCAATCCAACCAAATTGTTCTTTGTGATTTACTGTATTTTCGAGAAACATTTTGTATTTTTCTACCTTTAAAAATGAATAGTTTTTATTACTTTGTACTGGCAATAAATTAATGTAAAAATGTACTGTTTTACATTTTTTCAAAAGTAGAAAATTTTTACCAAACCTTAGATTCGCGAAAGCGTATTAACAGAAATTAAAAATTATCTCTTGAATTTCCTTGAGAATAGAGACATTCAAACATTAAATACACAAAAATACCATATTCACTATAATTTCAACAGTTATGAAAAAAAAATTGGAAGCTGATTTAATCAGCATTGCGCATCGAATTTTAAAACTTAAAAACAAATCCGATATCAATCAATTGTATCTTGAAACTCAGAAATTATATGAGAAATTAGCGGTATTAAAATTTGTCGAAGAGAATTTCGACGCTGCAAAACCAACAATTGGACAAAATGATATTGTTTCTGAATTGGAAACGATTTTTGAAAAAGAAGATGCAATTCCAGCTATAATTGAACTTGAAGCTCCTGCTGAAGAAAAAGTTATTGCACTTGAAGAATCTTACGAGCCTGAAATTTCAGAAGAAAAACCAGCAGAAGTTGTTGAAACTGCTGAACCAATTACTGAAGTTGAAGAATCAGTAATCGAAGAAACTGTTGAGCCAATCGTTGCTGAAGTTGAAGAACCAATTATTGAAGAAACTGTAGAACCAGTTGCTGAGAAAATAATTGAATCTGAAAAGGAAATAAAAAACCCTGCTGAAGAACTTTCTTTTACAACTATAAATGAATCAAAACCAATTCCAGATTTCAAACCTGCTTTTGAATTAGAAACAGAACCAATAAAAGAAGAAATCAAGGAGGAAATTAAAGAAGAGCCAAAAGCTGCGAGTTCTACACAACCAACAATTTTATTTGAAGATTTTGGAATAAATTACGCCGATGCGCAATTTGTAAAAGTAGAAAGTTTTGAAGCTGTTCCGCCAGTAAAAGCTCCTTCTATTAGTGATTTTAAGGAAGAAAAAAAGGAAGAGAAAAAAGTGGAAACTGCTGTTCTTGATACTCCGGTTCAGCAAAAAGCAGTTAGCTTAAACGAAAAACTGGCAAGAGGTTTTCATATCGATTTAAACGACAGAATTGCCTTCACCAAAAATCTTTTTGGAAACAGCACAGAAGATTATAGCCGTGTTTTAAACCAATTAATGACTTTTGATTCTTATAGTGAAGCAAAAGATTTTATCGAAGACATGGTAAAACCAGACTATAATAATTGGGAAGGAAAAGACGATTACGCGGAACGCTTTATGGGAATTATCGAGAAAAAATTCTCATAAAGTCATTTTCACATCTCATATTTTACATTTCACGAATAAACAACTATGTCAAAATTATATATCGTTCCAACGCCAATTGGCAATCTTGAAGACATGACTTTTAGAGCCATTCGGGTTTTGAAAGAAGTCGATTTGATTTTGGCGGAAGATACGCGCACAAGCGGAAAACTGCTGAAGCATTTTGAGATTAGCACGCACATGCATAGCCATCATATGCATAACGAGCACAAAACTACCGAAAATTTAATTGCACGTTTGAAAGCTGGCGAAACTATCGCTTTGATTTCAGATGCTGGAACTCCCGCAATTTCAGATCCAGGGTTTTTATTAACTCGGGCTTGTGTAGAAAATAAAATCGAAGTAGAATGTCTTCCTGGTGCAACAGCTTTTGTTCCAGCATTGGTAAACAGCGGACTTCCAAATGATAAATTTGTTTTTGAAGGTTTCCTGCCTGATAAAAAAGGACGTCAGACCAGATTTTTGGTTTTAGCTGAAGAAACCCGAACAATGATTTTATACGTTTCTCCGCATAAACTCGTTAAAACTTTAGCAGAATTCGTGCAATATTTTGGAGAAGACAGACAAGTTTGCGTTTCGAGAGAATTATCAAAATTACATGAAGAAAATGTACGCGGAACTGCAAAAGAAGTTTTAGCACATTTCGAAAAAACAGCACCGCGAGGCGAAATCGTAGTTGTCGTTGCCGGAAAAACAATAACCAAAGAACCTAAGAAAAGTAAGTTTTCGAAGGACGAAGAATAAATATTCGCCACGAATTACACAAATTAGCACGAATTAAATTAGTGGAAATTCGTGAAATTCGTGGCAAAAAAAAATCAAATCATAATCATGAGCATTCAAGCCTTTTTAGAAAAAGTAAAACAAACTCCAACACAAATCACATTTCCCGAAACTATTGCAGTAATCGAGGAAAATTACAACTTTACACCAACCACTTTTCAAAACGGAACACAACATAATGCTGCAGGCGAAAACTCAGGTTCTTGCAAATTATTTTCTTTCGCAAAACTGCAAAACTTAAGCAAGGAAGAAACATTAGCGTGTTTTGGAGCTTTTTATTTTGAAGAAGTTTTAGGAGATCCAAACGGAACAAATCACCAAAACATTAGAAATTTCATCAACTTAGGTTGGGACGGAATTAAGTTCGAAGGAAATGCTTTAGAAGCGAAATAAAACAAAATATATTTCTGCCACAGATTAAATAGATTAACACAGATTAATATGAAAGTTGCCACGACCCGAGCGATAGCGAATAGGCGAAGCAATTACTCAAATTAGCACGAATTAAATTAGTGGAAATTCGAGTAATTCGTGGCAAAAAAATAATCTTTTAAATCCTTTTAATCTGTGGCAAAAAAAATACCAATCAGATTAAACGATTTCACAAATCTGAAGTCTAAAATCTAAAATCTAAAATCAACCCATGCGTTGGACCTTAAAACCAAAACCTTCTGAAGAAAAAGTCAAACATTTGGCGCAAGCCTTAAATGTAGAAGATTTTGTCGCAACGCTTTTGATTCAGCGTGGTATTGAAACTTTTGAAGAGGCAAAGAATTTCTTTCGTCCATCTTTAGAACATTTACACGATCCGTATTTGATGAAAGATATGGACAAAGCTGTTGCCAGAATCGAACAAGCCATTCAAAACGAAGAAAACATTCTAGTTTTTGGCGATTATGATGTTGACGGAACAACAGCCGTTTCTTTGGTTTCTGCTTATTTAAAATCACATTATCCTCATATTGCTACATATATTCCCGACCGTTACGACGAAGGTTACGGAATCTCGTACAAAGGAATCGATTATGCAGACGATAACGGAATTTCTTTAATTATAGCTCTCGACTGCGGTATCAAATCTATTGATCATATCGCTTACGCGAAAGCGAGAAACATCGACTTTATTGTTTGTGATCACCACCGTCCTGGAGAATTTCTTCCAGATGCGGTTGCTGTTTTAGATCCTAAAAGAGAAGACTGTTCTTATCCTTACGATGAACTGTGTGGCTGCGGAGTTGGTTTTAAATTGATACAAGCTTTAGGTCAGAATCGAAATGAAACGATTGAAGATTTAGTTCCGTATCTAGATTTGGTAGCTACTGCAATTGCTGCAGATATTGTTCCGATAACAGGTGAAAATCGTGTATTGGCTTACTTCGGTTTGAAAGTCATCAACAGCGAACCTAGACCCGGAATTAAAGCTCTAGTTCATCAAGTAAAAAAGAAAATTTTAGATATTACCGATGTCGTATTTATTATTTCTCCTCGAATTAATGCCGCTGGAAGAATCAAACACGGAAATCATGCCGTCGAATTATTGACTGAATTTAATTTTGAGCAAGCACAGCAATTCGCTTCAGAAATTGAACAATACAACGCCGACCGAAAAGATTTAGACAAAAAAATTACCAAAGAAGCTTTTCAGCAAATTTTACAAAACAACGAAGAAGATCGTTTTTCTACTGTTGTATTTCAGGAAGACTGGCACAAAGGCGTAATAGGAATTGTAGCTTCGAGATTAATAGAAACCTATTATCGTCCGACTTTGGTTTTTACAAAAAGTGGCGATAAATATGCCGCTTCTGCCCGATCTGTAAAAGGTTTTGATGTTTACAATGCACTCGATGCGTGTTCAGAACATTTGGAACAATTTGGAGGACACATGTATGCAGCAGGAATGACTTTAAAAGCTGAAAATTATCAGCTTTTTAAAGATGCTTTCGAAAAACAAGTCGAAACAACCATTCTTCCAGAAATGCGAACTCCAGAAATCGAAGTTGATGCCGAAATTAATTTCTCAGACATTACACCAAAACTAATTCGAATCTTAAAACAATTTGAACCTTTTGGCCCACAAAATATGACGCCTGTTTTTATGACCAGAGATTTAAAAGACACTGGTTATGCCAAAACTCTTGGTGCAGAAGAAGAACATTTAAGACTTTTCGTCAAACAATATAACTCCGACGGAATCGCCGCAATTGGCTTTGGACTCGGAAAAAAATTAAACATAGCAAAAAATCAAAATCCGTTTCAGCTGGCTTATACCATCACCGAAAATGAATGGAACGGTACAATTTCAACTCAGCTTATGCTGAAAGACATTAGAACAGATGGAAGAGATTAAATCAAAAAAGCCAGATCCGTATCAGGCGCTTCGTTATAGAGAATTCAACGTATTTTTATTATTGCGTTTTGCGATGGTTTTTGCCTGGTCAATGCAATTCATTGTAATCGAATGGGAAGTTTATAGTTTAACTAAAAATCCGCTTTCGTTAGGAATTATTGGTTTAATGGAAGTTATCCCAGCTGTCGGAATGGCCTTATTTGCAGGACATATTGTCGATCAAAGAGAAAAGAAAGGATTATTGGTAAAATGTATTTTAGGATTTTCAGTAATCAGTTTTGGGCTATTTTTGTTGACTTGGCCAAAAGTTGTTGGCGGTTGCTCTTCAAATGTAATCTTGTATTCAATTTATGCTTTAGTATTTTTTGGAGGATTGGTTCGTGCTTTTATGGGACCAACTATCTTCTCGCTTTTATCCTTAATTATTCCTAAAAAAGTATACCCAAATGCGGCAACTTGGAGCAGTTCGGTTTGGCAGATTGGAGCCGTTATGGGACCAGCATTAGCAGGATTTTCAATCAATTGGATTGGAGTTCATTGGTCAATGTGTTTGGTTTTCGGATTCTCAATTCTTTCTTTAATCGCCTTATCGCAAATCAGTGCAAAACCAATCATCAATCCGAAGATTGGAGAATCAATAAAAGATAGTCTTACAGAAGGTTTGACTTTTGTATTTAAAAACAAAATTGTTTTAGGCGCATTGTCTCTTGATATGATTGCTGTACTTTTTGGAGGCGCGGTAGCTTTATTACCCGTTTTTGCTCAAGACATTTTGAAAGTAGGGTCTGAAGGTTTCGGAATTTTAAGAGCTGCTCCTGCTGTGGGTGCTTTTATCACGATGATTGTTTCAGCTTATGTACCTTTATATAAAAATGCAGGTAAAAAACTTCTAATCGCCATATTTGTTTTCGGATTGTCGATTATCTTATTTGGGCTTTCCACTTATTTCTGGCTTTCCGTTTTCGCTTTATTCTTAAGCGGATTAGCTGATGGAATTTCAGTAGTTATCCGCCAGACGATTTTACAGCTTAAAACTCCTGATCATATGCGTGGACGTGTGGGAGCCGTAAATTCAATCTTTGTTGGATCATCTAACGAATTAGGTGCTTTTGAAAGTGGTGCTACTGCCAAATTGATGGGAGCAGTGACTTCTGTTGTTTTTGGAGGAAGTGTTACGCTCTTAACTGTAGTTTTCACTGCATTGAAATCGCCAACTTTTAGAAATTTAGATTTAAAAAAAGATATGGACGATCATCATAAATTAGAATAGATGAAGTCATTTTTTCTTTCTTTATTTCTAATATTTTCCTTTTTCGCAAAAGGGCAAAATCTCTATATCAAAACTTACGGAAATGAAAAGAACAAGCCCATAATTTTCATTCACGGGGGACCAAGTGGCAACGCAACCTTATTTGAAGGAACAACGGCTCAAAAACTAGCCGATCAAGGCTTTTATGTTATCGCTTACGACCGAAGAGGCGAAGGAAGATCTACAGATCCTAATGCAAAATTTACTTACGAAGAAGCTTTTCAAGATCTGAATTCAATTTATACAAAATATCATTTAAAGAAAGCTGTTATTTTAGGCCATAGTTTTGGAGGTTTGGTGGCGACACTTTATACCCATAAATATCCGCAAAATGTAAGCGCTTTGGTTTTGGCGGGCGCTTTGTTTTCTCAACAGGAAACTTACGATCACATTTTAAATACGCTGAAGAAAAAGTACAGCAACGATTCTGAGCAATTAAAAAAAATCAGCATTGTTGAAAATCTTAATAAAAACTCAGCCGAATACAGAAAAGGATGTTATGAACTTGCTGGCGAAAACGGCTTTTTTAAAATGCCAAATCCAACAGCAGCATCTAAAAAATTATATGCCGATTATGAAGCTGGTGAATTTTATAAAACTAATATTAGAAATAAAAATGCTCCACTTCTCTTCTATCAAAACGAAAAGCAAAACAACATTGATAGTAGGCCTTTTTTAAAGAAAATCAAAACCGCTGGCGTTCCTATTTATGGAATTTACGGAAAAGATGATGGTATCTTTTCATTAGCTCAAATCAATTCGCTGAAGACAATAACTGGAGAAAAACATTTCGCTTTTCTTGACAATTGCTCGCATTATTTATTTGTAGACCAACAAGCAACATTTCTTTCTAAGCTAAAAAATTGGCTCAAATAATTTTGTTACGAGATAGAATTTCGTAAAAAAACAAAAACACAAGCACTTTATAAATAGCTAAAAATCAAACAGTCATATTGGTTTTTAGCTTTTTTTTATGCTTTTCTTAGTCAAGTATTAATACAAAGAGTGCGTATCTTTGTGGCCTAAAAAAATTGCCATGAAAGACATCGAGCAAATATACCGAAACGATTTTGGAATTTCATTTTATTGGAAAGAAGGCAACGAAATTATATCAGATAAAATCCAGTTGCTTTTTAAACAAATGGGATTTTATTTTTCAGTTGAGGAATTAAATGAATTTCACGATTTAATTGAAGACTGCGTAACAGACCATAACAACTACGATACACGTGGCGTAAAACGCGCCTTCGATAAATTTTTATTGAAAACACCATACGTTGCTATAGATTTAGAAATATCACCAATGGAATTAAACTCTATAAAAGACTTGGTAGATGGTTCTTTATTTCGACTTAATCTTAATGAATATATCTACGGTTCGGGTATGAACTAAAGCGTGCTCAAAAATATTTTTTTCAAAGTTTTATGATTTTTTTATTTAGAATTAATATAAATAATATTTATATTTGTTGAAATAAAAGGATTTACGATGAGAGAAATTGAGCAGATATATCATAACAACTTTGGAATAGCTTTTTACTGGAAAGATCACAATACTACGATTTCCGACAAAGTGCAATTGGTTTTTAAAGAAACTGGCTTTTATTTTACGGTTCAGGAATTAAATCATTTTTGCGATTTAATTGAAGACAGCATGATAGAAAACGCTTGTTGCGAAGCTTGCGAAATGAAATACTCCTGCCATAAGTTTTTATTGAAAACACCTTGCAATTCTATAGATCTGGCTGTAAACATGACCGAATTAAAATCGATTAAAGATTTGGTTGAAGGTTCTTTATTTAAAATTGAACTGGATGAATATGTTTATGGAGTTGGCATGAATTAAGAAACATTCTAAATATTTTAACAGCATTTTTTCATTATTGAAATATATTTTGATTCAATTCAAAAAAAAGTATATTTACAGCAATGAAAAAAGCTGCATTTCTACTTACCATAACCGTTCTGGCACTTCTTTTTGCCAGCTGCAATAATAAATCAGAGGAATACATTGATCCGCGTGGAACTGATTATGCGGGTTCAGAAAGTTGTATACAATGCCATAAAGTACAATCTGATATGGCGTTCAAAAGTTCGCATTTTAAAGCGACCGCTCCAGCAATTTTAGGAAATGTTTCGGGTGATTTCGATTCTAAAAATCACACTTTCATTTATGATAAAGACACCAAATTGGTGATGGAAAAACATGGAGACAGCTTGTATCAAGTCGTTTACAAAAATGGCAAAGAAACAGCCAAATACAAATTTGAAATTGTTTTTGGAACCAAACACGCTCAAACTTCAGTTTACTGGAAAGACAATAATACATACGAATTGCCAGTTTCTTTTTATCACTCTATAAACAATTGGGCAACAAGTCCAGGTTTTCCTGCCGACAAGCCTTATTTTGACCGAATGGTGGTAAAAGATTGCTATTCGTGCCACGCCTCAAATGCCAGCAGCCGAAGCGTGAATCAAAATTCTGAACAAAGAAATATGATGTCTATGGACGTTGAAGATATCATCAGAAAAGAAACAATTGTTTACGGAATTGACTGTGAACGCTGTCACGGTCCTGCAAAAAAACATGTTGAGTTTCATTTAAAAAATCCAAACGTAAAAGTTGCTAATAGTATTACGAGTTTCAAAACCTTAAACAGACAGCAAAAGCTAGATGCTTGCGCTTTATGTCACGCAGGAAATGATGGAATGAAATTAAAATCGCGTTTTGAATTTAAACCTGGAGATAATTTATCAGAATTCTTTCGTGAGACTAAAAGTATTAATGATACCACAAATTTTGATGTTCATGGCAATCAATATCGATTAATGGCGCAAAGCAAATGTTTTATGAAAAGCGATAAAATGGATTGTATTACCTGTCATAATCCGCATGAAAATGCTTCCAAAAACATGGCTTCATATTCTAAAATCTGTATGAGTTGTCATCAAGGTTTAAAGCACAAAGAAACCACTTTAAAAACAATGCCAGAGAAGTTATTGGCGAGCAATTGTGTAGAATGCCACATGCCGAAAAAAGCATCTGGAGCAATTAAGTTTCAGCTTTCAAACAGTAAACAGCTTTCAGAATACATTTTGCGAACGCATAAAATCGGAATTTACCCAACGAGCGCAAAATAAAAATTTTGTTTTAATTTTTTTGACAAGGGACTTTGAATTAAGTTCAACAATAAGATTTGCCCTTTTGACTGTCGACTTTCGACTTTGGACTTTTGACTTGCTTATTTCTCGAATTTTTTAAGCTCGAATTTTTCGCCATCAAAAACACCGTAAGTAAAATAGCCGATCCAATCTCCAAGATTTACATACTCGGAGTTTTCTCCAACCGGAATAATCATTGGTAAATGGCGGTGTCCAAAAATGAAATAATTGTAATGTTTGGTTTCTAGTTTTCGTTTGGCATATAAAACAAGCCATTCATTTTCTTCACCTAAAAACTTCACATCTTCGTCACCAGAAATCAGTTTGTTTTTTACTGATAAATATTGAGCCAAACTTACGCCAACATCTGGATGAAGCCAACGGAAAAGCCATTTTGAAAACGGATTTGTAAATACCTTTTTCATTCTTTTGTAGCCTTTATCGCCAGGACCTTTTCCGTCTCCGTGACCAATCAAGAATGTCTTTCCGTTAAAAGTAAATTCTTTGTTATCATGATAAACCGGAATATTCAATTCGGTTTCAAAATAATCATTCATCCACAAATCATGATTTCCGACAAAAAAATAAATCGGAATTCCGCTGTCGCGAATTTCAGCCAGTTTGCCTAAAATTCGAACAAAACCTTTCGGAACCACCGTTTTATATTCAAACCAAAAATCAAATAAATCTCCCAATAAAAAAATTGCTTCTGCATCTTCCTTAACCTCATCAAGCCAAGCCACGAATTTCTTTTCACGCGGTAAACTCAATTCTGGAGTTGGCGCACCAAAATGCTGATCTGAAGCAAAATATATTTTTTTCATTTAATGTGAGATGTGAATTGTGAGATGTAAGATGCGAAATGAAAAAGCAATTTACTTTTCACATTTCACTTTTAACTTTTTTACAAATTATCAGATGCGTACCATTCCGCAAAAGATGATTCTGTTTCCTGAAGTTTTAATGAGAAAAGAGAAATCCCTTCTGGAAGCCTTGCAACGATTCTATCTGCAAAATCAACCACCATATTTTCGCTTGTTGGCTGATAATCTACTAAGATAACGTGATGTCCGCGGTTTTTCAATTCATTTGCCAATTCGATATGCGGAGTTGTCTGATTGAAAACAGTTGCATGATCAAACTGATCGACGATTTCTTCTTTTACAATTTTCTTTAGATCAGAAAAGTCAATCACCATTCCGAACTTTACATTCGATCGGTCTGTAATTGGCGAACCAATAACCGTTACCGATAATTTATAACTGTGTCCGTGAACGTTCTTGCATTTTCCGTCGTAACCGTACAAAGCGTGACCGGTTTCGAAACTAAATTGTTTTGTAATTCTGATATTACTCATCGATTTTTAATTTTAAGCTTGCAAATTTACGAATTAATTGCCGTTTTTAGCTCTTTTTTTAGCACGAGTATACATCCACAAAGCAATTCCGCCCAAAACTAGAAACGGAATGAAAGATCCAATGACAACGCCAATTTGATAACCGCTGTCTGGAGCATCTTTAATTTTCTCTGCAATGTCAACTTTTTGGAATAAAGAAATGAGTTTCATTTTAAATTATATTTATTGATATTTTCTTTAGCCACTCCCGATAGCTATCGGGATAAAACAATTAATTGGATTATTTTAAAATCATTTTAATCCGTATAATCTGTGGCTAAATAATTATTTATTTATTAATTGTTTTCAAAACTATGTTAGACTTTACCCAAAATCAATGACTTATATCATGTCTATTTTTTAAACTGCAGCAAAGCATTTTTAGTAAATTCAGATAAAACCAATTTACCCGTAATGGCAGCACGTTCAAATAAAAGTGATTCCCATTGTTCAGTTCCTTCCCAAATAATTTTTTTCATTTGCAATAATGCTTCTGGGTTATACGAACTTAATCTTTTTGCAAAATCATCAATTTTAAGATCCAGACTAAAAGATTCGCAAACCACAGAGAAAAGTCCTTTTTGACTTGCCCATTCTGCCGATTTCCATTCATTTGCTGCCAATGTCATTTCTGCCATCGCAGTTTTACCTACTTTTCTGGAAACAGCTGGTTCGATAACAAAAGGTCCTATTCCAATTGCTAATTCTGATAATTTCACATCACTTTCAGGCGTAGCAAAAACATAATCACAAGCCGCAATAATGCCAACGCCGCCGCCAACCGCTTTTCCTTGAACACGTCCAATAATTAATTTGTTACAATTACGCATCGCGTTAAGCAAATGAGCAAATCCCGAAAAGAACTCTGTACCCTGTTCTTCATTTTCAACTTGCAAAAGTTCATCAAAAGAAGCGCCAGAACAAAATGCTCTCACCCCTTCACTTTTCAGAATAATAACCGAAACATTTTCATCTCTGCTTAGCAAATTAATTTCTGCCGTGAGACGATCTAACAACTGACGCGGGAAAGAATTACTAGCTGGATGCCCAAACTCAATAGTTGCAATTGTATCCTGAAAAGAAGTTTCTAAACTGCCTTTTATACTTTCTGAACTCATAAAAATTACATTTAAAGGTAAAGTTACGCTTTTGAAAATAATTGATACGAAACTTCTGGAAATTTGTTTTTTGAGAATTAATTGTCTTTATTTGTTAACGCATTTGGGGGATTAGCTCATTTGGCTAGAGTATCCCGATGAAAAATCGGGAAGGTGATAGTTCGAATTCTATTTCTCAACAAACGGGGGATTAGCTCATTTGGCTAGAGCGTCCCGATGAAAAATCGGGAAGATGATAGTTCGAATTCTATTTCTCAACAAACGGGGGATTAGCTCATTTGGCTAGAGCGTCCCGATAAAAAATCGGGAAGATGATAGTTCGAATTCTATTTCTCAACAAACGGGGGATTAGCTCATTTGGCTAGAGCGCTACGCTGGCAGCGTAGAGGCGATCGGTTCGAATCCGATATTCTCCACTAATAATTTAAAAATACCCAAGCAGTTACTGATTCTGCTTGGGTATTTTTTTTAAAACACATTTTATGTTTTATATCTACATTATATATTCAAAAACCTTAGACAAATACTATGTTGGTTCTTGCCAAAATATTGAACAGCGTTTACAAGATCATTTAAATAGCAGAAGTAAATTCACAAAAGTTGCGAAAGATTGGGAATTAAAATACTCTGAGACATTCTTTACAAGAAGCGAAGCATATAAAAGAGAATTGCAAATAAAAAAAATGAAAAGTAGAAAATATATAGAAAGCCTAATAGAAACAAAAGGCTAGAGTATCCCGATGCATTGGGAAGGTGACCGGTTCGAATCCGGTATTCTCCACAGAAAAACAAAAACCCTTGTAAATCTAGTTTTACAAGGGCTTTGTTTTTTTATAATTTCATTAATCTTTGTCGAGTTACTAGTGTGATTTCTCGTTCGAAATGACAAAAAAACTATTTCTCATTAGCCGCATCATCTGCGTCAACATCTGCTTTCTCAGCTTTTTTAAAATCGTTATTTAACAATTTTTCCAATTTCTTTTTTTCTCGCTGATTTTTTCTGATTGTTAGTACAACAAGAATAACCACCAATATTGCTACAACCGCTATTATGTTCCAATTGATATCCATAATTAAAATTTTAATTAAAAGTAAGTATTTAAAAATATCTTTCATGTTATCAAACAGTTAAGTGTTTTGTTTTTTAATAAATCTTATTTTGACACAACTAAATCTTTTGAAAGATATTTCTTTAAAATTGTTTCTTATTTTTGTGAGTCACAAAACATTCAAAAAAAAGAATATTTATAATAATTATATAAGCCTTTCAAAATGAATCAAACCGTAAAACATAAAATATTTTCATTCGTAAAGAAACCCCTTATAATTGCAGTTATACTTTTCGTCTTTACTTTAATAGAAATCTATTGGGCAATGGGCAGTTTTTCTGACAAACCATCAAGTGGCTGTTTAGATTCTTCTTTTTTTGACGATGCTTATTTAATGACTTTGTTTTCTACTGTTTTCTTGTCGATAGTTTTTCTGCCTTTTTCTTTAATTAAAAACAGCTATCTAAAAGTTACACTTCAATTACTATTGTTAATCTTAATATGGTTTTTCTGGAATTATACCATTTTTGTAGATCGAGAATCTTCTTGGAGCACTTATCTTTTTAAAGAAGAAATAATGTATACTCTTAAATTTTCTTTCCTTCCTATTTCAATTTTATCTATTGCTACAGTATTTACATTAAACTATATTTTGAAAAAAGTATGAGCTTGGGTAAAAAAATACTTTTACGTGTCTATTTCATTATCTGTGCACTTTTTGTGCTGGACTGCCTTTTATATTACTTTAAAGAAATTAGTCTTCGTGGTTATTATAGCGATGTAGTTTTATCTTGGCTCTGGCTGATAAGCAATTTTGTAATAATTGTTGTTTTTTGGAAAAAACTCTTGGCAAAACTTCTTTTTGCAGCAATAACAATAACATTTGCAATTAGCATTATGGCCATGATGATGCCTTTTTTCGCCTTATTACTTTCAAGTACATCTTTAGGTTTGTACCTAAATAAAGATTTGAATAAAAATTACAGATCACAAATTGTGGGTTACAGTGCGATGGGGCATCCATGGCTGGAAATAATTGAAAAAAAAGGAATATTAGAAAAAAGAATTTTTAAATGTACCGACTATCAAATAATGGACGACAATCTGAATATCAAAATCAGCACAGCAAAAGATATATTTTTTAGAAATGAAACCGATAGTACACTGACTTTGACTCTCTTTTATGGTGGACCAAACAAAACTATTACTTTCGATAAAAAGACTGGAAATATCACTGGAATAAAAAACAACTAATTTTATACTCACTTAAAAACTACCTATATGCGTCACTTCAAATTTCTTCTTCTTGCATCCTTACTTATGCTTTCTTTTCAAGGCATTTGTCAAGACAAAATTTCTCAACAAGTACTCGAACGTTTAAAAGCTCAACAAACCTGCTGGAACAATGGCGATTTGGAAGGTTATCTTGACTTTTATGCTCCTGTAGATTCGGTTCGTATGATTTACAGTGCTGGTGTGGTATATGGAAAAAACAATATTGCAGATTTCTTCAAAAATATTGGCCAAAAGAAAGAATGGGAAAATTAACCATGACCGATTTTGTTGTTGAACCACTTTCTAAAAAAGATGCTTTTGTAAGTGCAAAATTTAGTGTAGATGCTCCGAATGGCAAAAACAGTTCCGGGAACTTTTCAGGAATAATGAGAAAGATAAATGGCGTTTGGTATTTGTATGTTGATCATTCGGGATAACTCCTAGACTATAAACTATTATTTAATCCTTTTAACCTTAACGTATTTTACAGAAACGAATCTGTTTTTTACTCAAAAACAATTTTGTAAATGATTTTTAAATACCTTTGATATTATGAGCACAGCAGCAAAATCAAATCATATAGGGCGAAAAATAAGCCGTATTCGTGAACTTCGCGATATGAAGCAAGAAGCTTTAGCACAAGCTTTAGGAACAAATCAACAAGCTATTTCTGCTATAGAAAATAGTGAAACGATTGATGACGCAAAACTTGCCGAAATAGCACAAGCGCTTGGTGTAACGCCTGAAGCTATAAAGAGTTTTTCGGAAGAAAATGTGTTTAATTATTTTAATACATTCACAGACAGTCATGGAAACTTTGGGAATTTTGCTAGTGGGGCAATTTGCAATTTCAATCCTCTTGATAAAGTAGTTGAACTTTATGAGCGTTTAGTTCAAGCCGAAAAAGATAAAGTTGAATATTTGGAGAAATTAATGAAAGAGAAATAAGTCTTTCAATTTATTATAACAAAAAAGCCATTTCTGGAAAGCAGAAGTGGCTTTTTTGTTTATTTATATTATGCCTTATTATGCCATAAATAAAACTTTTGGGGTGCGAATTCTGTATTTATGCATTCAATATTTGCATTTGAAATCATTATTATCTAGTATAACTCGTCGGTCTAAAAATTCATCAAACACAACTACAAAAGAGAAAAATATGCCTCAATCATTATACAAAGTATATGTGCATCTAGTGTTTAGCACAAAAAAACGTTATCCGTTTATTGACGACGATATAAAAGAAAAATTATGGGCTTACCTCGGAGGAATTTGCAAAGGGCTAGAATGCAATCCCATTCAAGTAGGAGGATATAATGACCATGTTCATATTCTATGCTTATTATCTAAAAAAATTACGCAAATGAAATTGGTTGAAGAAGTAAAAAAACAATCATCAAAATGGGTAAAAACAGTAGATTCGCGTTATGCAAATTTTTACTGGCAGGACGGGTATGGCATTTTTTCTGTTAATCCTTCTCAATTAGATATAGTGACAAAGTACATTAAAAACCAAGAAGAACATCATAGAAAAAAGACATTCAAAAAAGAACTTTTAGCTTTTCTAAACAAATATAATGTTGAATATGACGAACGTTATCTTTGGGATTAGGCTTTCGCCCTTTCAGGGCTGGATTAACTGCGTTCATTCACATTTATATTCATATTCATAGCATAGCGCGTTGCGCTATGCTAGTGGTTGCGCTCTTTCAGAGCTTTTTTTAGTATAGGCTGAAAGCCTATAAGCATCAAGATAGTGCAACGCACTATGCAGCACTATGCAGCACTAGAGAACTAGAAACACTAGAGAATATATAGCTAGCCTATCTTAGCAAAAAACCCATTCTTATCGATCCATAAAAATATCCTGAATTAGTATCAATTCCTGGATCATTCAATTCTCTTCCGCGGTAAAGGAAAGAATAAGATATGTTGAAGTTGTTATGTCGGTATTTTAAACCTGCTTCTGCGTTGAAACGAAGCGGTTCCAAATCGAAAGTAATCGGACTTGTATCGTTAAACATGCTTCCTTCAATTGTGGCATCGTAAAACTGATAGTTGACACTTGGAGCCGCGTAGAAATAAAATTCTCTAATGTCTGGTTGAGCTTGTACACTTACAGAAGCATTATACATATTAGAATCGTAAATTGGAAGGAGTTTTTTAAATCCAAATCTTGCCATAAATCCTGTTGAAACTCCAGAAAAAATAGTTCCAAGATTTCCTTCTGACTGCCAATAAAGATCTACAAAATCATTATGTTTTGAAGGAAACATTTTTTTAGAGTAAATAGCATGCGCCTGAACACCGAAAGCATTATGCAACTGGTTTTCCCAACCGTAAACTTTCTTATAGCCTATAATTTCATGAAAACCAACCTGAGTTTCTTCTCCCAAAGCATTTGGCCCCATAAAACCCAATTGAAAATCAGTTTTTAAAACCGATTCGCTTTGATAAAAAAAACTTTTTCCCGCTTCTGTAAAAAGATAAGCTGTAAAAGGACGGTCATTTACTGTAACTGCTTCTTTGTTTAAAAATCTAGGATTGTAAATATATTGCCCAATACGAAACTCTGTAATTTTTTTATTGATTTTTGGATTATCGTTTTTTGATAAAAACCTGTAAAAAAGTTCCAGACCATTGGTGTAATACATATCATATTTAGACGATGTGTACAAATCATTATCTGATATAAAACCAATTTCTGTTGTTTTTCCTTGTCCAAAAGTTAACGTTACAGTCAAAATCAGAAAAGCAAAAAGCAGTTTTTTACTTTTTCTTTTCTTCTTTTCCATCATAATTGATTTTCCCAACGTAACGCATCTCGCGTACAATTCGTTCTTTTCTTCTGTTAATATAACTTGAAGAGCCTGTCGCTTTAAATTTTCTCGGATTTGGTAATATTGCCGCAATTCCCGCCGCTTGCATTGGAGTTAAACTTGAAGCATCTCGACGATACCAATGTTCGGTTGCGGCATAAGCACCGTAAACTCCATCTCCCATTTCGATACTGTTCAAATACACTTCCATAATGCGTTCTTTGCCCCAGATAATTTCAATTAAAACGGTAAAATACGCTTCAAGCCCTTTACGGAAATAACTTTTTCCCTGCCATAAAAAGACATTTTTGGCTGTTTGCTGTGAGATTGTACTTCCGCCTCGAATTCTACGTCCGCGTTCGTTACTTTTATAAGCTTTTTGAAGTGCTTTAAAATCGAAACCATTATGCGTCAGGAAAGTTCCGTCTTCACTCGCAATAACGGCTTTTTGTAGATTCATTGAAATTTTATCAATCGGTTCCCAATCGTGGTCAAAATAAACTTCTTTTCCAGCCATTTTATTTTCGATGGCACGAATAAGCATTAATGGCGTAAACGGTACAGGAACATATTTAAAAAATATAACCGAACCAATAGAAATTCCAAAAAACCATAGAGCGGCTTTGATAAAAAACCATTTTATTTTTTCTCCAAAAGAACGATTCGATTTTTTTGAAGACGAAGTCTTCGGTTTTGGTTTGTTTGTAGTTGATTTTGGTGCCGGTTTTTTGGTTGTTGCCATTATATTAAATCTGCTAATTCTGTTCCTATTAAACTGCCTATCGCCACTCCCATTCCGCCTAAACGCACTCCGCAGAACACATTTTCAGAAAGTTGAGTTACGACAGGATTCTTACTATTTCCGATTCCCATAATGCCGCTCCATCGGTGCGCAATTTGAAAATCCTGATTTGGTAAAATTACATTTTTCAGTAAATCTTCCAATCTATTTTGAATAATTTTCGTCTGTCCAAATTCGGTTGTTGTTTCTCCTTCAAAATCAAGATTTCTTCCGCCACCTAATAAAATTCGATCGCCAATATTTCTGAAATAATAGTAACCGCGGTCTAAATGAAACGTTCCTTTAATATCTAAATTGTGAATTGGTTCTGTAATTAAAACCTGAGCTCTAGCAGGTTTCACTGCCCCATTTGTCAAAGAACCCGCAAAGCCATTGGTCGCGAAAAGGAGTTTTTGGGTTTTAAAACTAAAATCGCTTAAAACTACTTCAATATGATTTCCAGCATCTAGATATGACGTTACAGTTTGCTGATTTAAGATTAAAATATCTGCCGAAATTGCTTGTTTCAACAATTCCTGCATCATATTTCCAGTATCAATCTGTGCTTCAAACGGATTAAAAATTAAATAATCCTGAATATTTTGAAATCCAAATCGGTCTACTTCTTTAGAAAAAACATCAGCTTTAAAAAGCGGTTTCAAAACTTCATTGATAAACGGGAGTTTAGAAATACATTCGTTAAATCCAGATTCGTCTTGTTTAAGAAACAATTCATATCCGCCATGCGGTTTAAAATCAATTGCCGTATCTCCTAATCTTTTTCGAAGCAATTGCAATCCTTTCCAACGTTTTTCGATAAGTGACACAACATCTTCTTCTGAATGTGTTTTTAGGTCGTCCATAATTTCAGACAGACTCCCGAAACAGGCAAAACCAGCATTTTTTGTACTGGCTCCTTGCGGAAGCATTCCACGCTCGAGAACCAGAATTTTTGCATCAGGAAATCTTTCGCGTAAGCTTAATGCAGTATGCAGGCCAACAATTCCGCTGCCCACAATCGTATAATCTACATTCGTAAACCAGTTTTTAAGTTCCCAATAGCTTAGTTCCATCTTTTAGAGTTTTTATAAAAATAATGATTTTTTTGAACCCTATAAGTAATTAAAGTTCATTTAAAATCTTTGTCAGGTTGAGCTGAGTCGAAGCCTTTTTAACCTAAACTTTAACAAAATTTGGGATTTGGATTTTAACTAATTGGTGTTTAAATGTTGTATTTTTAGCCCCACAAAAAATAGAATAATTTGATTATGAAAAAACTAGTATTAACAACCTTAATAATGATGAGTTTAAATGCTATCGGACAGAATGTTATGTCTCCAGAATTGTTATGGAAATTAGGAAGAGTGACACCTCTTGGCATTTCTAAAGATGCGAAAAATGTCGTTTTTAAAGTTTCAACGCCTTCTGTAGCCGACAATAAGTCGACTTCTAAAATCTACACGATTCCTGTAACTGGAGGAACTGCAACCGAAATTAAAGATACAAAAGACATTTTGGCTGATAAAAACATTTCGCCTGACGGAAAATTTGTAGTTTATAATGACGAAGTAAAATTGGAAAGTGTTTTAGGAAAAGATTTTTACCCAAGTCTAACAAAATCTGATGCTCAAATTTATGATGGATTAGATTACCGTCATTGGGATACTTGGAACGAAGGAAAATTTAATCACGTTTTTTATAAAGAAAACAAAGACGGAGCAAAAGGAATTGACATTTTAAAAGGGGAAACTTTCGATTCTCCACAAAAACCTTTTGGAGGTGACGAAGATTATATCTGGTCGCCAGACAGCAAAAGCATTTTTTACGTTTGCAAGAAAAAAGCAGGAACTGCTTATGCTATTTCTACCAATACAGATATTTACGAGTACAATTTAGAAACTCAAAAAACCACTAATAAAACCGAAGGTAATTTAGGTTACGATACAGCGCCACAATTTTCTCCAACAGGAAATTTAACTTGGCTGCAAATGAAACGTGACGGTTACGAGTCGGACAAAAATGATATTATTGTTGAGTTTAAAGGAATGAAACAAAACTTAACAGCAAACTGGGACGGAACTGTAGATAATTTTATCTGGAGTAAAGACGGTAGAACTGTATTTTTTGTAGCTCCTATTGATGGAACAAAACAACTATTCTCAGTTAATTTTCCTGGTTTAACTAAAATCGCAATCAATGTTCGTCAATTGACAAATGGAGATTTTGATGTAAATGATTTAATTGGTTTCTCTGGAGATGATATTATCGTTACAAGAACAGATATGAATCATGCTGGTGAAATTTATTCTTTCAATTTGAAGAAAAATACTTGGAAACAATTATCAAATGTAAATACAGATACTTATAAAACTTTAGCTTTAAGCAAAACAGAAAAACGTTACGTTACAACAACTGACGGTAAAAAAATGTTGGTTTGGGTAATTCTTCCTCCAAATTTTGATGCTTCTAAAAAATATCCAACTTTATTATTCTGCCAAGGCGGACCTCAAAGTGCATTGACGCAATCATACTCTTTCCGTTGGAATTTCTCTTTAATGGCTGCAAAAGGTTATGTAGTTGTAGCTCCAAACCGTCGTGGAATGCCAGGACACGGAGTTGAGTGGAATGAACAAATCAGTAAAGATTGGGGCGGACAAGTTATGGACGATTACCTTTCTGCAATTGATGATGTTGCAAAAGAAAGCTATGTTGACAAAAGCCGTTTAGGTTGCGTTGGTGCTAGTTACGGAGGATATTCTGTATTTTACTTAGCTGGAATTCACAAAAACCGTTTCAAAACTTTTATCGCTCATGATGGTGTTTTCAATACCGTTTCTATGTTAGGAACTACTGAGGAGGTTTTCTTTAACAACTGGGATTTTGGCGGACCTTACTGGGAAAAAGATAATGCGGTAGCACAAAAAGCATATACCACTTTCAACCCTGCAACTTTGGTTCAGAACTGGAATAAACCAATTTTAATTTTCCAAGGAGGAAAAGATTTCCGTGTGCCAATCGGACAAGGACAAGAGGCTTTCCAAGCGGCTCAATTAAGAGGAATCAAAAGTAGATTTGTGTATTTCCCAGACGAAAATCACTGGGTTTTAAAACCACAAAATGCTCAGGTTTGGCAAGGTGAATTTTTCAAATGGTTAGACGAAACTTTGTAACCTATAAAAACAATATTTTACAGCCGTAGATTTATACAATCTACGGCTGTTTTTGTTTCCACACCTTACAATTATGTAACATATTGAGTAGATTTACTTTTCTTAAAACAGATTTTTTTAGATAAATTGCAATGTTTTAATAATTCCGAATTTCCCAAATCTTTCAGCAAATATATGGAGACCAAAAAAAGTTACACCGCAATCAAAGTTTTATTCAGCTATGTTGCATTATTGGCTTTGGTTGTAACGGTGGGATGGTTTCTCTATTCTGAAAATGTTGTTTACAACAAATTGGAAGATAAGATTGCTTTAGAAAAAACCAAAATTCTTAGAGTTAGTAAATTATATTCGAATGTATATAAAACTGAAAGTTTAGCAAGACAGACAATTCAGAATAATTCGGAGAAAGATTTCAAGAACTATTTAATCGAAACCGATTCACTTCGCAAACGAATTGATACTTTAAAACAAATTGTCACCACAGAGTATCAAAAAACACTTTTGGATAGTGTTACTTATTTCTTGGCCGAAAAGACCGAAAACATTAAGCAATTAAGAGAAATCAAGAACAAAGCAGACGACGAAACTTCTGTAAATAGTGCGATTGATGAAATCACAAAAATGGAGTTTAACCTAAGAAAATTGGAACTTCAGGATTTTACCAAGAACCCAAATCAATTAGGAAGTTATCAGCGAAGTGTTTTACAGCGTTATGTCGATTATTTAAATTCGAACATTCCAGATGACAGCACCAATACGCTGAGCAAAAAAGCTTCAGATTCTATTTTAGCCAATTCTAAAAAGCTTTTGAGTTCTGTAAAACTAAAAGCCGAAAAGAAAAAAGAATCTTTAAATTTTGAAGAAAACAAACTGCTTCAAAATGAAATCGCAATTTCGGATCAGCTTAGAAAAATACTTCGCATTATTGAGCGAGAGATCATTATCAATTCGATAAAAAACAATTCATTAAAAGAAAAATCCTTAAAAAGAGTCAACGAAATTGTAACGGCTTCGGCTGTTATCGGTTTATTATTGACCGTATTTTTCTCCATTCTAATTGTCAGCGATTATTCAAAATCTCAATTGTATAAGAAACAGCTGGAAATCGCGAACTTCAAAACCAAAAATCTGCTCAAAAGCCGTGAACAATTAATTTCAACAGTAAGTCACGATTTAAAAACACCTTTGAGTACTATTGTGGGTTATTCTGAACTTTTAGGCAATTCAGATGTTAATACCAAGCAATCTTATTTCGTTAAAAACATTAAAAATTCGTCTGAGTATATTACGCAACTTGTTCAAGATTTATTAGATTTCTCTCAGATCGAAGCGGGTAAAATCTCGATAGAAAAAGTTCCGTTTTCATTACCCGAAATTATTGAAGATGTTGCCCGAAACATTCAAACCGTTTACAAACAAAAAGACATTGATCTTATTATAAATGTAGACGATCAGTTTCAAAAACGAATTGTTGGAGATCCTTTTCGCTTAAAGCAAATCCTGACTAACATTATTGGAAACGCTTATAAATTTACCGAACAAGGTCATATTCGAATTGCCGCTTACGCGAATGACGACCAATTTTTTACAATTTCGATTCAAGATACCGGAATTGGGATTGAAAAAGCCAATCAAAAATTGGTTTTTGAAGAATTTGCACAGGCAAATGAAGGCATTGAGAAGAAATACGGCGGAACCGGCTTGGGATTATCAATCTGTCAAAAGATTATTTCTATTTTGGGCGGAAGTCTAAGTTTAGAAAGTATTTTTGGAAAAGGAAGCACCTTTATTATTCAGCTACCGTTATTATTTGATAGCAGTCAAGAAAATATTGCTTTAAATGAAATCAGAAATAAACCGTCAAAAAACACCAAAAAACAAACTTTTATTGTTGTTGATGACGACATCAATCTGTTGAATTTAACGAGCGGCGTTTTAAAACAAGAACAGCATCAGGTGTTTTCGTTTACTAATCCTGCGAAAGCTTTAGAAACCATAAAAAGTACACCTTTCGATTTTATTATTACCGATATTCAGATGCCGGAAATTGATGGGTTTCAATTTTTAGAGAAACTTCGTGAATTTCCAGAAACTGTCTTTAAAAATCAGCCTGTAATTGCACTTACTGGAAGAACAGACCTTGATCTTTCTGTATATAAAAATGCTGGTTTTACTACGGTTATAAAGAAACCTTATTCTCCTAAAATTTTACTGGAAACTATTCAGCATATTTTAGATCATGAAGAAGTTCCTGTGGCTGAAAATTCGGAAAACACAAATAAAAACACTTCTCAAATCTATTCTTTAGAAACTTTGAAAGACTTTTTGGGACAAGATGAGTCGGCCTTAAAAGAAGTTTTAAAATCTTTTATAGATACTACTATAGAAAATATCGAGCTTTTAAAAATTGCGGTTCAAGAGCAAAATCATGATGAAATAAAATCTATTGCGCATCGAATTGCTCCAATGTTCAAACAAATCCAATCGAACGAAATTGGCGAACTTTTAAAGGATCTGGAAAAAGAAGATTTAAACACAATTGATCTAAAAGCTACATTTTCGGATTTAGAAGAAAAAATAAAAATTCTTTTTACAGAATTGAAACAAGAAATTTAAAATGCTACTTTTTAGAAAAGTACTTTTTTATTCAATATTATATTGCTTCAATTTATTGTAAAGTGTTTTTCTGGTAATTTTAAGCAGTTTTGCCGCTTCAGATTTATTATTCTGTGTTTTTGATAACGCATGAATAATGGTTTCTTTTTCATTTTCAGACAATGAAAAAACTTCGTTTGAAGCATGCTGTTTTTGAATTTGGAAAAATTCTGCCGGCAGCACATCACTTTCTATAAAATCTCCACGAGTTAAAAGAGTAGCACGTTTTACACAATTTTGCAATTCACGTAAATTTCCAGGCCAGTTGTAATTTTGAAAAATAGAAACTACTTCTGGAGAAAATCCTATGACATCTTTATCTAATTGTTGATTGGCTTTTTCTAAGAAATAATCGGCAAAAACCATTAAATCTTCACCGCGATCTTTTAAAGAAGGAGACTGAATCGAAAACTCATTGATTCTATGGTATAAATCCTCTCTAAAATCGCCGTTTTTTACTGCCTCACGCAAATCTTCGTTGGTAGCTGTAATAATGCGTATATCGACGTTTATTTCTTTATTGCTTCCAACAGGTTTAATTTTTCTTTCTTGAAGCGCTCTTAACAATTGTATTTGATTTTCGTAAGAAAGATTTCCAATTTCGTCCAAAAATAAAGTTCCGCCATTAGCCGCTTCAAAATATCCTTTTTTATCGTTGATTGCTCCAGTAAAAGATCCTTTTAAGTGACCAAAAAATTCACTCGCCGCCAATTCTTTAGGAATTGCTCCGCAATCTACTGCAATAAAATTATTGTCTTTTCTTCTACTCTGCTGATGAATGCTTTTGGCTATAATTTCTTTTCCCGTACCACTTTCGCCAATAATTAAAACAGACATATCAGTTGGACTTACCAATTGAATATGATCTAAAAGTTTTTTTGAAGCAACAGAAATTCCTTTTACAAATTCGTTCTCAGCTGTTGCTGTCTTTTTAACTGTTTTTTTCTTTTTTTCTGGAGTTTCCGATTGTTCTTCGACTTCGGCTTTTGGAGCCTGCAGCGCATTGGTGATAACCAGAAGAACCTCGTCTGGATTAAAGGGTTTAGAGATATAATCTGCAGCTCCATTTTTAATGGCTTTAACAGCAGTATTTACATCAGAGTATCCAGTCATTAAAATAACCGGAATATGCGGATGCGAATTTTTAAATTCAGACATAAGTCCGATACCATCAGAATCAGGTAAACGAAGATCTGTCAAAATCAAATCAAAAGATTCGTTTTTAACCGCTTCACGTGCTTCTGCTGCAGAGAAAGCTATCGTTACATCGTACGCTTTTTTGATTAGAAATTTTTCTAATAATTTACAAAACGCAATATCATCTTCTATTACTAATATCTTCGGCATCTGCTTTTAGGGACTTTTTGCTAAAATAATATTATTAAACTTGTTATTTCATAAAATTATGTAAAATATGTAAAAAAAAAAGAGATTGCACGACGCAATCTCTTTTTCACCAAAAACATAAATCTAAATTCACCTAATTTATATCTTCAACCAGTTACCATTGACATCTGAGTATACAGTAGCCTTTTGGTCTCCAACTGATATTTCGAGTTTATACTCTTTTTTTTCGTTTACAAATGCTTTGTCCAGTTTTGCTCCCGGATAAGCAGTCTGCAAGGCTGTTTTTACAGCTGCAGGTACAGCATCTGCAGTAACTTCTGTGTATTCTGTTTGAATAGCTACAGTTGCATTAGTGTTTTGTGAAACAGGCAATACATTTGCATGAATTGACATGGCTCCTAAAGCAACTACTGCCGATAAGATTAACTTTTTCATAATGCTGATTTTAATTATTTCTTGATGATGTTACCAGAAGCATCTGTAAAAATAGTATACTTCTTGTCTCCACTTGAAATTTCAAGTTTATACTCGTTTTTATCGTTTTTATAAGCTTTTTCTAGCTTAGTGTTTGGAAACGATTTTTCAACTGTAGACTTCACAGCTGCCGGTATTTGGTCTGCTGCTACTTCAGTAAATGCATCTTGAAAAATTGCTGATTGAGTAATTGAGATTGCTGGAAGAACTGCAGCATTTACTGAAAGACTTCCCAAAACAATCGCTGCTGATAAAACTAACTTTTTCATAATATTGTGGTTTTAAATTATTTTTTAAGAATGTTACCAGAAGCATCTGTATAAACGATCGATTTTTCGCCTCGAACGGTTATCTCAATTTTGTACTCCTTTTTATCATTTACCCATGCTTTTTCAAGCACTACACCAGGATAAGCTTCATCTAAGCCTTTCTTCACAGCTGCGGGAACTCCGTCTACTTCTTTATATCCATCCTGATCATTAACTGTCTGTACCATTGGGTTAGTTACAGCAGTGGTTTCTGCATGCATCGACAAACTGCCTAAGACAATTGCTGCCGATAAGATTAACTTTTTCATAGTTATAGTTTAAGGGTTAGACTTAATTATTTTTTAATCCAAGTTCCGTCTGCGTTAGCAAAAAGATTACCTGTTTTATCTCCAACAGTTACTTCAAGCTTGTATTCAGATTTTGTGTTTTTAAATGCTTTAGAAAGCACAGCATCTGGATATGCTTTTTTCAAAGCATCTGTTACAGCTGTTGGAAGCTCTTCCAATTTAATTTCTGTATAATCATCTTGGATAGAGATTGTTTTTACGATTGTATTTGAAATTGGAGAAGTTGAAGCAAATGATGTTAAACCTCCCAAAACGATTGCGGCTGATAAAAATAAATTTTTCATGATAGCTCTTTTTTAATATAGTTAATTTGATCTTCGTATTCTTGATCCGAATTTTCACAAAATCTAAGATTTAGATTATTGTTTGATCCAAGTTCCGTCTGCATTTGCGAAAAGATTTCCAACTTTGTCGCCAACCGTTACATCAAGTTTATACTGAGCTTTTTCGTTTTTATATGCTTTAGTAATCACTGCTTCTGGATATGCTTTTTTCAAAGATTCTGTAATAGCAGCAGGTAATTCTTCTAATTTGATTTCAGTGTATTCGTCTTCGATAGAAATCGTTTTTACAATAGTATTTGTTACTTGTGTAGTTGAAGCGAATGAAGTTAAACTTCCTAAAACAATTGCGGCTGATAAAAATAAATTTTTCATAACGTATATATTTTAATTAATAGTTGTTTACGCTTTAAGTAATGAAATTATTATGCCGTAAAAGAAAAGAGCTATGCCAAAGACCATAAAATCCTGTTTTTAAAGACTTTACATCAAATATACCAAAAAAAGAAATACCGTGAAAGGTGTGTAAAAGAGAAAATAAGTGTGTAATAAGTAAACACTTAAAGTGTAACCTTTAAAAAAATTTCAATAAATCAAATTCCAAATCACAAAGCTTACAGTGAAGTTTTAAGCTCCTACTTTAAAGTTTAGATTTCCAATATTGGAATTTAAATATTGCAACTAATAAAGGTTTATAAAAGAAAAAGGCTTCCAAATTTGGAAGCCTTTATAATTATTCTGGACTATTCATTTTAAATGTATCCATAAATGCAGTTGTATAATCTCCTGCAATATATTTTGGATCATCCATTAATTGTCTGTGGAAAGGGATTGTAGTTTTCACACCTTCGATTACGAATTCATCCAAAGCTCTACGCATTTTGCTGATAGCTTCTTCACGAGATTGTGCAGTTGTAATTAACTTAGCAATCATAGAGTCGTAGTTTGGCGGAATACTATATCCAGAGTAAACGTGAGTATCTAAACGAACTCCGTGTCCTCCTGGCATATGAAGCGTAGTAATTTTTCCTGGTGAAGGGCGAAAATCGTTATAAGGATCTTCAGCATTAATACGAACTTCAATAGCGTGTAATTGTGGAAGATAGTTTTTTCCTGAAATTGGAATTCCAGCAGCAACCATAATCTGCTCACGGATCAAATCGTAATCGATAACTTGTTCTGTGATCGGGTGCTCTACCTGAATACGAGTATTCATTTCCATGAAGTAGAAGTTTCTGTGTTTATCAACCAAAAATTCTACAGTTCCAGCTCCTTCATATTTAATGAATTCAGCAGCCTTTACAGCAGCCTCTCCCATTTTTGCACGAAGTTCGTCTGTCATGAAAGGTGAAGGCGTTTCTTCCGTCAATTTTTGGTGACGACGTTGAACAGAACAATCTCTTTCAGAAAGGTGACATGCTTTTCCGTAAGAATCTCCAACAACTTGAATTTCGATATGACGTGGCTCTTCAATAAGTTTCTCCATGTACATTCCGTCATTTCCAAATGCTGCAGCAGCTTCTTGACGCGCACTTTCCCAAGCTTTTTGAAGCTCTTCTTCTTTCCAGATAGCACGCATACCTTTTCCACCACCACCAGCAGTAGCTTTCATCATAACTGGATAACCAATTTCTTTAGCTATTTTTTGTGCATGTTCGTAAGATTCTAATAATCCGTCTGAACCTGGCACACAAGGAACTCCTGCAGCTTTCATTGTAGCTTTAGCAGAAGCTTTATCTCCCATACGGTCGATCATTTCTGGAGCAGCACCGATAAACTTAATTCCGTGCTCTTGACAGATTTTAGAGAATTTAGCATTCTCAGAAAGAAATCCATAACCTGGATGTATTGCGTCTGCATTTGTAATTTCTGCAGCTGCAATAATATTTGACATTTTCAAATACGATAAGTTACTCGGAGGAGGACCTATACAAACCGCTTCGTCGGCAAATTTAACATGCAAACTTTCTGCATCGGCTGTAGAGTAAACTGCAACAGTTTTGATTCCCATTTCCTTACATGTACGAATTACACGTAGTGCAATTTCTCCTCTATTCGCAATTAATATTTTTTTAAACATCTTATTTTAATTAGATAATTAGACAATTTGATAATTAGATAATTTTAGATGATTAACAAAACTTTTTTCGAACCATTCTAAAATCTAAAATCTAAAATCTAAATTTATTTATGATGGATCTACTAAGAATAAAGGTTGATCAAATTCTACTGGAGACATATCGTCTACAAGAATTTTTACAATTTTACCAGAAACTTCAGATTCGATTTCGTTGAATAATTTCATTGCTTCAATTACGCAAAGAACATCACCTTTAGATACAGTGCTTCCAACTTCAGTGAAAACTGGTTTATCTGGAGATGGTTTTCTATAGAATGTTCCAATGATTGGAGATTTTATAGTAATATATTTAGAATCGTTAGCAGCTGGTGCTTCTGGAGTTACACTTACAACTGTTGGAGCTGTAACTTGTGGAACTGCCGCTTGAGGTAAAGCTGCCTGAGCAGGTAATTGCTGTACGTAAGTTGCTTCAGTTACATTTGTTTCTAAAGTTGTTCTGATCGTGATTTTTACATCATCCATTTCTAACTTCACTTCTGCAACGCCCGAATTTGCAACAAATTTGATTAGGTTTTGAATTTCTTTTAAATCCATAATGATTCGTTTTTAGTTTTAATTTATTTTTTATCGTAAGCCCATTTCAAATAGATAGATCCCCAAGTGAATCCACCACCAAAAGCGGCAAAGATAATATTATCTCCTTTTTTAAGCTTATCTTCAAAATCAGCTAATACTAATGGTAAAGTTCCAGAAGTAGTATTACCATATCTTTCGATATTTACCAGCACTTTAGACTCGTCTAATTCTAGTCTTCCTGCAGTAGCATCGATAATACGTTTGTTAGCTTGGTGTGGCACTAACCAGTCAACATCTTGATTTGTCAAATTATTTCTTTGTAAAATCAATTCGCTGGCATCTGCCATATTGGTTACAGCATATTTGAAAACAGTTTTACCGTCTTGCATAATATTGTGCTGTCTGTTTTTAATAGTTTCTTCTGAAGGCGGAATCAAAGAACCTCCTGCTGGAATTTTAAGAAAATCACGTCCTACACCATCACTTCTTAAATACTCATCCTGCAATCCTAAACCTTCATAATTTGGTTCGAAAAGAACTGCACCAGCTCCATCTCCAAAAATAATACAAGTTGCTCTATCAGTATAATCTACAATAGATGACATTTTATCGGCACCAATTAAAAGTACTTTTTTGTAACGTCCTGACTGAACATACGCTGCAGCCGTTGACATTCCGTATAAGAAACTTGAACACGCAGCCTGCAAATCGTATGAAAATGCATTTGTTGCTCCAATTTCTGTAGCAACATAAACTCCCGTAGAAGCCACCATCATATCTGGCGTTGCAGTTGCCATTATAATCATATCAATCTCAAGCGGATCAATATTTGCTTTTGCAATCAAATCCTTTGCTGCTTGTATCGCAAGGTACGATGTACCTTTATCAGCATCTTTAAGAATTCTTCTTTCTTTAATTCCTGTTCGAGCGGTAATCCACTCATCATTGGTATCAACCATTGTTTCTAATACTTGGTTCGAAAGAACGAAGTCAGGAACATAAGCTCCAACAGCGGTAATTGCGGCTGTGATTGTATTCATTATATTCTATTATTTTCCTTTCAAATTATTGATAATTTGAAAAATTTTTAAAAGACTTGAAAATTACAAAAAAAAACGTCACGAATTTGTCTATATTTTCCTAAAAATCGAAAATTATAACCAACAAAAAAAACTCTCACTATGTGAGAGTTCTAGTATAATTTACAAAAACGTATTAAGCAACCGCTTCAGATTTATCGATAACAACTTGCCCTCTGTAGTACATTTTACCTTCATGCCAGTAAGCTCTGTGGTATAAATGCGCCTCACCTGTAATAGGACATGTAGCGATTTGAGCTACAGTAGCTTTGTAATGTGTTCTTCTCTTATCTCTTCTTGTTTTCGAGGTCTTTCTCTTAGGATGTGCCATTTTACTATATTATTTATCCGTTAATAGTTTCTTTAATTTTTCCCAACGCGGGTCAATATCTTCTTCTTTGTTACTCTCTTCCTTTTGTTCTTTTACACTTAATTCATTCAGTTTTGTCAAAGCTTCTGTTTGTAGACTTCCATCTTTAACACCTGGATGAATTCTCTTCTGCGGAACAGAAAGCGCGATCATTTCATAAATATATTGTGCAATATCTACTTCATGTTCACCATGTGGTAAAATCAACAACTCTTCATTATCATCATTAAATTCTTCTCCAAAGCGAACAATTAATTTCATTTTTCCTTTTATAGGTAAATCAAAATCTTCGCCTGTCAGATCACAAGGCACGTTTACCGTTCCTTTGTGTTTGAATTCTAACTCTAACATATTACTTTTCTTATCGAAAAGTAAATTGACTTTAACATCTGAACTTTGAAACTCGTCGTACTCAAAGTTCTTAAAGAACGTGTTATTTATTTGATACTCAAAATGGTGTTTTCCTAGTTTTAATCCTACGAAAGGAATTAAAAATTCTTTTGTTTTGCTCATTTCAACATCAATTTGATCAATCCGATTCTAAAACTAGATATCCGAATTGGGGTGCAAAGATATAAAATTATTATAAAACTAATAATCTTATTCACCTTTTTTTGTTTATAACTGTTTTTCTTTTATTTTAAGAGGTTTTTGGCTAATCTCCTCATACTGATTACGCGAGCGAAAAATATCAATTGCAAGATAGACTGCTTCTTTAAATGAATTGTAATCTGCCATGTCTTTTCCTGCTATATCATAAGCTGTGCCATGGTCTGGAGAAGTTCTAACCTTATTTAAACCTGCTGTATAATTAACTCCTTTTCCAAAAGACAAGGTTTTAAACGGAATTAATCCCTGATCATGATACATAGCCACAACAGCATCATATTTTTCATAATGACCGCTACCAAAGAAGCCATCTGCTGGAAATGGACCAAAAGCCATTGTCCCAGAATCAAATATTTTCTTCAAAACTGGTTTTAAAACCAAATCATCTTCTTTTCCAATCACACCACCATCACCAGCATGCGGATTCAATCCTAAAACTGCAATTTTTGGCTTCACTATACTAAAATCCTGAACTAAAGACTTTCTAATAGTTTCGATTTTTTTAGTAATTAATTCTTCCGTTAAATGAGAAGCGACTTCGTTTAACGGCACATGATCTGTAATTAAACCTACTCGTAAATTATCTTGAACCATCATCATAAGCGCATCGCCTTCTAATTCCTGATTCAAATAATCGGTGTGGCCTGGAAATTTAAAATCTTCAGACTGTATATTATATTTATTAATAGGAGCTGTAACCAGAACATCTATTTCGCCATCTTTCAAAGCTTTTGTTGCCGCCACAAAAGATTTTATTGCATACTCGCCTATTTTAGGATCATTTACTCCAAAATTTATATCAACCCCTTCTCTCCAAAGATTCAGAACATTCACTTTACCCGGAATGATTTGATCTAATTTATCAACTCCATGAAATTGAATTGTCGATGTAAAACTTTTTCTAACAAAAGATAGAATTTTAGCATTTGCAAAAATAACCGGCGTACACAATTCCAACATACGAGAATCTTCGAATGTTTTCAGTATAACTTCGCTTCCAATACCGTTTAAATCTCCAACTGAAATTCCAACAATTATATTTTCTGCTTTTTTATTCATGAGCTCAGTTTATTTATTACTAATTTTGATGTGCAAATTTAGTAAAATAAAACCACAATGTTCACAGGAATTATAGAAACACTCGGCAAGGTTCACGAAATCAGAAAAGATCAAAACAATCTTCACATAACAGTTGACTCATCCATAACACACGAATTAAAAATAGACCAAAGTGTTTCGCACAACGGAATATGCCTTACAGTTGTAGCCATTAAAGACTCTCTTTATACCGTAACTGCAATTGACGAAACAATTTTAAAAACCAATATCGGCGATTGGAAAACTGGCGATATTGTAAATCTTGAAAGAGGAATGAAACTTGGCGACCGCTTAGACGGTCATATCGTACAAGGACATGTTGACCAAACTGGAACCTGCATAAAAATCGAAGAAGCAAACGGAAGTTGGAATTATACTTTTGAATACGATAAGAATCAAAACAACATCACAATCGAAAAAGGTTCAATAACAGTAAATGGAGTTAGTCTTACAGTTGTTAATTCTAAGACGAATGAATTTAGCGTTTCAATTATTCCGTATACTTACGAACACACTAATTTTAAAGATTTCAAAGTTGGAACAAAAATCAACCTTGAGTTTGATGTAGTAGGAAAATATATTTCCAGACTTTATTCGATAAACAAATAACATTCTAGATTTTCCATAAAAAAAGCTTCAATGTTAAATTGAAGCTTTTTTTGTTTGATTTTTATATATTGCTATTGCTCCTAAAGCTACACCGCTGGCAAGGAGAAAACTGATATTTTGATTTATTGGGAAATCCGGCGGCTGTGCTCCACAAGGAGGTTCATCACAACCAGGATCCTCTTCCATTTCACCTGAACCCGGATCAGGCAAATCCTGTGCCGTAGCTACCGAAACATTTAACAACAACAAGGCAATTACTAAAAATGGGGCTTTTAGATTTTTCATAAATTCAAGCTATTGCAAAGAGCAAGTCTAGATAATTATTGACAAATATTCTTCAATAGAAATTTCTTACGAATGCTTTTCTATCTCCAAAATCTGAGACAAAAGTATAAGTTTTTTGCAGAAAAGCAACTTTTAAAACAAAAAAGGGAAAAACAAATTTTAACATTTTTTCCTCAAAACTCTCCCAACCCTTTTCTGGAAACATTCTAGAAAAGAAAATCCTCTTTCTGCCACTATTTACAAGACAAACAAGCTTATAAGAATTTCCTGATTTAGAAAAAAAATCATTTTCATCTTATCTGCAAAAAAAATCTATACTGAAAATTTACATCAAAAAAAGAGCTTGAATTCAATTCTAATTATATTTAAGAGAATGTTCATGAATTAATATATTTGTAAAATTTAATTCCATTAATTAAGAAAATTCAAAACCACAAATCCAGATCCATTTCAACCTCAAAAGAATCAAATGAAAAACAAATATACAGTCGGAAGTTTATATGCAGGTGTAGGCGGAATTTGTTTAGGATTTGAAAATGCCGGATTTAAACTAGAATGGGCTAATGAATTTGACAAAAAAGCTTGCATCACTTATAGGAACAATTTTGAACACACTCTTATTGAAGGCGATGTAATGCAACTCGATGTAAAAGAGCTCAACAAAATTGACATTCTGACCGCAGGATTTCCGTGCCAACCTTTTTCTCTTGCAGGTCATCGAAAAGGCTTTAATGATAGTAGAGGAAATCATTTCTTTAAAATATTAGATTTTATTGATGAAATGAGACCAAAAGTGGTATTTCTTGAAAATGTCAAAAACCTAAAAGGACATGATAAAGGAAATACCATGAAAGTGATTCAGCGCGAAATCAAAAAACGCAATTATACTTTTGACAGCGCAATCCTGAACACCAAAAATTTTGGAAACATTCCGCACAATCGGGAACGTATTTTTATGGTTGCGTTTGACAAAGATTTCGTGAAAAAAGGTTTTAAATTCAATTTTCCAGAAAAAGAAGAATTAACCCAAAAAGTAACCGATTTAATCATAAAAGAAAAAGTCGATAAGAAATTCTACTACACTGAAGATAAATATATGTACAACATGCTAAAAGAAGCTGTTGTAAGAGAAGATAGAATTTATCAGTTCAGGAGACAATATGTGCGCGAAAACAAAAAAGAAGTGTGTCCTACCTTAACTGCCAATATGGGCACTGGCGGGCATAATGTTCCGATCATTACAACAGAATTCGGTTTTAGAAAATTAACTCCAAGAGAATGTTTCCGTTTTCAAGGTTTTCCAGACAGTTATAAATTGCCAAAAATCTCCAATTCTAGCCTCTACAAGCAGGCAGGAAATTCGGTAAGCATGCCTGTTATTGAAAGACTTGCTTCAGAAATATTCAAATGCATTGAAAAAATAGAAGCCAAACAACTAAAAGCAGCAAGAGTTTAAATACTCAAAAGCATTATTGTCCCTTCAATTCTCGCGAGACAAACTTCTAGGTTTTTCTCAATATCCTTACTCCAAAACCTAAGAACGGTCCAATTTCTATCAATTAAAAAAGAGTTGACTTCTTTGTCCCGCTGTATATTTCTTTCAATTTTCGGAATCCAGTATTCTCGATTCGATTTAATTCTCAATTGCTGCGTTTCCCAATCTTTACCATGAAAAAATTCGCTGTCAACAAAAATGGCAATTTTATATTTGGCAAAAGTAAGATCGGGTCTTCCAAATATCTTTTTGTTGTTTTTTCGATACCTGTAGCCCAATTTCCATAAAGCTTTAGCAAGCCTTACTTCACCTTTTGTTGCAGTGCTTTTTATTGCCTGCATAGTTTTACTCCGCTGTTCGGGAGTTAATCTATCCATCTGAAGATTAAATTTGTTTTGGATGGATAAAGTTAAGAGATTTTAGGAAAAGTAAAGTTTAATTTTTGATACGGAAAATTTCAATTTTCACATTAAAAAAACAAAAAATGCAAGAAAAACTGGCTTGATTTGCAAAAGAAAAACGGAATAATTCCGAGAGACGAGAATTACAAACCATTTTTCCGCTTTTGATGTTCGGGAATTAAATTCAAATAACATCAGGTCAATTGCTTCTTACGTCACAAAATACGTTACCAAGAACAATGATAAATTCAAATGCCAAGTTTGGAATTGTTCAAGACAAGTTTCTGAACTCTACACTGATTTTTATACAGATTCAAGCTATGTAGATGAATTTAAAAAATTAGATGCTGTATTGAAAGAATTTGAAGTAAAAGACCACAGCAATAGAATGATTATAAATGTAAAAATGATAAACCTAAATAGACAAACATTGCCACTTTACAAAAGATTGGATGACAAAAACAAAGCAATAAATAACTAAAAAAATTACAAAACATGAAAACCAACAATCCACAATTCAAAGAACTACCTAAAAACACAAAGTTCGCAACACAGAACTCCAACAATATAGACTTCATTATACTAGAATATTATGTAGCAATTTTAATATACAATGGAAGTTCATTCGAACAGCTTTTAGAACCAGCTAACGATATTGAAGACAAAAACAACAAAGAACAAATGATAACCGAAACAACTAACATTGTCTTAGATTTCATCAAACTCAATCCCGAATTTGCTGAAATTTTAGAGCAAAATAATAAAGTTCATAAATATTAATTGAGAACATTTTATTTAAATTGACAATATTTATATCTTGACATAATTGTTTTTCAATATATTTGGAATAGTAAATATTTGTTTTCCGATTAGACAGCTTATCTTATGCAACCGAGATCTAATTTAAAAACAAAACACACCAAAACTACATGAACAACATCAGTGATTACATCCACAAATTACACGTTTCAAATATTGGCATATTTGACAACCTTGACATTGAATTCTCTCCAGATGTTAACATAATTATTGGAGCTAATGGAACAGGTAAAACTTCCATTTTAAAATGTCTAACCTACTGCCTTAGCTCAAATAATTTACAATTTACAAGATTTAGAAAAAATGCTGAATTTTGGCTTGATTACAAATTAGATGACAAGAGTACTAGAATTGGAGCAACAAATATAGTAAGTTCTGATCAGGAATACCGCCACTTTAGTCCCAGCAATTGGGGAGCTGTTCCTCATGAAGGAGTAGACACCACAATTAATTTCCACAACATTCCACCATACAACATGTTTGCTATAGGTGCGCATAGATATTTTGATTATCAAAAAATATCAGGAATGCAAAGTGAATCAAAAGGAGAATCACGAAGAGATCATTATAGACACTCAAACTCTTCTTTCTTGCAAAACCCCACATTACCTGCAATAAAGCAATGGATGATTAATCGCTATTTTATAATTGAAAAAGATTGGGCAAGAATTGAAAACGCTAATTGGAAAAGAATGATCACAATCCTACCTCAAATTGCTCCGCTTAACCAAAAATTCCAATTTGTACGAATAGAACGCGATTTAGAACCTGTATTTTCAATCAACAATAAGGAGTGCTATTTAGAAGAATTATCCGGTGGATTTAAATCCATTTTATCAATAGTTTTTTCAATAATTGATTGGTGCGAAGGAGTAAATGAAGGCGAATTTGGACTAATCGAATTTTCAAAAGGAACTGTTCTTATAGATGAAATTGACGCACATCTACACCCAGAATGGCAACAAACAATCGTAAGAAGCTTAAAAAGTATATTCCCAAAAATTCAATTTATCCTAACCACGCATTCTCCATACGTCATATCCTCTGCGTCAGAAAATGAAATAATAAAAATTCCAATTCATGAAGGCAATCTGGTTTTAAAACCATTAGAAAAATCATTTAAAGGCTGGCAAATCAATGATATCCTTACAGATTTAATGGATGTAACTTCAAATGACGAATTAGGTACCGAAATCATTTTATCAGAAATAGAAAAAGCCCTAGAAAACAAAAACCATGAAAATTTTGAAATAGAATTCAAAAAACTACAACAAATACTACATTCTAATGATCCAATATTAAAAGTTTATGAGATCAAAAGAAGCAAACTATTTTTATAGATTATGATAAAAGTATTAAAACAAGAAATCCCTCCTATTTTACTTACTAATCAACTTCAATGGACAAGTAATTTAATAAATTTAATTAAAGAATATAAAGGATACAAAAATATACCTGAAAAGTTAAAAAATGAAGCCGTAAACAATTATCGTCAAGAAGAGATTAAAGACGCGATTATTCTCTCAACAAAGGGTAAATGCGTATACTGCGAATCATATATAGAAGCCGCAAGCTATACTAACATCGAACATTTCCACCCTAAATCGCTCTATCCAAAATATACATTTTTATGGAGTAATTTATTTCCCGCATGCGAAAAATGCAACACCCCAAAGAACAATTGGGATACTAAATTAAATGAAATTATCCATCCTGTCTACGATAATGGAGAAGATTATTTTAGTTATTCAGAATTAAGAATTCTAATTAATCCAACCGCACCTGACAGAAAAAAAGCTAAAAACACAATTGAAGCATGTAATCTTGATCGAATAACACTTTGTCGTCAACATGGAGAGATATTACTTTCGCTATACGAGGTTGAGGAATCCATTAAGGACACTATAACCCATTATAATACTCTCGTACAACCCGCTAGCAGGGAAAGAATTTATCTAAAATTATTAGAAGCTATTGACAATCTAAAAGCTCAGACAAAATACGACTCTGCGTATGCAGGTTATTTTAGATTTCTAATACGAAAAAGTAAAGATATTAATGATGCACTTGTTATAATCAATAATCACAGAACAAGGATAGGACTCGATGGAAATTACAATTTTCAGTGGGATATATTAAGTTAATCAATTAACTCTAATCAAACTCAATAAATAAAACTTCGTCCCCTAGAAATAAAAAAGCCTTACAAACGCAATGTTTATAAGGCTTTTTAAGTGTTAACTGTGGTCCCACCTGGGCTCGAACCAGGGACCACCTGATTATGAGTCAGGTGCTCTAACCAGCTGAGCTATAGGACCGGTTTAGAGGATGCAATATTACTACTATTTTTCATTCACTCCAAATATTTTAAGACATCATTTTAATTTAATTTTAAAACTTTCGTTGAATTTTAAAAACGAAATTGATTTTCAACGTCTTATTCAAAAATTAAAATGACATTTTTTTATTTAATTTCTTGGCAAAGCTCCACCAAAACCCCATTTGTGTTCTTTGGATGCAGAAAAACGACCAATTTATTGTCAGCTCCTTTCTTCGGAACTTCGTTAATCAGAACAAAACCTTCATTTTTTAAACGCGCTATTTCGGCTTCGATATCATCAACATCAAAAGCAATGTGATGAATACCTTCTCCTTTTTTTTCTAAAAACTTTGCAATCGGACTTTCTGGATTTGTTGCCACCAAAAGTTCAATTTTATTATTTCCGGTCTGAAAGAAAGAAGTTAATACCCCTTCGCTTTCTACAGCTTCCATTTTATAAGACGGAACACCAAGCATTTTTTCGAACAAAATATTGGCATCATCTATATTTTTTACTGCAATTCCGATATGTTCTATTTTGTTTACCATTGTTTCAAATTTATTGGTTCGTGTATGTTCTAAAATAACCACATTCTGCAATAACATCCTGATAATATTTTGTGTCAGAATAGTCTTTTCTTAAAGCTTTGAATGAATTCCAAGCAATAAAATTAACTTTATCATCTTGAATTTCCCAATAGCTGTTTATGTTATTGTATTTTTTATTGTAATAGTCATTTCTTTCACATTTCGAAATCAAATACAAACATTTTGCTTTTTGTTCTTTGTTTGATGCAGCTTCAAAAGCTTTTTGGTAATACATTTTAGAAACTGAATTGTTTGTAATCATTTCTTTCATCGAATCTCTAAATGAATATGGACTCGATCCGTAACCCACAATACTCATTTCGTAAAAAGTTCTTCCGTTTCCAAAATGAGAAATATTATAAAAAGCATTTCCCAGCAAAAGACTGTTCGTGTAAACATCTTCTTTTTGAGCCAATTTATCCTGCATTTCTTTTATAGTAGTTAAGAAATCCATGAAAGTATATTTTCTCTTTTGATACGCTGCATGTTCGCAATCGTGACAATCTTTAATATTTCCGTTAAACGGATTTCCCAAGAATTTATAATATTGAACTGAATCTGTTTGTTTCATGAATTCAATCGCTTCTGGAATTTTGTTTTTGAAAGTTGCCTGAACCGCCTGAAAGTTATTAATGTCTTTCAATTTTAAACTATAAATTCCTGCACCAATTTTCTCAATTTCAGATTTATTAGACTTTTCTAAAAAGCCTTTTATTGCAAGCAGATTTTTTTCATTGTCATAATAAGCATTTCCGTCGTTCCAATAACTATAGCGTGATTCTCCATAAATCTCTGCCATAACCTGATCTCCTTTTTCTTTATACAAATGTGACAAATAACTTCTGCTCCATGAAGAAGCATTTTGATAACGAAATGTGTCTCCTTTATAATTTTTAGGAAGTTCAGCGTACAACCAATTCAAATCGGCTAGAATGGTTTTCTCATTTTTATCTGTCAGCTTATCGATCTTGCTTAAATTATTTACAAAGCGCAATAAGCGAAGTTGCATTCCTGCCAATTCTGTTTTCGGAAGTGTTTTTTCAGCTTTGCTGTAATTTTTATCTGCATTTGCATAATCTCCTTTTAACGTTTGAAGATATCCAATGGCAATATCCCATAAATATGGTTTTTCTGTATTTCCTGCAGCAGAAATTTTCGCTATCAAATCAACAGCGCTATTGTCTACTTTTGCTTTATTTTCAGCTTTATTTTCGGCAACAGTCTGCGGTTTTGGCTTCTGATTTTCTCCTTGCCCGTCTACTTGAAACGAATTATTTATTTTTTGTTCTAGGGAGTTAACCAATCTTGTCCCTAAATAATTTAGGTGTTCGCTTTTTGGATCTAATTCGTAGATTTTTTCAATCGCCTGCTTTTCGTCTTTGTAATATCCATGTATCGCCCAAAGCGCCGCTTTTTCTTTGTTATTTTTTGCCATTGCCAAAGCTTTAGTCCAATCTGACTCATTTTTTGGCTTAAAGCTATAAGCTGTAACCACTCTTAATTCTGGACATTTATCAAAAACTTGCGCATACAAATAGTTAGAAGTCGCATATTTTTTCTGTTTATAATTAATTCCAGCAACATACGCCAAAGCACGATAATACAGAGTGTTCTTTGCAACAGAACTTTCGGTTTTATTAAAAAAGTCAATTGCTTTTTGCTTGTCATTGCTATAAAAACGTGCTTTCATCGTCAGGAACCAATATCTGTTTTTCAAAAACGGATCAGACAAAGTATTGTACACATTTTCTATGGACTGAATCATTTTGGCATCATTGAAAGTTTTTGCCACGACAGGATCATAACTCCAATAATCATCACCAATTGAAACCGTTTCTATTTTTTGAGCCAAATACAGAAATTCTACAAAGTTTTTTACTTTCTCATCTTTCAGATTCAGCTTTTTCCCCCATTTTTGAGTGCTTTTATTTTCTTTTTTCGTTTTATAATAAACATGCAAACCTTCAATTTCTTCTTTATTTTTGATGATATTTTTGTCATCAGAATAATATCTAGGTTTTTCATCACCAATCAAAAAATAATTGACTGTTGTTGTATCGACTTTTCCTTTTAAATAATCTGCCCAATCTGATTTTATATTTTTATTAAAACGAGAATTGTGTTGGGTATCAAAACCAATTCCGTAAAATATTCCTCCCGATAGAAACAAAGGCGAATACGATTTGTCAGCAAAAGTTTCTGGAGTGAAATTTGAATTATAAGAACCATAAGAATCCCAATCTCCATCTGCGCAAGCGTATGCAATTCCGAATGCAGAAAGCAAAACGGCACTAGAAACAAGAAATAACTTGCTTAAAAATATTCTTTTCATAATTGTTTAAATTGAATTCGTCTAAATCGTAAAATATAATTTCGTTTGGCTTTTCGACAAGATGATCTTGCAAATCTTCTGCCATTTCTTTTAAATCCTCTGGTTTTATTTCTTCTATTTTCAAAAGATCATTTTCTTCATAAAAAACACCATTTTTATAATTGGAATGTTTTACCCTAAAAAAAATCGGACTTGTTTTTTCAAAGTTGGAATCTTTTTCTAATGATGCACTGCTCATTTTAGAACTCAGTCCAATCACTTTATTATTTCTAATATGAATTCCCCAAGAATAAATTGGAAAAGCAAAATCGAGATGCAGCGGATATCTTTTTAAACTTTTAAGATATCGCTCTGCCACTTTCTGATCGTAAATAGAATTTAGAGAATCGGGTGCAATCGATCCCATATTATAATACATCAAAACTCCAGAATCGACATTTGGGATTTTTGTCTTTTTAAAGTATTTCACCTGATGCAATCGAATAGTAGCTGAAAGTTTCTTTTTCGAAAGTTTTTTAAAAACCTCAATAAATTTTAAATAATTGTCTTTGCTTTTTAAAGTCCAATCGCAGTCAATTTGAATTTCCTGACACGTAATTTCGTTTTTAGAATTAATCTGTTCTATAAAATCAAAAGTTTTCAGAGCTAGATTCTCCACATCAAGATTGGGCTGTAGCATCACTTTGTTTTGAATGAAAACTACTGGAACAATTGTATAGTTTTTTGGGTTTTCTTCAAATCGAATAGGACTTATGGGAATGGGTAAATTTGATTCAGGATGAAGTCCAATGTCAAAATACCTTACATACAGCTTTTGAACACCATTCTCATTCAAAACTTCTTTTTCTGTTTTTGAAAATTTGAACAACGTTTTCCAGTAATAAAAAGAGATTACAGGTTTTTCATTTTTAGTGCATGATAACATTAAAAAGAGAAACAAAACTGGAAAAATTCGCTTGAACAAAACTTAGAAAATTATATTTTACCCCAAAAGTAAGAAATTATATCATTTTAAAATGTTTGAAACACCAAAATTTTAGAAGATCCGCAAAAGTGCCAAATCCTAATAAATGGCTAAAAAATTTCGATTAAAGCAAATATAATCGTTATTTTGTGCAATCAAATTGAAAAACCGTTATGTTGAAAAACACTCTAAAATATATTGCATTTATAGTTTTAATATCAATGATAAGCTGCGCAAAAAGAGGCAGTATTACCGGCGGTTTAAAAGATACGTTACCTCCTGTTTTAACATCTAGCTTTCCAAAAAATTTCAGCACCAATTTTAAAGGAAGTACAATCACTTTAAATTTTGACGAATATGTCAAACTTAAAAACACCAATAAGCAGCTGATTATTTCTCCGCCTTTAAAAAATGAGCCATTAATTACGCCTATGAGTGTCAGCAAATTTATCAAGATTGAACTTCGAGATACTTTGTTGCCAAACACAACTTACAGTTTAAATTTTGGGCAAGCTATTCAGGATAACAATGAAGGAAATGCCCTAAATCAGTTCAAATATATTTTTTCAACAGGATCGCATATTGATTCGCTGAAATTGAATGGAAGAATTAAAGATTCTTACGGAAAATATGTTGACAATTTTGTTTCTGTAATGCTATACGAAGTAAATGATAAATTCAAAGATTCTACCATTTACAAAGATTTTCCACGCTATATTACCAATACTTTAGATAGTATGCGAACTTTTCAGTTTGAAAATTTAAAGGAAGGGAAATATCTTTTGGTTGCTTTAAAAGACAAAGGATCTAACAATAAATTTAACCCAAAAGACGATAAAATTGGTTTTCTGAAAAATTACATCACAGTTCCTTCAGATACTGTTTACGAATTAGAATTATTTAAAGAAACGCTTCCGCTAAAAGCATTCAAACCTATTCAGGCTTCTGGAAACCGCTTGTATCTTCCGTATGAAGGAAAACAGGATTTTAAGAAATCACAACCAAAAATTACCTTAAAAAATGGCAATGAAGTTCTGGAAACTATAGTAACCCAATTCCCTAAAAAGGATTCGTTGCAAGTTTGGTACAAACCTGTAAAAGCAGATTCGCTATCAATGGAAGTTGAGAAAGGAGATTACAAAAAGAGATTCTCTTTTAAAATTAAAGCCTTAAAAAAAGACACTTTAAATATTAAAGCAGTGCAAAATGGTCAGCTTAATTTTAGAGACCGTTTTACATTGGAAACTGAAACTCCATTGGTAAAATTTGATAAATCTAAAATCAAATTGGTTAACAAAGATTCTGTTGCAGTTCCTTACACGACAGAATACGATGAATTTGACCAAAAGCTTTATTTTGATTTCAAAAAAGAACCTCTTGATAAATACAGTTTTACGTTCTTGCCAGGCGCTTTGACCGATTTTTACGAAAAAACAAACGATACTTTATCGTACAAACTCAGCACTAAAGAATATGCCGATTACGGAAACATCATTTTAAATCTGAAAAATGTAAAACGTTTCCCTATAATTGTCGAATTGACCAATAAAAAAGGAGATGTTGTTTTAGCCGAAGGATATTCTGAAGGCGCAACTACTTTAGAATTCAATTTGTTGCAGCCTGATATGTTTACGGTTCGTATTATTTATGATGACAATAAAAATAAAGTGTACGACACTGGAAACTTCTTAGAAAAGAGATATGCCGAAGAAGTTTTTTACAATCAGGAGGAATTTGATGTCCGTGCCAATTGGGACAGGAACGAAACCATCGACTTAAGCATTCCGTTTAATCCAGAAGTCGAGAAAAAACAAGACGATAAAAAGAAAAAAGAAGCAGAAAAGAAACGGAAAGCGTTCTAAAGCTTGATTTCGAACTGATCTTTATCGCTTAGAAAATCTAATTTTTTACGCGTTTCATACATGGTGTTTTTGTCTAATTCTACGACAAAGACACCATTTTTTTCTTGCGGTTCTAAAATATAATTTCCCAAGAAATCTATCGCTTGCGAATGGCCAATATGTTCCAAATGATGAGCATCTTTCCCTATTCTATTTACCCCAATTACGTACGAAAGATTTTCGATAGCACGCGCCTTCAGCAAAGCATCCCAAGCATTGGTTCGCACTTTTGGCCAATTGGCGACATATAAAATCAGATCGTAATTTTCTGTGTTACGCACAAAAACCGGAAATCTCAAATCATAACAAACCTGCAGACATATTTTCCAATCCAGATAGTCTACAATAACTTTTTGATTTCCGCGTGTATACACTTTATCTTCGCCCGCAAGAGAGAACGAATGACGTTTATCGTAATACTGGATTTCACCTGACGGAAAAACAAAAATCATACGATTATAATATTTTCCATTTTCCGCAATGACGACACTTCCTGTAATTGCTGTGTTTTTTTGTCTTGCTTTAAATTTCATCCAACCAATGGTTTCGCCCTGCATAGTTTCCGCAACTTCAGAAGCATTCATTGTAAATCCGGTCGAAAACATTTCTGGAAGCACAATCAAATTTACTTCCGAATCGATTTCATTGATTTTCGAATCGAAATTTTCTCGGTTTTTACTGGCATCTTGCCAAAAAAGATCGGTTTGGATTAAAGCAATTTTCATCTTGTTCTATGGATAAGTAGAAAAAACAGGTTTTGAAATTAAATCACAGTCAAGTCAGGAAAATTCTCTTTGTATAATTTTAGTTTTGCATGAGTTGGCTCTTCTTCAGTTATAACATAATTTATCTCAGACAAGCTAGCTATTTTCATTTTAAGAACTGTATTTAGCTTTTCTGTAATAGTTAAAACCGCTGTTTTTTTAGAAGCCTGAATCATTGCTTTCTTAACCTGAACCGTTTCCCAATCAGAATCAGAATAACCACCATCTATGTCTAAAGCATTTGTTCCAAGAACCAGAAGATCTGCTTTTATATTAGCCAATTGATGAAAAGCCTCTCCGCTCACACACATCTGACTATACGAAGAAATGCTTCCGCCAATCATTATGGTTTTAATATTTGGTTTATCTAAAAGCTGCACAGCCGTTAACGCAGTAATAGTAAAAACAGTCAAATTAAGATCGTTTGGAATTAATCGGATAAATTCGCGAATGGTTGTTCCGCCATCCACAATTAAAACCATTCCGTCATGGAGAAGATCTACTGCTTTTTGTGCAATAACCTGTTTTGCTTCTACTGCATAAGTTTGGTTCGATGACGAATAGTGATATCCTTTGGTCATCGCACCACCTTTTACTTTGATTAAAAGTGAATCGGCATCAAGCTCGTTAATATCTCGTCGAACAGTATCTTCAGAAACACCAAGTTTAGCCGAAAGAGTTTCAAAACTTACACGAGTGTGCAGGTTAATCTCTTTTAAAATATGATTTTTACGTTCTTCTTTACTGTAATTTAAAACTTCATTTTCCGTGCTCATGCCTATTATTTTTTTTCTAATTACAAAAATAAACATTTCAGGAAACAATTCATCGAAACAAAAAATCAAATTAGCGCATTAGACCACTTTAAAACAAAACAGAACCCGTTTGCATCAAAAACTTAAAATCACCTGTTTTAAGCTCTTTTTTAAGATAAATTGAAGCCTTTTACACATTTGAACGGATTTACAAATAAATTACGCTGTTTCAGAAAACAAAAAACGCTTCCGTCGTAACGGAAGCGTTTTTCTAAAATATACTAAATTGTGTATTATCCTTTTAAGCTTGCTGCTAAATACTCACGGTTCATACGTGCGATATTTTCAAGCGAAATTCCTTTTGGACATTCAATTTCGCAAGCTCCTGTATTAGTACAGTTACCGAAACCTTCTAAATCCATTTGGTGAACCATGTGTAAAACACGATCCGTTGCTTCAACTTTACCTTGTGGCAATAATGCATATTGAGAAACTTTTGCAGAAACGAATAACATTGCTGAAGAGTTTTTACAAGTTGCAACACAAGCTCCACAACCAATACAAGCAGCAGCATCAAATGATTTATCTGCATCGTCTTTTGGAACTGGAATAGTATTCGCGTCGATTGTATTTCCTGAAGTATTTACAGAAATAAACCCTCCTGCGTGTTGAATTCTATCAAAAGAACTTCTGTCAACCACTAAATCTTTAATTACTGGGAAAGCTTTTGCTCTAAATGGCTCGATAAAAATCGTATCACCATCTTTAAACATACGCATGTGCAACTGACAAGTTGTAACTCCTCTGTCTGGTCCGTGCGCTTCTCCATTGATGAATAAAGAACACATTCCGCAGATTCCCTCACGACAATCGTGGTCAAATGCAACTGGTTCTTCTCCTTTGTTGATTAAACCTTCGTTAAGAACGTCTAACATTTCAAGGAAAGACATGTCCGGCTCGATTCCATCGATAGGATATTCTACAATCCCTCCTTTATCTTGAGCGTTTTTTTGACGCCATATTTTTAATGTAAGTTTCATACCTTTTTCGTTTGAAAGTCATAAAGTCGAAAGTCGAAAGTCGCTTGGCACATTTTGCCTTTTGACTTTAAGACTTTGGGCTTTCGACCAAATTCTTATTTATAACTTCTTTGAACTAATTTAATGTTTTCGTAATTAAGAGGTTCTTTGTGTAATACCGCGTCACTTGGTTTTCCTTTGTATTCCCAAGCTGCAACGTATGCAAAGTTTTCGTCATCACGAAGTGCTTCTCCTTCTTCTGTTTGGTATTCTTCACGGAAGTGACCTCCACAAGATTCGTTACGGTGTAAAGCATCTTTCGCGAACAATTCTCCTAATTCTAAGAAATCGGCAACACGAGTTGCTTTTTCTAATTCTTGATTAAATTCGTAAGCACCTCCAGGAACTTTTACATCTTTATAAAACTCTTCACGTAAAGCAGCAATTTCTTCGATAGCTTCAGTTAATCCTTTAGCATTACGAGCCATACCTACTTTATTCCACATAATTTTTCCAAGTTTTTTATGGAAATAATCTACAGAATGTTTACCGTTATTATTGATAAACTTATTGATTTGATCTACAACTGCTTTTTCAGCTTCAACGAATTCTGGCAAGTCTGTAGAAATTTCTCCCATTTTAATATCTGGAGCTAAATAATCTCCGATAGTGTATGGCAATACGAAATATCCATCAGCCAAACCTTGCATTAAAGCAGAAGCTCCAAGTCTGTTTGCTCCGTGGTCAGAGAAGTTAGATTCTCCAATTGAGAAACATCCAGGAATTGTAGTCATTAAGTTATAATCAACCCAAGTTCCACCCATTGTGTAGTGAACCGCTGGGTAAATCATCATTGGTGTAGTATAAGGATCTTCGTCAACGATTTTGTAATACATCTGGAATAAGTTTCCGTACTTACTTTTCACGATAGCAGCTCCTAATTTAGTTACCAAAGCAGCATCTTTATCATCTAAACCTTTTACATAAGCATCTTCAGTTCCGTAACGTTTGATTGCTGCTGCGAAATCCAAGTAAACTGCTTCTCCAGTTTTGTTAACTCCAAAACCAGCATCACATCTTTCTTTAGCTGCACGAGACGCAACATCACGAGGCACTAAGTTACCAAACGCAGGATATCTTCTTTCTAAGAAATAATCTCTTTGGTCTTCAGATAAATCAGTTGCTTTTTTCTTTCCTTCACGGATTGCTTTTGCATCTTCAAGGTTTTTAGGTACCCAAATACGACCGTCATTACGTAAAGATTCAGACATCAAAGTCAATTTAGACTGGTGATCTCCTGAAACTGGAATACATGTTGGGTGAATTTGCGTGTAGCAAGGATTTGCGAAAAACGCTCCTTTTTTATGAATTTTCCAAGCTGCTGTTGCGTTACTTCCCATAGCATTTGTTGAAAGGAAAAATACGTTTCCGTATCCTCCAGAACCAATTACTACTGCGTGAGCAGAATGTCTTTCTATTTTTCCTGTAATCAAGTCACGAGCGATAATACCTCTCGCTTTTCCGTTCACGATTACAATGTCAAGCATTTCGTGACGGTTGTACATTTTAATTTTTCCACGACCAATCTGACGGTTCATTGCAGAATAAGCTCCTAACAATAATTGCTGTCCAGTTTGTCCTTGTGCGTAAAATGTACGAGAAACCAAAGTTCCTCCAAAAGAACGGTTATCTAAAAGTCCGCCATATTCACGAGCCAACGGCACCCCTTGAGCCACACATTGGTCAATAATATTACCTGAAACCTCAGCTAAACGATAAACGTTTGCCTCACGAGCACGGTAATCTCCACCTTTTACAGTATCGTAAAACAATCTGTAAATAGAGTCACCGTCACCTTTATAGTTTTTTGCTGCGTTGATACCTCCTTGCGCCGCAATAGAGTGCGCACGACGTGGAGAATCTTGGAAACAGAATGCTTTTACGTTATATCCTAACTCAGCCAAAGTAGCCGCAGCCGAACCTCCAGCCAAACCTGTACCAACTACGATAATATCTAAATTACGTTTGTTAGCAGGGTTTACTAAATTAATATGATCTTTATAATTTGTCCATTTGTCCGCTATAGGACCATTTGGAATTTTTGAATCTAATGCCATTATAATTGATATTAATTATTGAAATGATGAAATAAAGCGATAATTACAAAAAGCGCTGGAACTACAACTGCAAACCAGTAACCTACTTTTGATAAAAATCTTGAGTATTTGTTGTGCATCCCTACAGATTGAAGAGAAGATGCAAACCCGTGCCATAAGTGGAATCCTAAAAGGATAAAAGACACACAGTACAATGCTGTACGGATTGGGTCGTGAAATTTGTGAACCAACTCACCATAATACCTTGTAGCATCTGGCGCTGTACCCGCAATATACTTGTAGGTAACTTCAGGAAACCAGAAATCATAAAAGTGCAATCCTAAGAAAGCTAAAATAACCAATCCAGAAATAATCATATTTCTAGAACTCCAAGAAGCATTCGCAGCTCCGTTGTATTTAGCGTAAGCGATTGGTCGTGCTGCGCTGTTTTGAGCAGTAAGAATAAATCCCATTACGAAGTGGAAAATTACTCCAATTGCCAAAATTGGCTGCATTACGTACTGAATCAGCGGATTGTATCCCATAAAGTGAGAAGCTTCATTGAAAACGTCTTCACTAATAATAGAAATAAAATTTAAGGAAACATGCAGCGCTAAAAACGTGATTAAGAATATTCCCGAAAGAGCCATAGCTACTTTCTTTAAGATGGAAGCATTCAATAGTGCAGATTGTGCCATAAGTGTTAAGTAGTTTGTTTTAAAAAATTACACAAAAATAATTCAATTACAAAAGAACTACAACCATTTCGCTCTTATTTATAATGATTTTAAAATAGCTCAGTTCTACGTATTTTTACGTACAATAATAAAGCTACTAAAAAATAATTCACTATGTAAATTTCAAAATACTGCTTTTTAAGCCATAGCAGGGAAATTCTATTCTAAGTAGATTACCAAAAATTTATCATATTGTTATTTTATTCAAACTTTTGATTTATTTTCTTCAAAAGTGCTCTTCGGCAGAAATTTTGTCTAAGTAAAAAATTGTCATTCCGCAACATAGTTTTACCTTTAGCGGCTCAAAAAATTAAGAATGAAAACAGGAATTGATGCTATATCCTTCGATGTAGCAAACATACATTTACCCATAAAAACTTTGGCGATCGCCAGAAATATTGAACCAGAAAAATTAGAAAAAGGTCTTGGATTACTAAAAATGACTTTTCCAGACGTTCATCAGGACGCGGTTGTTTTTGGAGCAAATGCTTTAACCAAGCTTATCATTGATAATAAAATTGATTTAAAAGAAATAAGCCGAATCTATGTTGGTACCGAAAGCGGTGTTGACAGCTCAAAACCTATCGCTTCTTATTTAATTAGTTTAATGGAGCAAAAATTTGGTGAAGATTCATTAGCGGAATGCGACGTTGTAGATTTCACTTTTGCCTGCATTGGTGGAGTTGATGCGATGCAAAACTGTTTAGATTTTGTAAAACTGAATCCGACTAAAAAAGCAATTGTAGTTACTTCTGATTTTGCAAAATACGATTTAAATTCAGGAGGAGAATACACTCAAGGAGCCGGAGCTGTCGCCATGTTAATTGCTTCAAATCCAAAAATTATTGCTTTTGATGACAATTGGGCAACGAGCACAAAAGGTGTTTTTGATTTCTTTAAACCATACAGAACGATTTCTAAAGAAGAAATTACTAAAAACGCAAACAACGATTCTTGGTTTGATAATTTAGAAGCTGAAATAGAAATCCATAAAGATCAGCCTGTTTTTGACGGACAATATTCGAATCAATGTTACATGGATCGTACGCGCAATGCTTACTTTTCATTCAAAAAATTAAAAAACACTACCGAAACTTTATATAACACTTGGCACAGTATTGTAATGCACTTGCCATATTCTTTTCAAGGAAGAAGAATGTTATCTGAAATTTATGCTTTAGACAGCGCCGAAAAAATTATCACCGATGATATTGCGCCAGCAGATTATCAGACAAAAATTAAAGAAGTAGCAAAATCTGATGATTACAGAAGTTTTGTAACTGAGAAATTACAACCTGCTGAATTGGCTTCTTCTTTAATAGGAAACCTTTATACTGGTTCTATTTTCATGGGATTATTGTCAACTTTGGCTCATTTTTATGATACAAATAAAGAAGTAGCTGGAACTAAATTTGGTTTCTTAGCTTATGGAAGCGGATCAAAATCGAAAGTTTTTGAAGGAACGATTCAGCCAGAATGGAAATCGGCTTTAGAAAACGTGAAACTTTTTGAAAATTTAGCCGAAAGCGTAGAAATTGATTTCAGCACTTACGAAAGTCTTCATAAAAAAGAACAAAAACAAAGCGTAAGAACTCCTAAAAACGAATGGGTTTTAGATAGAATCGAAAAAGAAATCCCAGTTTTGATTGGGGCGAGATATTATAAATGGATTGATTAAATTTCATCCCGATAGCTATCGGGACCAAATTCCAATAAAAAAACCGAAGCAAACGCTTCGGTTTTTTGTTTTATACCCACATAGTTTGTCATTTCTGTAAAAGTCACTTATTTCGGTAACGGATTTATCATTTCAATTGGCTTTTTTCCATCAATTCCCTGATGTGGTCTTTCGTGATTATAGTAATATAAATATTGTAATAAT